>NZ_CALHIK010000089.1 GCF_938030785.1 uncultured Campylobacter sp.
GCGCCAGGCTAAATATAAAACAGCTTAAAGCTCGCTTCGATCTCATCGCTTATCATCCCGTCTTTAGCCCGCTTTTTCAAAAGTTCCTCGATCTCGCGCTCGCTAGCCTCCGCGCCGTCCATATGCAGGTGCCACGCGGCGTTTTGCACCGCCTCTTGCAGGCTGCGTTTTTGCTCGCGCTTTTCAGTTAAAATTTCGCTTTTAAATTTGATGTCGCGCGCGCCAAGCAGCGCCTCGAACTTTTCGGCGGCGGTAGCAAGTCTTTTATGCCCTGCGCCGAAGCGCTCAAATAGCGGCGCAAGCATCGATGAATTGCGCTCGCTCGCCCAGTTTAGATAAATTTTTCGCTCGCCCAAAGCCAAAAACGCTTCAAAATCCTCCGTGCTTTTTAGCGCGGGGCTCATCGTAAGAAACGCGATGTCAAAAACTGCGGGAATTTTAAAATTTTCACTCTCGCGGTTTTCGCTCGCAGCATCTTTAAAATTTAAAACCTGCGCTTCTTGAGCTTTCGCATTTGAAATTTCGCTTTGCGGGCGCGGATAAATTTTAAAATTTTTTCCCGCCGTATCCCTGAAACCATCGCGGCTCAGCCGCTCGCAAAACTCCGCAAAGCTTAAATTTAATACGTTTTGCAGGCGGATGCCAAATTCCTCCGCGCTGCGTCTTAGCTCGCGCAGCATCCCCTCCGAGCTATCGATCGCCGTGACCTTGGCGCCCAGCGACGCGAGATATAGCGAGTAAACCCCCGTACCGGCGCCCACGTCGAGCACGCTTTTGCCCGCAAAGCTCACGTCCCAGCCGCGCAGTATCTCAAATACCCGCTTGCCGAAATCCCCTAACTCGCCGTTAAATTTAGCGTAACTTTCGGACTTTTTATCCCAGCTATTTTCATCTGATTTTTCGCCGATTTTCTCCACCGCTAGCCTTTAAATTTTTTGTAATAATAGCAAAATTTGGCAATTTTTCCGAATTTGGGCTATAATAAATGCTTTCAAAATCTAGGCGAAAGGGCGTTCATGACGGACGTGACGATAAGAAATTTAAACTTTGCTTACGAAAAACGCGAAATTTTAAAAGATATAAACTTAAGCTACGAGCTGCGCGATTTTTTAGCGATTTTCGGGCCCAACGGCGGCGGCAAAAGCACCCTTTTGAAGCTGCTTTTGGGGCTGCTGCGACCAAGCTCGGGCACGATCGAAATTTTAGGCAGATCGCCCGCGCTTGCCAGGGCGCAAATGGGCTACGTGCCGCAGTTCATCGCGATAAACAAAAGCTTTCCCATAAGCGTGCTCGAGGTAGTTTTAATGGGGCTGATAGATAAGAAAATTTTCGGCTTTTACAGTAAATCCGAGCGCGAGCAAGCCATGCAAGCCCTGGGGCGCGTAGGCATGCAGAGCTTAGCAGACTGCCGTATCAGCGAGCTTAGCGGCGGACAAAGACAGCGCGTTTACATCGCGCGGGCGCTGTGCGCGAAGGCTAAAATTTTACTTCTTGATGAGCCGTTAGCGAGCATCGACACGATGGGGCAGGTTCAAATTTACGAGCTTTTAAAATCCTTAAACGAGAGCGGCTGCGGCATAATTCTAATCAGCCACGACGTGCAGCTTGCGCTAAACTACGCAAACCGCGCGCTTTACGTCGCAAACGGCTCGGCGCATACTCATGAGATCGATCCGGGGGGCAGAGCGGAATTTTTAGATCACCTGCGACGCGAGCACGGGCACTTCTGTGCCGTCGATCTCGCGCTTAACGAATGCTGCTGCAAGGAGGGCGAAAATGGCTGAAATTCTATCCTATGATTTTATGCGAAACGCCCTATTCGGCGGGCTTTTGGTCAGTATAGTCTGCGGCGTCGTAGGCTCTTTAGTCGTGATAAATCGCATGAGCTTCATAGCAGGTGGCATCGCGCACGGCGCATACGGCGGTATCGGCATCGCGCTATTTTTAGGCATCTCGCCCGTGCTGGGAGCTAGCGTATTTGCACTATTTTTGGGGCTGCTCATCGCCTACGTTACGCTGCGAAACACCGAGCGCTTCGACGCCGTAATCGGCGCGATATGGGCGTTTGGAATGGCGCTGGGGATAATTTTCGCCGATCTTACGCCTGGATACAAATCCGATCTGATGAGCTTTTTATTCGGCTCGATCCTAGCGATAAATCACGAAAATTTAATCTTCATCGGCATTTGCGGCACGGCATTTGCGGCGCTTACGGCGTGCTTTTACAGGCAGTTTTTAGCGATCAGCTTCGATAAGGAATTTGCCCTGCTGCGCGGAGTTAATACGAGCGTCTTTTACTACGTCCTCGTGGTAATGGCGAGCCTCGCGGTGGTAGCATCGATTCAGATCGTAGGACTAATCTTAGTGATCTCGCTGATGACGATCCCGCCCTTCATCGCCGAAAAAATTTCAAAAAACTTAGGCTCGATGATGGCGATAAGCTGCGCGCTATCGGCACTTTTCTGCGCGGCGGGGCTTGTTTTGAGCTTTAAGCTCAATCTAACCAGCGGCGCTTCGATAATACTAGTCGCCTCGGTCTGCTTTTTCGCAAGCTCGATCTTTAGCAAACTTCGCGCCTAAAAGCCCACCCAGCTCGCTAAGCAGGATACCTGCGAGTATCAGCGCCGCGCCTAAAATTTGAAGTGTGCTTAGCTTCTCGCCGAAAGCATACCCCATTATGCCCGCGCTTACGGGCTCCAGCGCGAAAATTAGCACCGTTTTTATCTCGCTTACGCCGCGATTTTGCGCCATCGTTTGGATCACAAACGCCGCGACGGTGGCAAAGATCGAGGTCAAAACCAGCGCGAAAACGAAATCAAAGCTCGGCGAAAAGATTAAATTTCCAAGTACCTTTATCTCGCCTTCAAACTGCGCGTGCGGAGCGAAAACCGCCGCGATCAGCGCACAGACGCAGACGCAGATAAACTGCACGATCACAAAGCCGTAGAGGTTGCTTTTGCGCGCGCAGACGCCGGTAAATACGATATGAAGCGCGTATGCAAACGCCGAAATCAGCGTCAGCCGCTCGCCTATGCCGAAACCCACCGCGCTTGCTCCGCTTAAAAAATACAGCCCCAAAAGCGCCGTGGCTGCGCCGCCGAAGGCGCTCGCACCGACCTTTTTACCGAAAAACGCAAGCATTAAAAAGGGCACGATGACGACGTTTAGTCCCAAAATGAACGCCACGGTCGAGGAGAGCGCATAATCAAGCGCTATGGTCTGGCAGGAAAAATCGCAAAATAGCATCAGCCCGCAAAACACGCCCCGCCCTATCGTGCCGCGGTCAAATTTGACGCCGAAGCGCAGGCAGGCGAGGTAGGTAAAAATGCTCGCCGCCAAAAAGCGCCAAAACAAAAAGCTAAAAACGTCGCCGCTATGCAGCGCGCGCTGAACCGGCACGAAAGTGCATCCCCAAACGATCGCTACGAAAAGCAGCCCCAGATCCCACAGCCTGCTAGGCGGAACGGGGTTTTGCGCGCGGCTTTGCGCGGAATTGGAATTTCGCCCGAAACTCTGCGTGGAATCGGAATTTTGCGTGGAGTTGGAATTCTTTGCAGAATCGGAATTGTTCGTAGAATTCGAGCTTCGCGTGGAATTTGAACCGAAGCTATGCGGCATGCTAGCTCCGCCAGGATCGTTTGTAAGGACCTTGGTAAAATTTTTCTCGGAGCGTTGCGCGTGAGCGGCGGCGAGGCTTTTTGCGAGGCTTAAATTTGGATCGTTTACAGCGCTTGTGCGGCTCGGCAAACCCGCGCTATTTGCGCCGTTGCGAGTGAAATTTTCCGCAAAATTTAATATAAAATTTTTTCTGAAATTTCTTGCCGAATTTTCGCAAGGATCTGTTTTGGAGGATTTCGCGGAATTTAAAGCTTTATTTTCGGTGCGGCTCATATCCTGCGCGGGATTTAAATTTAACGCAAGAGCCGCAAAATTTAAAGCGGATTTTCTCCCTGGATTTCTGACGTGCGGAGCGGAATAGAGCGCGACGAGATTGCGCTCGGCAAAACCGGCCGAGGCACGATTGCGCGCGGCAAAACCCACCGAAACGGAAGCAAATTTTAAATTTCTTCCGCGGATAGAATTTGAGCGGACATCCGCATCTTGAAATTTGAAATTTCTTTTGAGGCGGAGAGCGGGAGCGAAATTCGCCGCGCCACCCGGCGCTGTGTTTTTCGCGCACGCAAACGCCGTATTTGAAGCAGAATTTAAAGCTATATTTTTAGCGCGCTCACGCACCGGATCTGAAATAAAATTTAAAGCGGATTTTGAATTAAAATTTTCCGCGGGCTCCGAGATAGAATTTTTCATAAATTTAAAGTAAAATTTCGCCGAGATCTTGGCGCAGCCGCGCCTATCTGACCGTCTTTATCGCGTTTAAAATCGCGCCCGAGTTTTTGCGAAACTCCCTTTCGTTTTTGCTTAAAAAATCAAAACTTTCGTTGATGAAGGCGCTGCTGAATTCGCTGCCGAAATCGTCCGCAATCTCCTTGCCCACGGCATTTTTGTAGCTTTTGGCAAAGCCCGCGTCCGAGCCCAGAGCACGCGCAAACGGCAGCAAAATATCGTAAATTTCATCAAAGGCGTTTGTACGCAGATAGTGGCTAAACAGCACTTCGCCGCTCATAATCGCCTTGGTATCGGCCTCTGGCATCTCTTTGATTTTAGTAAGTATCAAATTTTTTAGCGGCTCGATCGCGGGATTTAGCTTTTGAGTGGCCAGGCGGCGCATATTTTGCACGGCGATGCTTTTTTTGCCGGCGCGCTGCGTCAGATAGCCCGGCAGATCGAGCTCGTAGTCCTCGATCCCTTCGCGCTCGTATTCGCTTGCGGCGCGCTCGATTAGAGTGCTTAGCGAGCTTTTAAAATTTTCGCTATCGCCCACGTTTGCGCTGATGACGACGTCCAGCCCCTTTACGGCGACCTCTTCCCAACTCGCAGCCGCTATGAGCGGCAAAAGGCAAAGAATTAGATTTTTAAGCAAGGCTTTTTCCCGATTTAAGATTGTTCATTTTATTTCATAAATTTTAATGTATAATCAACGCTTTTATAATACCAAAAGGGCTAAATATGGAGCTTTTACTCATCGCTTTTGCGCTTGCGATGGACAGCGTCGCGCTTAGTATCTCAAACGGCGCGAAATATCCGAATTTTAAATTTGCGCAGATCGTGCGCGTCGCGTTTTTCTACGCGGCGGCTCAGTTTATAATGCCGCTTGCAGGCTACGCTTTGGGGATAAATTTCGTAAAATTTATCGCGCAGATCGATCACTTCGTCGCGTTTGGAATTTTATCGTTTTTAGGCGTCAAGATGATCGCGGAATCCCGCCGCGAGCAGGACGAGCCAGCTCTACGCCTAAGCACGAAGGAGCTGGTACTGGGCGCGATCGCTACCAGCATCGACGCGATGGCCGTGGGCGTGACCTTTGCGTTCGGCGAAATAAACATCCTCTACGCCTGTTGCGTAATCGGGCTCGTCTGCTTCGCGCTGTGCGTCGCGGCGTGCTACGCAGGCAAGCTAACGGGCGAATATCTACACTCAAAGGCGCTCGTTTTAGGCGGCGTGATTTTGATCTTAATCGGGATTAAAATTTTGCTCTCGCACCTCGGCGTCATCGATATTTAGCGGCTTTTAAGCGCCGCTTTGAGATAATTTTTAAAACTAATTCGCAGGAGTAAAAATGAAAAATTTAATAAATTTAAGCGGCGGCGACCGCTTAAATTTGCGCGTGCAGGACAAAATTTTAATCAGTGAGAGCGTCAAAAACGGCAAAACTAGGCAGACGCAAAAGGAGTTTGCAAGTGCTGGCGAGGCGCAAAAAGCCTGCGCGAAAAAGGAGTGGGAGAGCTTAAAAAAGGGCTATGTCCTGCAAAACGCGGGCGCAAAAGCGGGCGAAGCGAGTCTGCACGTCTACATCGGCGGCGGATACACGGGCGCGCTAGCCTTTGCGGGCGCAGAAGGCGAGCTTTTCGTCTATAAATGCGGCGGCTACAAAGAGGGTGGCGCGCTGGATGATTTTCTCATCAGGCTGGACGCAAGCGGCGCCGTAAAGCAGCAGATCGTCCTGCCAAAGCCGCTTGCATGGCAGGCGGAGCGCACGGGCGAAATTTTGCTTTTGGATCTGGATCACTTTATCTTTAAATTTGACCCGGCGAGCGGCGAATTTAGCGATCTCTCTCAATGGTTAAGCTTTAAAAATAGCAAAGAATTTACGAGTTTTGTTTGCGCTGCGAAAGATACGGCGGCGTTTGCGATGTTCGGTCAAATTTTTACTCTGCGCGGCGGCGAGATTTCGCCTCTGTCCGAGTACAGATCCGAAATGAAAAACTACACGCCGATCTTGTGTGCCACTCTTAACAATGATGGCATGCGGCTAGCGCTTCATTGCAAGCAAAACGAGATCAAAATTTTAAACACTCTAAACGGCGAAATTTTAAACGAGATCAGGGGCGACTTCGGCATTTTTGATAAAATTTGCTTTCTAGCGGACGGCTCGCTACTAGGCAAGGAGCGCTACGCAGGCAAGCTAGTTTGCCTCGATACCGCAAGCGGCGAACGACTTAAGCCCGCGTGGTTGCAGGGCGAATGCGCCGAGGCGGACGAGTTTTGCGTTAGCGCGGACGGTTTGAGGCTTGCATTAATCAGCTACGACAAAGCCCGCATCATCGATCTAAAAAGTGGAAATTTGCGGCTTAGCTTTGAGCTTTCGCACGTCGTGAAGCGCTGCGAAGCGAAATTTGAGCGTATAAACGGCGAGGAATTTTTGGCCGTACGCACCGACTACGGCTGCTTTAGCTTATATCGCGTTTAAATTTAAAATAGCACGGGGCCATTAAATTTACAATGCGGATTTACGAATAAAACCGCAAAATTAAAATTTATCGGCGGGTTTTACCCGCGCAAATTTACCCGCCGATCAGAAATACAAAAATTTAAGCCGCCTTAATCTCTCGTAGCCTATACCAAGCGATGATTTGTAAGATAAACGCCGCCAGAAGTATAAAATATCCGATAGCTATAGCGACCGTTAGCGCACCGACGACCGTGCAAATGAAGTAATAGAGGAAAAATTTATCGCCCGATATTCTTGAAAGCTCATTATAAACTTGGAATTCTTTAAAAAACGCATAGATCATACCGATTATGCCGGCGATGAAGAAAATGACGCCGATGGCTATGCCGATACCGCTGGCACCGCCATATTTAGCGCTAGCGCCTATCAGTGCGAATACCCCCATAGTCGCACCTATAAAGATAAGTATGGTCGCTACGACGGTGGCTACTAGATAAATGATGTAGTTTTTCTTAAGCGTAGGGCTGGCGGCTTTATTTGAAAGCTTGATGATAGCGAGCAATATACATATAAAACCTGCGATGACGAAAACTAAACCGATAAACGGAATAACGCCTAAAATCGGTAGCGCCGATCCCGCTAGTCCAAGCGTTCTGATGGTTGATAAATTGTCATCCCCAAGAGAAAAATTAGAGAAATCTAAGTTAATGAGCTTTATTTTTGTAAGGTATATCTCCTTTGCAGTTTGACCTTCTGCGATAAAATCAACTTCATCGCCTTGACTCAAAACGACTGGTTTGCCTTCCTCGTTTGCCGATTTCACATCCTCTTGCTGGTATGAGTAGCGGCTCTCATCTGCGGCAAGGATAATGCCCTTAGCCAAAATAGTTCCTTTCACAGTTTCTCCTTTGAAATTAAATAAAATGTGGATTATATATTTTTTAAACAAAAGCTTATCTTAAAGATAGTAGTTCAGCATCAAATCCGCTTTATCCGCGGTCAAATTTACCCGAAGGATCGTCTTACTCACCGCTCTTTCGCAGCGTGAAATTTTAATCTTATCATAGCGCAGCTCTACGCCCGAACTCACGCCGTGCCGCACGTCCAAAACATAAAATTTCAAAATTTAAAAGCGAAATTTCATAAAAGCGATCGGCCTTAAATTTAAATCCGTCGCCTAGGAATTTTAAATCAACTCAAATTTAAAATTTACGAAGGCTTTTTATTTTTTGCCCGCCAGAAGCTTTGAGCTGCCTAGCATCAGCCATTTGGCTTCGCGCGGGCTCATAAAAAGCCCCTGCGTCGTGTCTATAAGCTCGACTCGCTCGTAGCCCTGCTCCTTAAGCCGCGCGATGAAAGCATCCATGTCGCCGTAGTTTCCGCGCGAAAAAAGATCATGGATTGCGAAGCTGCCGCCCTTTTTAAGCACGCGGAGCGTCTCTAAAAGCAGCGCCTGGCGGTCCTTGCGCATAATGTTATGATAGACGTAGTTGCTTGTAACCGCATCGAAGCTGCCGTCCTCAAAGGGTAGCTGCGTGGCATCAGCCTGCTCGAAGCTAGTGTTTTGCACCGCTTCGGCGCGCGCATTGGATTCGCACAGCTGCTTGTTAAAAGACGCATACTCAAAGCCCCAGCGATCGACGCCCAGCACCGATGCGTGCGGGTTGCGCTTGGCGACGGCGATCGTTAGCGCGCCGCTACCGCAGCCCACGTCCAGCCCGCGCCCGCCCTCGGGCAGATCCACGTATTTCGCCGTGCCCTCTACGATCGCGCGCGAGAGCTGACGCTTGCCGCCGTAATCAAACGCGCGGTACCACACGACGCAGTAGATCGTAAAGCCAACCAAAACCAGCGCCGCTGCGCCGAAAAGCCCGGCAAGAAACCACCTCAGCACGCCGCCAACAAAAGCGCCGCAAACGCCGAAAATCAAAAACAAAACTAACGCTACGCCCGCACCCGCGGCAAAGCTCGCGATCATGCCCTTAGGCACCCAGTTTTTATAGTCCGGTTTCATCTTCGCTCCTTTTATTAAATTTAATCCCGCGGCGAAAAAGCACGCTGCGGCGAAATTTTAAATTCCGCCCGTAAATTTTAAATTTCGCAGCTCAAACCTCGCTTAAATTTAAACGCACGCTAATAGGTGTATTTAAACTCCGCGTAATAGTTGCGTCCTGGAGCCGGAGTATAGACGTCCGAGCGTAAATTTTGGTTGTAATTATACTCCTCGTCAAAGACGTTTTTGACTCCGGCACTTATCAAAAATCCGCTTGCGAAGCGGTACGCAGCGCCCAGATCTACGATCGTGCGCGAGTCGATTCTATCGTGGTTGCCGTCGTGCGATGATGAGAAATATTTAAAATCGCTCATCAGCGTCAAATTTCTAATCGGCTCGTAATCGAGCCCTAAAACGAACTTCGAGCGCTCCACCAGCGGAACCTGCTTACCTTTATTCGCGCCGGATTGGATCTTGGCGTCCACATATGAAAAGGTCTCGCTGAGCTTTAAATTTGAAAGCAGACTTTGCTCCGCATACAGCTCCACGCCCTTGCGGCGCGTCTCGTCGATATTGATAAAATGCCAACCGTCGGTGATCGAGCTGCCTAAGGTTTCGTTTACGATCTCGTTTTTCGTATCGGTCCAAAAGATCGTAGCGCTTACGTATTGCCCGTAGATTAGATCTTTAAGACCGATCTCGTAGGTTTTAAAGGTTTCGGATTTGAGGTTATTAAGCACATAAGGGCCGTTGCGACCGAGCTTATCGATGAGCTGATTAGGGCCTGGGGAGATATAGCCGCGCTCAAATTTAAAATATAGATTGCCATCCTTGGAATAATTAAAATTCGGCGTAATCTCAAAAGCGTAGTTGTTTTTATGATCGCTTACTCGGGTACTATTTTGCGTCTGCGAGATTATGTTTCCCATCCTTTTTATAGTAGTCGAAACTCTGCGATCTACTTTGTATTCGGCGCGCTCAAACCGCCCGCCCGCACTAAGCGAAAACAGATCGGTGAAATTGTGCTTTTCTAAAGCATAGACCGAGTGGGTAAGCTTTTGCATATCAAAGATCGTAAGCTGCGAAAGGCTCATCATAGGATTCATCGGAGTGGTAAAGTCAATCTTGCGAAAGCCCTTGTTTTTGAGATAATCATATCCCGCTATAAACTCGCCGCTGTCGTAGTCGAGTTTGCCTTTTAAATTTGCCCCCTCTTTGCGATCTTTCATCACAAATCCCTGCTGTATGCTCCTGATATCTTGATAATAAGGATGCAGATTCATCTCTACCCGATCGCCAAATTTTACCGCGTAGCTTAGATCAAAATTTGATCGCGTGCTTTTGGTAAAGGTCCTCTCGCCTCCCTGCTGGCGGCGATCCGCTTTAAGCTCGGCAAGACCCAGAGTAGGCACGGAATAGGTTCTAGCTTGATAAAAGCTCGGATCGAAAGAGATGCTTTGATCGTCTGAAATTTTATAATGTATCCCGAGCGAGCCGTAGTAGCCGGTATTTTTCTCGCCCTTGCGGTATCCACGCTGCTTAAAGCCCTTAACGGCGGTTTTTAGAAACAGATTATCGCTCACGCCTCCGCCGAGCCCTAAATTTAGATCATTGTAATTATACGATGCGATCTTGGTCGAGATATTGGCGTACGGGTATCTGGCGCCCTTTTTCGTGATGATATTTATCACGCCGCCGCTGGTGCCGCTGCCGTAAAGCACGCTACCGCCGCCCGGGATGATCTCCACGCGCTCAATATCTTCGATCGGAACTAAATCGATCGGAATGCTCGTCGGCGTCGTGTCGATCATATTGAGCGCGACTCCGTTAAGAAGGACTTTGACGGAGGTATTTGCCTTCTGGCCCTGTCCGCGCAGATCGACCGTATCGCCGTGAAAGCTAACCCCCGGCGCCTTTTCTAAAATTTCGCGCAGATCGCGGTATCCGCGGTTTTCCATATCCTCCGCGGTGATGACCGAGACGTTGCGAACCTCGTTTTTAAGCATATCCTCAAAGCCCGTCGCGGTAACTACGATGGTGCCCAACTTCGTGGCGTTCGCGCCGGAAGCGTTTTTAGGAACTGCAGAATTTACGGCTCCCGCGCCGGACGCACTGATATTTTCGGACGTAGCGTTGTTTTCGGCTCCGTTTAGTTGTAAGGCGGCGCACAAACTTAGCGCGATTGCGGCATTTGAAAGATAAAATTTCTTAAACATCACTCTCCCCTATTCAAAATTAGAATTTTGCGAATGATTTGCAAATGCTATATTATAATTTCTCTTGATTAAATAATAATAAATTTCAAAGATTAAAGATAGATTTTTTAAAATTTAGGCGTAGTTTGGATGAAATTTTAATTTCGAGCGTTTTACTGGGCGCGATAAAATTTCGGTTTTAAATTTAGACTCCTTGGCGCCGTTTGCTTTTTAAAACGGCAATTTGCGAAGTGAATCTAGCCGGAATTTTAAAATTTAGACTTTGCATTCGCCCGCTTTGCCGAATTTCGCCTCGATTAAAAGCACCAAGATGAAGAAAATTTTTTCGTCGTTGAGCTTCGCAAGCTCGCGCAGGTCTTGATCTGCGCTTACGAGCTTGATGCCGTTCGATTTTAAAATCGCAGTGAGTTCATCGGCGCCAAAGCCCATTTTACCGGCAATCTCTCTGATATTGTAGGTCTCGATCGCGCCGATGATGCGATCCATATTGCAAAAGCCCGGATTCTTGCGGCTTAAGATCACGTCCAAAAACTCGCCCCAAAGTTTCACGAGCTTCCTTCGCCTGGTGATCAGATGCAAGATCGCGACGCAAAGCAGGCCCAATCCCGCGATCTTATGCAGGCTCATCCACGCCTCGTCATATTCACCGCGCGCGAAATTAACGCCTGAAAAGCCCAAAATGCAAAGCGCGCAACCTAGCAGCACGATGAGCGCAAATTTATAAACAATCCCCGCCTTAAGCATAAAATCTCCTTGCTTCGTTTTAAAATTTAGCGGCTTCGCGCGAAGCGCCTCGGCTAAATTTTATCGCCGCTTAATATAAATGAGTAATTTTAATAAATATGGATTTAAAAAGATATGAATTTAAAGGCGAAATCCCTGCAGCGTGAAATTTCAACGACCGAATTTAAAGCTCTATCGTTCGCTCGAATATGTCCTCAAGCCCCGTTTGATGCACGATCGCTAGCATGCCTAGCCTTGGCAGATCCGCGCGCAGACCCAGTAGCAGCTCGCGCGCCGAGGCGGGATCTAGCGCGGACGTGATCTCGTCTGCGAAAACAAAGCTCGGCTTGTGGTAATGAATACGTGCGAAACTAAGCCGCTGCGCCTCCCCGCCGCTTAAAATTTTAACATAATCGGCGCGCGAGTTTAGCATGCAAGCAAATTTCTTAAGCCCTACGCGGCGTAAAATTTCTAAAAATTCCGCATCGTCTGCGCGCGGCGGCTGCGGATAGCAGATGAGCTCTTTTAGGCTAAGCGGCGCTAAATAGGGCTTTTGCGGGATAAACATCACGCCCGTGCGCGGCAGAGCGATCTCGCCGCGGCCGTATCGCCAAAGCCCCGCCGCGTAGCGCAGAGCCGTGCTTTTGCCCGCACCGCTCTTGCCTCGCAGCATTATAAACTGCGCGGGCGCAAGCTCGAAGCGTAGATCCTCGATCAGCGGCTCGCCCGCAGGCGTGAAGACCGACAAGCCCTCGCAACGAGCAGAATTTTTGTCGCTTTGTGTGACGCAAGCGCTCAAATTTGCGCTCTCGCCGTCCATGCGCGCGATGAACTCATAGATCCTCTGCACGCTCGCCGCCCACTCCATGATCTGCTTGTAATAGTCCATAAACCACGCAAATCCGTCCTGCACGCTGTAAAACGCCGAGCGCGCCTGCATCATATCGCCGAAGCTCATCGCGCGCGACAAATACAGCGGCAAGCAGGCAAAGATCGGGATTAAATTCGTGATTTTTAGGTAGCTTGCCGAAAAGCATTCGAGGCGAAATTCCGTATTCATAATGCTGCGCCAATTTCTCATGATCTCGCTGAAGCTCGCGCGGAAGCGGCCGCGCTCGGCATCCTCTCCGCGCATAAAGGCTACGGCTTCTGCGTTTTCGCGCACGAGCAACAGATCCGAGCGGTAGTCGGCTTCGGCGCGCTGCTTGGCAAAATTTAGCCCCCCTAAGCCTGCGCCCGATAAGATGCGTAATCAGCGAGCAAAGAAGAGTATAAATAAGCGCGACGTAGAGCAAAAAGCCCTCGATCTCAAAGCGCATGCCAAAAATTTCAAATTTCAGCACCTTCGAGACCTGCCACAAGATCGCAACGAAGGCGATGAGCTTGGCGAGATTGTAGACGAGCGATTTTACGAGATCGACGCTTTTTTGCACGAGCAGCAAGCTGTCCTCGGCGATACGCTGATCGGGGTTGTCTAGCTTCGAGACCCTTTTTGAAATTTCACAATCTGCGCGAGTTTTGGATGAAATTTCATTCTCGCTTGCGCTGCTTTGCCCTGCTGCATTTTGCTCTGCCGTGCTCGGTAAAATTTCAAGCCCCTTTACGTCTCTATATAAAGCCGCGCTGTCCGCTTCGACTACGGAACACTCTGCGCGCTCGTTTAAATTCGCGTCGCCAGGTTTTTCTAAATTTGAACCGCCCCTGGCGCTGAAATTCCCCTCAAGGCTAGTGCGGTAGAAGTTTGCGTTGTGTAGCCATTTTCGCTCCATCATCGCGCTTAGCCGCTCGCGCCAGACGATTACGAGCAGTTTGCGAAACCAGCTACCGCAGACGATGAAAAGCACGATGAGCGCCGTGTAGAGCAAAAACTCACCCACGAGCGCAGGGATCAGCTCACCCTTAAGTTCGCTTAGCGCGTCGTAAAAGCGCTTATCCCATGCGTTCATCAGCACGCTGATTTTGATGATAGCGAGGCTAAAACCAAGCGCGAGCAGCAGCAGCGCCCACAGCTTCGCCGCTCCCTCGCCGAACCAGTGCGGACTTAGAATTTCAAAAAATTGCTTTAGCGTTTTCAAATTTTCTCTTTAAATTTTAAAATTTAATGCGAGTTGTAGCGAAATTCCGCGGGATTAAATCACGAGATTAAATTTATCGCCCTTGCCCGCATCGCCTGCAATCGCCCGCGCCAATCAATCGTTAATCAACCAAATAGCGAGTTAAATTTTAATCCCGCGGCTTCGTTTAAATTTTACTCGCCTCGCCACGTGCTACTTACGACAAAGCTTAGCCTCGCGCCTCTGTGCCCGCTTCATCCGCGCCCTTATAAAGCGCGGAATTTATCCGCGACCGCGTACGAGGGAGTTTATCCAAGTTCGCATAAGCGCAAAATTCCATCCGCACCTAATATGTATAATTAAGCGTCAGCATAAAATTCCGCGGCTCGCCGTAGTAGTTGTTATGGCCCGCGACGCGATTTTGTGTATTTTGAAAATACTTCTTATCCGTGATGTTTTTGACCGCAAAATTTACGCTAAAGTGCTTGTCGAAATGATAGCCGACGTTCGCGTCCCACAGCGCGTAAGCCTTCTGCGGCGCGGCGTAGTACGCAACGTTTTCGCGATATATCGAAGCGGTTTTGCTCTGATAGCGCACACCCGTACCCAGGGCGATCTTACGATTTTCGCCGAGTGGAATTTCATAGTTCGTGTAGAGCTTAAACAGATGCTTCGGAATGTAGCGTTTGGCGTTTGCGCCCTTGCTATAATCGACCGCTGCGGAGGTTCTTTCCGTCTTCAAATAGACGCTGCGGTTGAAAGTATATCCCGCGAATAATTTCCAATCATCCGTAAGCGAGCCTTGCAGCTCGGCATCCACGCCGCGGCTTCGCACCTTACCCTCTGCGATGGAGTAGTTCGTATTGATAGGATCGGTCATCGCTCTATTTTTCTGAATGATCTGAAACAGCGCGACATTCGTATTAAGCGCGCCGTCAAAGAATTCTCCCTTCACGCCGGTTTCTAAATTATAGCCGACGACGGGATCTAAAATTTTACCGTCTTTATCACGCGCGGCTTGCGGCTTAAAAATTTCGGCATAGCTTGCGTACCACGAAAAATTATCCGCAAAATCCCAGACCACTCCCGCATACGGCGTGAAATCCGATTTGCTCGGGCTTGCGCTATGCGAAGCCGTACCGCGCAAAATATTATAATAATACCTGCTATAGGCTACTTTCGAAAAGCGCCCACCGAGCAAAAAGTGAAAATCGTCGGTTAAATTTAATCTAGTCCCGAGCGAGATCGCACGCTGCTTTATGGTAGTGGAGCTTCTGTCTTTAAATGTAGCGGCACTGCTCCAATCGGGCTGAGCGATCCTTGAGCGGTCCCAATTATAAATATTCATCCCCAGTGACGCCATAGACGAATCTCTCGTTCTAGTCTCGCGCCAATTAAGCTTTTCGTTGCTAAGCGAGCCGTTTAAGAAAAAGTCGTGCTTCTGCCCGAATGCTTCGAATTTGCCGTCTAGTCCCGTTTGAAACCCGATCTCTTTGGAGTCGTTATCGTAAATTCTATATCGCACCGTATGCGACGTGGTGCCGTTGTAAGGATCTGCCCCGCCGAGCGCTCCGAATTTTAACATGCTGTCGCTATCGGTATAATTGAGCCTCGCATAGGCTTTCAGATCATCGCTAAATTCGTGCGAGAGCTCGCTGTAGACGTTAAATTTTTTATATTCGCTCTTATCCCAGTCCGAGCCGAAATAGCTTCTGCGCGGTAAATTTAGTAAATTTCCATGATTATCCAAGACGGATACGCCGTAAATATCATAGACGCCGACGGTTTTTTGCCACAAAAATCCCGCGCTAAGAAGCGTTTTATCGGTCACATCAAATTCCGTCGAAACGCCGACGCCTTCGCGATAGACGTTGCGCGGATAGTCCTTAAACGAGTCCGTTTTACTTAAAATTCCGATCAACCGCGCGCGTGCCGTACCGCTTTGATTTATCGCATCCGTAACGTCGATCATACCGCGATAATTATCCCAGCTACCGCCGCTTAGACTTGCGTTAAAGCCGAACTGATCGCTCGGGCGCTTTCGGATTAAATTTATCGTGCCGCCGGGCTCGCCGTTGCTTTGCGTAAGGCCCGCTACGCCGCGCAGAACCTCGACGCGATCGTAGAATTCCAAATCGGTAAATTCCTTCGATGAGCCAAGAGGCCCGAACACGGAGCTAGAAACCGAGCTTGCGATGCCGTCTTCTTGGATATTATCGACATAAAAGCCGCGCGAGACGATGCGATTGCCGCCCACGTCGTTATTTAGCGAAATGCCGGTAGCGTATTTTGAAAGAGCCTCTTCGGCGTTGTGTAAGCTCAGATCTTTTAGAAGCTGATTGGAAATGACGCTTATGGACTGCGGCGTCTCTCTTATGCTTAAATTTAGCCCCGTTGCGGTGCTCATATTGCCCGTCGTATAAGAGCCGGTGCCCTCGGTAGTGGACAGATCGGCCTTGCCTATAACGTTTATGGTGCCGAGATTATCGCTGTCTGAACCCTATAGCGTAGAATTTTCTGCGCTACCGTTTTGCGACGTGGAATTTACGACGGTAGAACTCGCTGGCTTTTGCGTAGAATTTTCGGTGCCGCATTATTGGCGGCGAAATTTGAAGCAGGCGGCGTGGAGCTCTGCGATGCAGCGTCTAGGCGCGAGCTTTCATTTTGTGCCGCGGCAAGCCAAAACGGCGAGCAAAGTAGCGCCAAAGAGAGTAAAATTTTACCCTTTTTCATGGTTGATCCTTAAATTTTGATTTAATAATCTCTATCTATTTTGAGGCGAAATTATCGTAAAAAATCTCTTAAATAGTAATAAAATTTATCATAAACTAAATCATAATTTTAGGAAAATATGCAAATTATTTGAAAATTTTGAAATATAAAAAGAGGGGCTAAATTTTAAAATTTAGCCCGCGCGCGAAATGTTTAAATTTAGCGTGCGGGCTTTGGTTGCTCGGATTTATGAAAGCACCAGTACCGGCACTAACGCATTGTGCAAGATGTCCTCGGAGACGCTGCCTAAAAAGAGCTTTTTGAAAAATCCCTTCGTAAAGGCTCCCGTGGCGATGAGATCGAGCTCATTAGCTCGGCGATATTTGATGATCTCATCGGCCGGCACCTCGGCGTTTGCGCATATAAAGCTCGCATTTTGCGTGCCTAAAATTTCGCGCGCCAGATCCAGCATCTCCTCGCCCGCCGCGGCATCGAGATTTACGTGTAGGACGTGTTTGTGCGCGCCTGCGAGGAGCTTGGAGCTTTTTACGAACTCAAGCGTACGCTTCGCCGCATCGGTGCCGTCAAACGCGATGAGCACGGAGTTTATCGGCGAAAATTCCTTATTTACTAAAAGCGACGGCACGTGCAGCTCTTTAACCAGCACGCTTGCGTTGAAGCCCACGTCCTCGTTATTTGAGCCCTTGATACCGAGCACAAACATCTCCGCTTCATCCTTATACTCGGCGATAACATCGATAAAATCGCCATCTTTGATGATCTTTTCGGCCTGTATCCCCGCAGCGGCTGCGGCAGCGACGCACTCTTGCAGCATCACTTCGGCTTCCTCGTAGTCCTTCTGCATATCCACGCCGCCTATCTGAGGGTTGCCGTAGCTACTGGTAAGGATATCCTTTTCGCCCAGGACGATGCCGCCCGCTGCAAGTCCGTAGAAATTCTCACCTAGCTCGGGGATCTCGACGACGTGGATAAATACAAGCTCGGCGCCGAGGCTTTTAGCGACGTAAATTCCATAATCACACACGGGTTTTAAAAGCGCGTTTTGATCGACGCAAGTGATGACCTTTTTCATTTTTCGTCCTTTTAGCGATAAAATTTTGACCGAAATAAGCTTATCAAATTTTGTATAAAAGTTATTTAAATTCGGCGGATTTGAATGCGGCGCGAGCGATTTTGAAATTTATTAAGCCGCTAAAAGCGCGGTTTGCAGCGCCGTTATTGCGGTCAGCAGCCCAAAGGTGATCCCCGGGAAATTCGCCGCGGCGAGCGGATAGTCTTTTTTAGGCTTTAGCAGACCGCAGCTAAGCTATATCGTGCAGTTTACCGCGGCTGCTAGCGATTGGGGACACGGAACTTTGTTGCCGTTTAAATTTGCCGCTATGTGAGGGCTATAGGACACATACATAACGACCGATAGCACATGCCCGCCAAGCTAAAATTTCTGAATTCTTTTCGCTCATCGGCTCTGCTTATTTTTAAGATACATTTTAAATTTACGAATGAAACGGAGCGGGATTTTAATGCATCCAAAGATAAGAAACAAATCAAAAGATAGCAAAGGGCTGGATTTGCCTTTAAAAATTTATCGCAAAGATTTCTAGCAGCTCGCCTCTACTCAAATTTTAAAGCCGTGTTTGAGGCGCGCATTTTAAAACGGCGAAATTTAAAACGCTAGGCGGCGCAACGAATAGATTTTAAATTTAAAAAGGCGGAATTTCAAGCGGCGACCGCGACCGCGACCGCGACGAAATTTAAGTGAATTTGCCGAGGCAAAAGCCATTAAATACACTTTTCCGAAGGCTCGCGGCTAAATTTAAAGTAAAATTTTGCAGCATAATCGCAGCAAAATTTTGAAAAGATGCGTGGATTAAAAATTAAATTTTAAAAGGCTTAATAGCCCGCGTTTGCAATCGCTTCGGCTTGAGAGTGCGCTATGAGCGGGTCGATGATCTCGTCGAATAAGCCCCCTGCCATTATCGCGTCCAGGCGGTAGAGAGTTAAATTTATGCGGTGGTCGCTGATGCGGTTTTGCGGATAGTTGTAGGTACGAATTCGCCCCGAGCGGTCGCCAGTGCCTACCTGATCCTTGCGATCTTTGCGCTCTTTTTCGAGCCGTTCCTGCTCCTGCATATCGTAAAGGCGCGCCTTCAGCACCTTCATCGCCGCCTCTTTGTTTTTGTGCTGATCTTTGCCGTCTTGGTTGGTAACGACTAAACCGGTCGGGATGTGAGTGATACGGACGGCGCTGTCGGTGGTATTTACGGACTGTCCACCGTGTCCGGAACTGCGCATAACGTCTATGCGAAGGTCATTTGGATTGATCTGTATCTCGCTATCCTCGATCTCGGGCATTACGGCGACGGTGATCGCGGAGGTATGCACCCTGCCCTGGCTCTCCGTTTCGGGGACGCGCTGCACGCGGTGAGTGCCGCCTTCAAATTTCAGCCGCGAATACGCTCCCGCGCCCTTTACGAGCAAGATCGCTTCTTTATAGCCGCCGACGCTGCCTTCACTGGTGTTTACGATCTCGCATTTATAGCCGCGAAGATCGGCGTAGCGCAGATAAGCGCCGAGCAGGTCGCCCGCAAACAGCGCCGCTTCGTCGCCGCCCGTACCGGCGCGGATCTCAAGGAAGATATTTTTATCGTCGTTCGGGTCTTTTGGAAGCAGTAAAATTTTGATTTTTTCTTCGAGCTGCGGCTTTTCGCTCTCTAAACTTTTAAGCTCCTCTTTGGCTAGCTCGCCGAGATCAGCATCGCTTAGCAGAGCTTTATTTTCTTCGATCTGATTTAAAATTTTAAGATACTCGCTAGCAGCCTCTTTGATCGGCTCGATACTGCGCTGCTCCTTAGATAGCGCCGTCATATTAGCGATATCTGCGGTAACTGCGGGATCGCTAAGCATGCGCGAAAGCTCGTCGTAGCGATCCAAAAAAGGCTTTAGTTTATCGGCTAGCATTTAAATTTTATGCGTAAGGAGCGTTTACGCGGCGGTTTTTAAAGAATTTACGAGTTTGGCTAGGCGGCTTACTTTTCTGCTCGCGGTCTGTTTTTTCAAAAAGCCCCTGCTTACGAAGCTGTGAAAGCTTTCATTAGCCGTTTTTAGAGCCTGAGTCGCTGCGTCTAGATCCTTGCTCTCGACCGCCTCTCTTACGGCTTTTGTAATATTTTTTACTCTGGTGCGATAAAATCTATTTCGCTCCGTTCTTTTTATGGTTTGTCTCGCGCGTTTTTCGGCGGATTTGTGATTTGCCATAACGTTCCTTTTCGATTAAATTTGAACCTGCAATTATACGTAAAAAATATTTAATCGACGCTTAATTTAAGTAAAATTTAAATATAGTTTAAATTTATTAAGATTAAACTTTTTCTGGTAGAATTTCACGATTTTCATATAAGGATTTGATAATGAAACTTTTCGGAACGGACGGCGTACGAGGCAAAGCGGGAGAATTTCTGACCGCCGAGCTTGCGATGCGCGTAGCGATGGCGGCGGGGATTTACTTTAGGAAAAATTCCGTTACGAATATGATCTTAGTCGGCAAAGACACCCGCAGAAGCGGCTATATGATAGAAACCGCGATCGTAGCAGGCCTTACCTCCGTGGGCTACAACGTCCGCCAGATCGGACCGATGCCTACTCCTGCGATTGCCTTTCTTACGGAGGATATGCGCTGCGACGCGGGCATCATGATAAGCGCAAGCCACAATCCATACTACGACAACGGCATTAAATTTTTCAACAGCGAAGGCTTTAAACTTGATGAAAAAGAGGAAGCGCAGATCGAAAAAATTTATTTTAACGACGAGCTCATCGCCGAAGCGCGCACTAAAATGATGCAGATAGGCGCCGCGAAGCGCGTAGACGACGTCATCGGCAGATACATCGTGCATATTAAAAATTCCTTCCCGAAGCAAAAGACGCTGCACGGGCTTCGCGTCGTCCTTGATTGCGCAAACGGAGCAAGCTACAGGGTCGCACCTACCGTATTTAATGAGCTGGGAGCCGAAACGATCGTCATCGGCGACGAGCCTAACGGAAAAAATATAAATGATGCTTGCGGTGCGCTAAGCCCGCAAGGTCTGGCCGGGGAGGTAAGGCGCCTACGCGCCGACGTGGGCTTTGCCTTTGACGGGGATGCCGACAGACTCGTAGTCGTGGATGAAAACGGCGAGATCATCCACGGCGACGCGCTGCTTGGAATTTTAGCGGTTTATTTGAAAGAGAAAAAGCGCCTCGCGGGCGATCAGATGATCGCGACGGTGATGAGCAACTCCGCGCTGGAGGATTTTTTAGCCAAACACGGCATCGCGCTTCATCGCTGCAATGTCGGCGATAAATTCGTACTTGAGATGATGCGCGAGCTGGGCGCAAATTTCGGCGGCGAGCAGAGCGGGCACGTGATTTTCGGCGATTACGCCAAAACGGGCGACGGCATCGCAAGCGCGCTACAATTCGCCGCTTGCATGCTGGATACGCACAAAAAAGCGAGCGAACTTTCGGCTATGCTTAAACCGTATCCTCAAATTTTACGAAATTTAAAGATCGCGGATAAAAAGCCGCTTGAAAAATTAAAAGGGCTAAAGGAGCTTGAAGCAAGCCTCAAAGCGGACAAGATCCGCTCGCTCTTTCGCTACTCCGGCACCGAAAACGTTATCCGCCTCTTAATCGAGGGCAAAAACGAAAAACTGCTTCAAAAGCGAATGGACGAGGTCGAGAAATTTTTTACCAAAGCCCTAAATGAATAGCGTTGCGGTGAAATTTTACGGCGCGACAAGCTCATGGCTCGGTACAAAAGGCGCGGACAAAAAATGCAGGCTTTACATATTTAAATTTGGGTTGCGAGATGGCTAAGACTTGTATTAAATTTATCCTGCTTTTTGCGGCGATCTTTGCGATCGATCAAGCGATCAAACTTCTGTTTTTAAACGGTTTTTCGTGGCAAGGGGAGTTTTTTTCGCTAGAGCTTACGCTTAATCGCGGCGTTGCGTTTTCGATGTTTGCATTCTTGGGCGAAAATTTAAAATTTATCCAGATCGCGCTGATCTCGGCGCTTGCGGCGTATGTATTTTGTCATAAAAAGCTCTTTTGCGAGCACTGGATGCCGTTTGCGCTGATGCTCGCGGGAGGGTGTTCAAACCTGCTCGATCGCTTCATTCGCGGCGGCGTGGTCGATTACGTCGCGTGGCATAAGTGGTTTGAGTTCGCGGTGTTTAATTTCGCCGACGTGATGATAGATCTGGCCGTCGTGATTTTTATCTTCCAAAGCTACAAGATCGCGAAAAAGGAGAAAAATGAAAAGAAATAATTATATCGCCTATGCGCTGTGGTTTGTAGGCGGCTGCTCATCGCTTTTGGGAATGCCGATCGGGGGCGGGCTGCATAGAATTTACTGTGGTAAATTTATCAGCGGCTTTTCGCAGATCGCGCTATTTTGGCTGGGAAGCTTTACGCTATGGTTTTTAGTGGGCTTTTTGTTTTGGGCTATTTGGGGGATTTGGTGGCTTATCGATCTATTTTTTATAGGTATCTGGGTCGATGATATTAACGAATTTAGCACCGAAACTCTGCGAGACGACTATGAACAGCGCCTTAAAAAGATCGATGCACTTTATGATCTATATCAAAAAGGCGCAATTTCCAAAGAGGAATTTGAAGCTAGAAAAGAAATTTTAATGAGAGATTAAGGAGGCTAAAATGAGTTATTTTTGGTTTAAATTTGTCCATTTTGCGGGCTTTATTTCATGGATGGCGATGCTATTTTATATGCCGCGCCTATATGTTTATCACGCTGAAAATTTAGACAAGCCGGATTTCGTAAAGGTCGTTAAAAAGATGGAGCGGATGCTGTATCACGCGATCGGCTGGATAGCGATGGTCGTGACAGTCTTTAGCGGTGTGATGCTGATCGTTTTAAATCCTGGGCTTATGAAGATGGGATACTTCCATTTAAAACTGCTAGCCGGAGTTTTGCTGATCTGTTATCATCTGTGGCTCTATTATTATATGTATAAATTTGAAAAAAACGAGTGTCACAGGAGTGGAAAGTATTTCCGCGCTATCAACGAAGGTCCTACGATCCTGATGTTTATAATACTTTATGCGATGCTAATAATGCCGAATTTACCGAGCAACTAAGCGCTTTGATAAAAATTTAATTAAAATTTGCATAAAATTAGGACAAAATTTTAAAGGAAGCATGTGCGGCAGATCATAAGAAAAATTTTATCGAGCGAAAGTAGCGCGGGAATCATACTGCTTTTATCCGCAGTCCTTGCGATCATCGCTCAAAACGTAGGCTTTTTATCAAAATACTATGAGGCGTTTTTACATCTAAACTTCACCATAGGCGTCGGCCCTGCAAAGCTCGATGAATCGATGCATTTTTTGGTAAACGACGTGCTAATGGCGATATTTTTCTTCGCTATCGGACTTGAACTAAAGCGCGAAAAGATCGAAGGACAGCTGCGCCATTTCTCTCAAATTTTACTTCCTAGCTTCGCAGCTCTGGGCGGAGTAATGATGCCCGCGATTATATTTTCGATCATTAACTGGGGCGATGCCGTTGCGATGAAGGGCTGGGCGATCCCGACGGCGACCGATATCGCCTTTGCCGTGGGCGTTATGGCACTTTTAGGCAAAAAAATTCCTACGAGCCTTAAAATTTTTGTCCTTACCCTTGCAATAATGGACGATCTGTGCGCCATTTTAATCATCGCTTTATTTTATTCCTCGGATATAAATGCAATCTATCTAGGCGGCGCGGCTGCCTGTATCGTAATAATGCTAGCGATGGGCAGATTCGGCGTTGATAAAAAGCTTCCGTTCATCATCGTAGCCATCGTGCTGTGGGTAATGGTGCTAAACTCGGGCATCCACGCGACCATCGCGGGAGTACTTGCGGGCTTTTGTATCCCGCTTAAGACCCGCTCGGGCTCGATGCTAAAGGATATGGAGCACGGTCTAGCTTACCCCGTAAATTTCTTCATCTTGCCGATCTTTGCTTTCACAAATGCTGGCGTCTCGCTAGCAGGCATCAGCCCTAGATTTCTTTTCGGTCCCGTACCGATGGGCATCATGCTCGGGCTATTTTTCGGCAAACAGATCGGGATTTTTACTTTCAGCTGGATTTTGATCAAAGCCAAAATCGCCTACATGCCCGAAAATGCAGGCTGGATACAGCTTTACGCCGTGGCGATCATCTGTGGTATCGGCTTTACAATGGCGCTTTTTGTCGACGGCCTTGCATACGGCGGCAGCGATCTGTATCACTACACCGATAAGCTCGCGGTATTTTTAGGCTCGATAATTTCGGGCTTGATCGGGTATATAGTGGCAAAAACCGTCGCGGTAAAACATACTTAAATTTAAAACATAGGAGATTTTAAAATTTCCTATGCTGCTTCTAAAATTTCTTGCTTCGATAAAATTTTGAATTTTAAACTACTAAAATCCCCGCATTTTGCATTAAGCTTAGCGCGCATTCCTCATAGTAGTCGCGTTCATGATTCGGTGCATCGTAGGTGGCCACCGCATCACGCGGAACGATGACGTCTTTATCGGCGCCCGTTTCGTTGAGATAGGTGCGCAGGCTAAGCGCAAACTGCATCACGCAGATGTCGGTGCAACAGCCCGTAATCACAAAGCGATCGAAGCCCTCTAAAATTTTCTTATCCAAATTATGAAAGCCGTTCGTGCTGCGCTTAAAAGTGACGTTTTGCTCGCTTACAAATGGCGCGAGCTCCTCGATCACCTCCGCTTCGGGCGAGCCTTTTAGACAGTGAACGGGATATCGCTTCATCTCCAGATCCCGCTCGGCGTGAGCGTCGCAGATGAAATGCACATTTTTAGCCTCCTCTATCTGTCTAAGCACCGCGGGAGCGATCTTTGCTATACTAGGATCGGCCATCGCGCCGAATTTTACGAAGCCATTTACCATATCGATCACAAACACCAAAGTTTTCATCAAAACTCCTTGTAAATTTTAGGTTTCATATCTTTTAAAATATTCATTTTAGCGCGAAATTTTAAAATTTCATCCAAATCCGCTAGAGCAATCTTGATAGCCTCTTTTCTGCCTAGGCGCGCGACGATCTCGCCGCCGGGATTTATCAGCATGGAATTTCCGCCGAAACTCTCACCCTGCCCCGTATCGCCGCAGCCGTTTACCGCGCAGATAAAAATTTGATTTTCAATCGCGCGAGCCCTCGTAAGCGTGATAAAATGTTCTATGCGGCTTTGCGCAAATTGTGCGATTACAAAAACAATCTGTGCGCCACGAAGCGCCAAGGCGCGAAAAATTTCACAAAAGCGCAAATCATAACAGATCGCGACGCCAATTTTGACCGCGCGATTTTTAAATTTAATCTCGCAAATGCCTAGCTTATCGCCGCCGCTTACGATCTCGTTTTCGCGAGCGAGTGAGAAGGCGTGGATCTTGTCGTAGCGTAAAATTTCGGCTCCGTTTTGATATATAAAAGCGGAATTGTAAATTTTATCTCGCTTGGAATTTATCGATCCGCCGATTAAAACAGCGCCGCTTTTTTGCGAAATTTCGCTTAAAAATTTTTTCGTATAAGCAGCGTTCGTATCGGCAAGCTCTTTGAATTTAGCCGTATTAAAGCCCATATTAAATGCCTCCGGCAGCACCGCTATGTCCGCGCCGCGCTTTAACGCACGATCTATCAGCCCGCGCGCGTGAACAAAATTTTGCTCACAATCTGCGAAATTTTGAGCTATTTTCACGTCCATTTGCAAAATAGCAATCTTCATAAAACCCTCCTATTTAGGCGCTAGCCGCATAACATTTGCATGCGTAAGCGCAATAGCTATGGCATCAGTGATATCAAGCGGCTTAATCTCCTTATTAATCCCCAAAATTCGCTTTACCATGAACGCAACCTGCTCCTTCGTCGCCTTTGCCTTGCCCGTGACCGATTTTTTTACCTGAAGCGGCGTGTATTCGGCAAAATTTCCAAAAATTTGTAAAATTTTAAGAGCCAGCGCGCCGCGAAACTGAGCGAGCTTTAAAACAGACTGCGGATTGTAGGCATAAAACATCGATTCTATCGCGACCTCATCAATCTTATGAGCGCTAAAAATTTGATCGATCGCCTCACTCATCTGCGTCATTTGAAATTGCACGTTTTCGGCCTTCATTTTTACCAATCCTGCCTCGATGAGTTTGATCTTATTCACATCTTTTTCCAGAATCGCATAGCCTAAATTTCTAGTTCCCGGATCAATTCCTAAAATTTTCATAGCCACCTTTCACGCTTATTCACGGCTTAATCACCGGTGAATAAACTGAAATTTACCGCAAATTTAGTGAAATTTAGCTAAAATGACGCCTTAATTTATAAGGAAATTCAATGGCGACGTCACAAGCACAAGAAATTTTATCAAACCTAGAGAAGGAAATTTTACCTACAGAATACTCTAGATATATCAAAAATTTGAAATTTAACGATAAAAGCTCGACATCTGAATTTTTCATCTACAACGCATCTAATGAATTTATCGCTAAATATACCCAGACGAAATACGGCAAAAAAATAAAAGAGCTTATCAAAAAACAGTTTGGGCTCAACGACGTAATCGTTAAAATCACCTCAAAAGCTAAAATTTCGCCTAAAGAAAAGGTAAAAATCATCTCCGAAAAGCCTAAGAGCACGATTTTAAGCGAAAATTATAATTTTGAAAATTTTATCATCGGCGATTCAAATAAATTTGCTTTTGAGTGCTCTATCACGGTCGCAAAAGAGCCTGGAATCCGTTTTAATCCGCTTTTTATCTACGGACCTAGCGGACTTGGCAAAACTCACCTACTTCAATCGATCGGAAATTACTGCATTAAAAAAGGAAAGACCGTCATCTGCGTTACCAGCGAGCAGTTTGCCAACGATTTTGTCTTTAATCTCAAAAACAACTCAATCGATAAATTTAAACAAAAATACCGCAACTGCGACGTTTTACTTATCGACGATATTCAGTTTTTAATCGGGCGTGATAAGGCTCAGGAGGAGCTTTTTTACACATTTAACGAGCTAAAAGACAAAAATTGTCAAATCGTCCTTACAAACGACCTGCCGCCAAAATTTTTAAAAGGCTTTGAAAGTCGCCTCACGACGCGGTTTGAAAGTGGCATCATAGCAAACATCACCCCGCCTGATCTTGAAACAAAAATTGCCATTATCAATAAAAAAAGCGAGGAAAACCGCGTTAGAATTCCACACGACGTCGTGGAATACATCGCCGCAAATATGGGCGATAATATCCGCGAGATTGAAGGCGCAATAAATAAACTAAACGCCTATTCATCAATACTTCGCACGAAGATCACGCTGGAATTTACCAAAAGTACGCTTCAAGATCAGATCCATCAAAAATATTCAAGCGTGAGCCTAGAACACGTCATCGAAGTCGTCTCGAAAGAGTTAAACATAAAACCTAGCGAGCTAAAGAGCAAAACGCGAAGTAAAAATGTCGTAGAAGCACGTCAAATTTGCATATATTTAACCAAACAACTAACTCAAAATTCGATGCCAAAAATTGCAACGTTCTTTAATCTAAAAGATCACAGCGCTATCAGCAAAAATATCAAAAAAATCAACGAGCTCATCCAAACCGACGAGATGTTAAAGATAAAAATAGAAGAGCTAAAAAACAAAATAACCAAGAAGGAAAAAAATGAAATTTAACGTATTTTATGAAAACAGATCAAAAAACGTGAATAAAAGTGAATAAAATGAGATCACTTACTCACGATATAAACCTCCTAAAAATGGATCCAAAAATGAGTTTTTCACAAAAAACTCTTACCAACTACTACAACGATAAAATTTTAAAAGGATAAAAATATGAAAGTGTTAATCACTAAAAAACTTTTAGAAGAGATAGTTTCCAATACGAGTTCCTATCTCGATAAGAAAGATCTAAGCTCGATAACTTCGCATCTTTTGATGAGCGCTAAAGATGGAATTTTTAGTATAAAAGCTACCGATCATGAAATCGGTTTGAGCTACAATCTACAAAATGTCTCGATAGAAACAGAGGGAGAAGCTACGGCAAACGGAGGCAAACTTCTTAGCGTTATTAAAGGCTTAAGCGACGATAACGTAACTTTAGAAACCGTTAACGGAGCGCTATTTGTGAAGCAAAAAAAATCCAAGTACAAGCTTCCGATGTTTGAAACGAGGGATTTTCCGAGCTTTCCTACAATAGATGGTAAAAACAGCTTTGACGTAAATGCTGGAATTTTAGGCAGAAGCCTTAAAAAAATATATCCGTCGATCGACACCAACAATCCAAAATATGAGCTTAACGGCGCTTTAATTGACGTAAAAGAGGGCTTTTTAAATTTAGTCGGAACCGATACTAAGCGACTTAGCGTTTATAAGCTGATCACTCAATCAAAAGCGGGCGAGCTCGATACAAAAATTTTAATCCCTAAAAAGGCGATAGGTGAAATTCAAAAGCTATTTTCAGACAAGATTAAAATTTACTACGACGAAAACGTGCTGCTAGCTGTGAGCGAGAATTTTGAGTTTTTTACGAAGCTTATAAACGGCAAATTTCCAAACTACGAGCGCGTTATCCCAAGCGATACGGCGTATAAAATTTCAATCCCGCGCGATAAGATGGTAAGCGGCGTACGAGCGATAAACGCGATGTGTGAGGAGATGAAGGTTACCATTAAAAAGGATGGAATGATTTTTGAGAGCATCAACGAGGATAATTCCGAGGCAAAGACCGAAATTGAAGCGGCGATTGAGATAAACGGCGAGATAGTCTTCGGCGTTAAAAATCGCTTTCTGCTCGATTTTTTAAGTAGCATAGAAAGTGAAATTTTTGAGCTAAATTTTAACAGCTCCGATACGGCGTTTGTGCTTAGCGCGGATGGCTTAAAAACGGTCGTCATGCCAATAAATAATATTTAAAGGAAAATTATGAAGCAAAATTACGGCGCTAGTAATATTAAAGTTTTAAAGGGTCTTGAAGCCGTTAGGAAGCGCCCCGGTATGTATATCGGAGACACCAATATCGGCGGACTTCACCATATGATCTATGAGGTCGTGGATAATTCGATCGATGAGTCGATGGCGGGGTACTGCGACACGATCGATATCGAGATTACGAGCGAAGGAAGCTGTATCGTTAGCGATAATGGTCGCGGAATCCCCGTTGATATGCATCCGACTGAAAAAATTCCTGCCGCGACGGTGGTTCTAACCGTGCTTCACGCAGGTGGTAAATTTGACAAAGACACTTACAAAGTTTCCGGCGGTCTGCACGGCGTTGGCGTTAGCGTTGTAAATGCGCTTTCAAAAAAGCTCATCGCTACGATCAAGCGCGACGGAAATATTTTTAGGCAGGAGTTTTCAAAAGGCATTCCCGTTACTGATCTTGAGAAATTAAAAACAACGAACCGTACGGGCACTACGATCGAGTTTTGGCCCGATGATGAAATTTTTGAAATTTTAGAGTTTGACGATGAAATTTTATCAAAAAGATTTCGCGAGCTAGCGTATCTAAATCCAAAAATCACGATAAATTTTAAAGATAACCGCACGGGCAGGGATGAACACTTTCACTTTGAAGGCGGTTTGGAAAGCTTCGTAAACGATATGAATAAAGCGCCTGCCATATCCAAAGCCGTGTCGTTTAGCGACGGCGCGGAAGATGTTATGGTAGATTTTGCGCTTATGTACAACGAAACGTATAGCGAAAATTTACTGAGCTTCGTAAATAATATTAAAACTCCAGACGGCGGTACGCATGAAGCGGGTTTTAGAGCGGGTCTTACGCGCGCGATAACAAATTATGTCGCGGCAAATGCGGCTGCGCGTGAAAAAGATACGAAGATCACCGGCGACGACGTTCGCGAGGGACTTATCGCGGTAATTAGCGTAAAGGTTCCCGAGCCGCAGTTTGAGGGACAAACTAAAGGTAAGCTGGGCTCTAGCTACGTTAAGCCGATCGTGCAAAAGATGGCGTTCGAGGTACTTAGCAAGTATTTTGAAGAAAATCCGATCGAAGCGCGTGCCATTATGAATAAGGCTCTTTTGGCCGCGCGCGGTCGCGAAGCGGCAAAAAAAGCGCGCGATCTAACGCGCAAAAAAGACAATATAAATTCCGTCGGAACTCTTCCGGGAAAGCTAGCCGATTGTCAGAGTAAGGATGCAAGCATCAGCGAAATTTATCTAGTCGAGGGCGATAGCGCGGGCGGTTCGGCGAAGCAGGGAAGAGACCGCTTATTTCAAGCGATCCTGCCGCTTAGAGGTAAAATTTTAAACGTAGAAAAGGCGCGGCTGGATAGAATTTTACAATCAGAAGAGATTAAAAATATGATAACGGCTTTTGGTTGTGGTATCGGCGAGGAATTTAACGAAGAGAAGCTCCGCTATCACAAAATCATCATTATGACCGATGCGGATGTCGACGGTAGCCACATTCAGACGCTTCTTTTAACATTTTTCTTTAGATTTTTACGCCCTGTTGTCGAAAATGGCTATGTTTATCTAGCACAGCCGCCGCTTTTTAGGTATAAAAAGGGCAAAAAAGAGATCTATCTAAAAGACGAAAAGGCGCTTAGTGAGTTTTTGATCGAAACCGGCATCGATATGGGCGAGTTTGAAGGGATCGGCAACGAGGATCTGATTGATTACCTAAAAATCGTCTCAAACTATCGCTCGCTTCTAAATGAGCTTAAAAAGCGCTTCAGCGTGCTTAGCGCGATCAGATTTTTGATAGAAAACGATGAAGCGCGAAGCCTTGGCTATGAGGAGCTATTTAAAATTTTAAAACCCCGCTTGGAAAGTGAAGGATTTAATATCTTAAATTCCTACGTAAATGATGAAGGCATTAGAATTTATGTCCAGACGCCGAGCGGCTTGGAACAGCTTGTGATAGATGAGAATTTATTTGGCAATTATATCTTTGAAGAGGCGATCAGAGTTTATTCAAAGATCAAAGAGCGAGATGTAAGCTTCGGTAAGGATTTTATTGAAATTTTAGATGAAATCGAAAAAAGCTCGAAAAAAGGCGCTTATATTCAGCGCTATAAAGGTCTTGGAGAGATGAATCCGGAGCAGCTTTGGGAAACAACTATGAGCCCTGAAAATAGAAGGCTTTTAAAAATTAGCATTGCAGACGCACAGAGTGCTAGCGATACCTTTAATCTCTTCATGGGCGACGAGGTTGAACCGCGTAGGAATTACATTCAAGACCATGCCAAAGACGTTAAACACTTGGATATATAATGTCTGTTTTATTTAGTGAGACCAAAGAGCGCGAAAACCGCTTTATAACGGCGCTTAAAATTTCAGTGCCATTTACCTGCGTTTTGATTGTTTTTGGAATTATTTTATTCCGAAATGGCGAGTTTAAATTTGATGACGTAATTTTGTTTTTGATACTTTTAATCTGCTATGTTTATTATGTCATCTATCAAATTTACTTTGGCTTTCAAAAGACGCTGATAGATCCCGTTACTCACGTGTTTGTGCGCGAGGAGATCGAGAAAATTTTAAGTAATGATCTAGCTAAAAATCGTCAAATAAATATCGTTCTTTTGCGAATTAAAAATATCATCGACATAAACGATCGATACGGCTACAAAAACGGCGATGAAATTTTATACGAGTATTGTAAGGAGCTTTCAAATTTTATGGCGGAGCAAGGTTTTAAGGACCTTCCGATCGGGCGCTTTATAAATGGCTACTTTGTATTCGGCGTAGAATCAAAAGCTACAAATTTAAGCCATATTTTGCGGATGTTTGAGCATAAAATTTCAAGTCAAACGATCAAAAATGTAGAGATAAAAAGCGAATTTACGATGCTTCCAAGCTCCTATGATCGCAATCTACATAATATCGTAAATGCGCTATTTTATAAGATAAATCACCTGGACGACGAAGAGCACGGCGAGAAGGCTATTGACGTAGAGAAAGTATTAATAGACGTGTTTTCCGCCGACGTAATGGAAGCGATCGATAGTGAAAATTTTAGCTTTAAATATCAGCGCGTCGCAGATAAAAACGGCGTAAAATCACATATAAATTTAATTCCAAAGCTTGATCTAAGAAGTGGCGAAAAGATCACAAAAAGTAGAATTTTAGATATTTTGCTTCTAAATCATTACGATATTAAATACGATATTTCGATGATGAGGCAGATTTCTAGGATCATCTATTTTAAAGATATCGACGCTAAAATTTTTATCGAGGTCATGCCTCAGACCCTGCGAAATAACGAGTTTCGCAATGAAATTTTAAAGCTCATCGATAATAATCTGATCGATCCGAAAAAGATCGTGTTTGAGTTTAACGAAAAGCTTATTTATTCGGAGATCAAGCGCTTTGACGAAATTTTGATTAAATTCCGCGAACTTGGATTTAGCTTCGCGCTGTCGCAGTTTGGCGGCTCGAATGCAAGCTTTGAATATTTGAAATTTTTGGAAGTGGATTTTATTGTTTACGATATAGAATTTAATAAAAATTTAGACGATGAAAAGATTAAAAATATATTTATAGGCATGAACGAAGCCTGCGCTAAATCCGGCGTTGAAACTGTAATGCGCTTTGTAGATAAGCAGGAATTTCAAATGCAGCTTTATAAAATGGGCATCGATTATATTCAGGGATTTTGCGTCGAAAAGCCGAACGATATATCGAATTTAAGGAGATCATAGTGAGATACGGCGAAGAGGAAATTGAAAAATTTGACATCGAAAATTTAGAAGTTTGGCCCAATAAACAGGAGCGTGACTATTTGATAAAAATAACCCTACCCGAGTTTTGCTGCCGCTGCCCGCGTTCTGGCTATCCGGACTTTGCGACGATCTATTTGGAATATATCCCGTATAAGCTCGTAGTCGAACTTAAAGCGATTAAAATTTACATAAATTCATTCATGAACCGCTATATCAGCCACGAAGATAGCATAAATGAAATTTACGGCGCGCTGCAAAGCAAGCTAAAGCCTAAATTTATGAAAATCAGAGGCGATTTTAATCCGCGCGGCAACGTCCACACTGTAATTGAAATTAACTCGGATCAAATTTACCGATGATAAGCTCAAATTTAGTCGAACAAATTTTTAAATCCGCAAGCATTAGCCGCTGGAACGATTACCCAAAGATGGTGAGCCTAGTTGAGCTCGACAAACAGGCGCATAAATTTATCATCGCTTATTTTATCGCTAGCTTCGAGTGGGACGTGGATATCAACTACGTCATCGAAGCGGGGATCTTTGAGTTTTTAGCGCGCATCGTCGTGACCGACATCCGCCCGGACGTCTTTCATCAGATTCAAAAAACCAAAAAGGATAAGATCAACGAATGGGTTTTAAGCGTCCTCGAAAGCGATCTTTTGCCTATTCAAAACGGCGCTTTTTTCGAGCGATTTAAAAAATATCTAAATTCCAAAGATCATAAGAAAGAAGCCGTGATCTTAAAGGCGGCAAGCTACCTCTCTACGCGGTGGGAATTTAACATCGTCTATCAGACGAGTCAGTTTCTAAACGACATCGAGGAGCTAAAAGCCAAGGTGGAGGAGGAGCTCGAGGATTATTACGAGCTTATCGGCGTGCGAAAGATCGTGATGAATAAAAAGCTTGCCCGCATAGTCGATCTTAGCGGCAGACTTCGTTTTCAAAAGCGCTGGGCGCAGACGCCGCGAATTCCTGAGACATCGGTGCTTGGACACATGCTGGTAGTTGCGATTTTAAGCTACTTTTTTTCGCTTGAAGTGGATGCGTGCCGCTCGCGCACGGCGTATAATTTTTTCTGCGCGTTATTTCACGATTTGCCTGAAAGCCTCACTCGCGACATCATTAGCCCCGTAAAATACGGCGTCAAAGGCCTTAGCGACATCATTAGCGAATATGAGATGCGACTAATAGACGATAAAATTTTGCCTTTCGTGCCGGAGCATATGAGAGATGATTTCAGCTATATTTTGGGTATCCGCAAAGAGAGCGGTAAATTTATAAAAGATGAGTTTGAAAACCGCACCTTCGAGCTAGGCAAGGAGCCTAAATTTGCAGAAGGCAGCCTAAAGATGTTTAACGAAGATAAATTTCGCGCAATCGACGGCAAGGCGCTTAAGTATTGCGACAAACTCGCGGCGTTTTTTGAGGCTGGAATTTCGATTAGCTACGGCGTGAAAAGCAAGGAATTGCTTAGCGGGTATAATTCGATGCTAGAGTTTTTCAAAGCAAAGCCGAAAATTGAAGGCGTTGATTTTCAGAGTGTTTGCGAGGATTTCAAAGAGCATTTCGGGCTTAATAGGATCGATTTATAAAACCCCTTCCCAGATGGCTGCGGCACATGCGAGATCTAAGTGCTCTGCTGTATTCCTACCCTGAAGCGGTGCCTAAAAAAAGCATTGCACAGGTCTAAGAAAGGGCAAACGGGATTATATGGAAATGTTTCTTAAAGTAAGGTTATAAATGAATTTCAAAAATCATCTTCTATCCGTATTTCGCGAGGTCTTTATCCCTCATCATCGCTCTATCGAGTTTAGAGCCAAAATTTTTGCCGCGATGCTGCTTGCCAAAAAGAAGCAGACTGACGAGGATTACGACGTGATCAAAGATATAGCGGGCGAAATTTACGTAGGCGATGAGCAGCGCATCGGCGTGCTGGTCTCCATCGTAAAAGAGTATATCTTAAAGGCGAAGACCTATAAAGGCCTAAATTTAGACTCGCTTTTAAAAGAGATCGACAGGGATATTAAAAATAACAAAAAATATATCAAAAAGATCGATTTTTCGCATCTACGCCGTCTGATCGGCGATGATGACGAAGATGCGCTGATCCAACAGCGCGTTTATGAGTTTTTTGTCTGCGAAGTCAAAGAGTATTCGTAAATTTTTATCTTAAGAATTTTTTTAGTATAATCGTCAGCCTTTAAAATAGCAAACGGAGAAAATTTTGGAAAATATCAGAAATATCGCGGTTATCGCGCACGTCGATCACGGAAAGACCACTATCGTAGATGAGCTTTTAAAACAATCCGGCACCTTCGGCAACCGCCAAGAGGTCGGCGAGCGCGTGATGGACAGCAACGATATTGAGCGCGAGCGCGGCATTACGATTCTATCCAAAAATACCGCCATCCACTACGGCGGCGTTAAAATCAATATCATCGACACTCCGGGCCACGCCGATTTCGGCGGCGAGGTTGAGCGCGTACTAAAGATGGTGGACGGAGTGCTCTTGCTCGTCGATGCGCAAGAAGGCGTTATGCCGCAGACTAAATTTGTCGTGAAAAAGGCGCTGTCTTTGGGGCTGCGGCCGATCGTGGTCGTAAATAAAATCGACAAGCCCGCAGCCGATCCGGACCGCGTGGTAAATGAAATTTTCGATCTTTTCGTAGCGCTTGACGCAAACGACGAGCAACTCGAGTTTCCCGTCATCTACGCCGCCGCTAAAAACGGCTACGCAAAATACGATCTAAGCGACGAAAGCGCCGATATGAAGCCGCTTTTTGAGACGATCATCTCTCACGTCCCTACTCCGAGCGGTAGCGATGAAAATCCGCTGCAACTGCAGGTTTTCACGCTAGATTACGACAACTACGTCGGTAAGATCGGCATCGCTAGGATTTTCAACGGCACGATAAACAAAAACCAAAGCGTTATGCTAGCTAAAGCCGACGGCACGCACATCAACGGTAGAATTTCAAAGCTCATCGGCTTTAGCGGGCTTGAGCGCACCGACATCGACGCGGCAGGCACTGGCGATATCGTGGCGATTGCGGGCTTTGACGCGCTTGACGTAGGCGATAGCATCGTAGATCCCAATAATCCGATTCCGCTTGATGCGCTGCATATCGAAGAGCCGACCCTCAGCGTAATTTTCAGCGTAAATGACGGACCGCTAGCGGGCACGGAGGGTAAATTCGTAACCTCAAACAAGATCGACGAGCGCTTGGAAGCGGAGATGAAAACCAACATCGCGATGCGCTATGAAAACGCGGGCGAGGGCAAATTTAAAGTAAGCGGTCGCGGCGAGCTGCAGATCACGATTTTGGCCGAGAATATGCGCCGCGAGGGCTTTGAGTTTTGCCTTGGGCGCCCGGAAGTTATCATCAAAGAGATCGACGGCATCAAATGCGAGCCTTTCGAGCACCTAGTTATCGACGCGCCCGATGATTGCACCGGCACCGTCATCGAAAAACTAGGCCGCAAAAAGGCCGAGATGAAGGTGATGAACCCTACCGGCGACGGGCAGACGCGTATGGAGTTTGAGATCCCGGCGCGCGGTCTTATCGGCTTTCGTTCGCAGTTTTTGACCGATACTCGCGGCGAAGGCGTGATGAACCATAGCTTTTTGGAATTCCGCCCTTTCATCGGCGCGGTCGAGAAGCGACAAAACGGCGCGCTCGTAAGTATGGAAAACGGAGTGGCGCTAGGATACAGCCTGTGGAACCTGCAAGATCGCGGCGTGCTTTTTATCGCTCCGCAGGCGAAGGTTTATCTGGGCATGATTATCGGCGAGCATAGCCGTCCGAACGATCTGGACGTTAATCCGATCAAGGGTAAAAATTTAACCAACGTCCGCGCCAGCGGTAGCGACGACGCGATCAAGCTCGTGCCGCCGCGTGCGCTAAATTTAGAGCGCGCGCTGGAGTGGATCGAAGAGGACGAGCTTGTGGAGGTTACGCCCGTAAATATCCGCGTGCGTAAGCGATACTTAGACCCTACGACGCGCAGACGAATGGCGAAAAAATAGAATTTCAAAATGAAATTTTAAAATTTGGCGTGAAATTTAGCTTTTAAATTTCACGCCTTTTTTATAGGCAAATTTTAAAATTTACGCTTCTGAAATTTTGCTAGGAGAGACAATGAATCTTGTTTTATTCGACTTTGACGGCACGATCACGCGAGATGATTCCCTGCTCGAGTTCGTCGCCTACGTAGTCGGATTTAAGAAATTTTTTCGCGGGATTTTGGTGCTATCGCCCATTTTAGCGGCGTATAAGCTAGGTCTTGCGAGCAATAATTTTACGCGCAGAAAGCTTCTAGGCTACTTTTTTGCGGGCATGAGTGCCGATAAATTCGATAAAATTTGCAAAAAATACTCTACCACTCACATCGAAGATATCCTAAAACAAAGCGCGATGGACAAGATCGCAAGCTACAAAGCCGCGGGCGATAGGGTCGTCATCGTTACCGCCTCGCTCGAAGACTGGCTGCGCCCGTGGTGCGACGCGCAGGGCTTGGAGCTTTTAGGCACCAAAATACGGCGCAAAGGCGGCATCATCACGGGCGAGATCGAGGGGCAGAACTGCTACGGCGCGCAAAAAGTCGCCCGCGTGCGTGCGGCATACGACGTGCAGGCTTTCGATCGAATCATCGCTTACGGCGACAGCAGGGGCGATCGCGAGATGTTAGAATTCGCCGATGAGGCGCACTACAAGGCGTTTGAGTAAATTTCTGCGGCTACAAAGCTTAAACGATAGCATCTGCGGCGACCGCGCTTTTGCCGTGAGTCAGAATTTGCCTCACGCGGAATTTTATCCTTTTAAATTTATCGCGCTTATCTGGGGGATTTTGTTGCAGTACGGATTTTAAAATTCGCAGTGCGAGTAAATTCTAAAATTCTCTCCGTAGCGTAGAATTTTGCTTTGAATGGAATAGATATTCTAAAACCGAGCAAGCGTGAGATAAAATTTTAAATTTTAGAATTTTACGAAATCTCGCAGCTACAAAAATTTCAAAATTTACGGATTGCAGAATTCCACTCGCCGCGTGCGAAGCGGAATTTTAAAATTTAAAAATCCCGCGCCTTAGAATTCTAAGGTCTAAAGCATGTTATAAATTCCGTCTAAAAGGAAGTATTTTCTATCCGCAGTGCCGCGGTAAAACGGCTCGAAGGTGTCCTCATACGCCTTTTTGAAAAATCCCTCTTTGCTTAGCTTGATGAGTTCGGAATTTATGAAATCCAGTAGCTCCTTGTTGCCCTTTTGCACGCCAATGCCTAGAAATTCCGCCGCTCCTAAATTTTTAAACGGCACCTCCAGCGCGTCGTCCACTACGGCGTAGGCTAGGACGATTATGTTGTCGTTTGCGTAACCGTCGGCTCTGCCGTCCTTCATCATCGCGTAACACTCGCTAGTATTTTTGCAATAGACCAAATTGCTAAATTTCTCTTTTCGCAGATAGCGCTCGGTCATCGAGCCGTTGGGATTTTTTTCGATCGAAATTTTCATATCGCGGACGCGCGCAAAATCCCTTACTTGATCCTCTTTGCGCGTTACGATGCCAAAATTTACCGATAGATATGGCAGCGAAAAATCGACCTGTTTTTTTCTCTCAGGCGTTATCATAAAGGTGCCGATAACTATATCGACCTTGTTGTTTTGTAAAAACGGAATCCTCTCTCCCGCGGTTACGGCCACGAACTCGACGCTTCCTTTGTTTTCGCCGAAAATGTCCTTAGCGATTGCGCTGGCAAGCTCGATCTCAAAGCCCTCAAATTTACCGTTAACGGACTCGCTAAGCGGCGGACGACCTTCACGCACACCTATTCTAACGCTGCCTTGATGCTTTATCTCCTCAAGAGTGTTAGCAAAGATAGAGGCACAAATCAATGCCAAAGTAAAAAGTAGTTTCACCGATACTCCTTATTAAATTTAAACTTGCCTCGCGATTTAGCCAGGCATATTTTAAGCCTGCATTTGTCGCAAAACCCGTGATATTTGCGCGGCAAAGACAGGCGACGCATTTTCAAAGGGTAGTATTAAATTTAATCTTATCCCCGCAATTTTTTAAAGCAAATTATAGATCCCATCCAGTAGGAAGTATTTTTTATCCGCCGTACCGCGGTAAAACGGCTCGAAGGTGTCCTCATAAGCCTTTTTGAAAAATCCCTCTTTGCTTAGCTTGATGAGTTCGGAATTGATCAGATCAAGCAGGGCTTGGTTTCCCTTTTGCACGCCGATACCGATGAAGTCGGGTTTGCCGAAGTTTTGAAACGGCACTTCCAGTGTATCGTCGATGACTGCGTAAGCTAGAGTCGTGATATTTAAATTTACATATCCGTCCGCCCTGCCGTCTTTGATCATCGCGTAGCATTCGGAGGTATTTTTACAATAGCTTACGTTGGTAAATTTTTCCTTTTTTAGATAGTTATCTACCGTGGTGCCGGCTTCCGTTGCGAGCTTGATGTCGCGAAGCTTCGATATATCGGTGATGGCGTCCGCTTTGCGGGTTAGCACACCTAGATTAGTAGAAAAATAGGGTGTTGAGAAGTCTACGTGCTTTTTACGCTCTGCGTCGATGACGAAGGTAGCAATGACCAGATCGACTTTATTATTTACCAGATATGAGACGCGATCGGAAGCGCTTGTAGAGACGAATTGCACCTCACCCTGTTTGCCGCCAAAAATCTCCTTTGCGATCGCGTTAGCAAGCTCGATCTCAAAGCCTTCAAATTTACCGCCGATTTCTTCGCTAAAAGGCGGCCTGCCGTCTCTAACGCCGATTCTAACGACACCCTGATGCCTAATCTCTTCAAGCGTATTTGCAAAGAGTGACGCGCACAATAAAATCAAAGTAAAAAGCAATCTCATAATATCTCCTTTCGGCGCGAATTTTTACATCGCTCTCATTTTACCACAATATAAAGCAAAGGTGGCTTTTTTGCCGAAATTTAGTGCCTTTTTTGGGCTAAGTGATAAAAATTTTTATTCCGCTTTTGCAAATTTAGGCTTCGGTTTTGTTATAATCGGGCAAAATTTATGGAAAGGGCGATATGAAAAATTTTATCTTTTTGTGGCTTTTGCTTGTAATCTGCGCTTTCGGCGCCGCTAAAGAGAACGCAGTCGCCGCCACTACGCAGCAGGCGGCGTTAAACTTACCGCAGCCGAATTTTGAGGCCGTATATGACGATAACGCCAGCGACGAGCAGATCGATGCGGGCTTGGACGCGCTTTTGGAATTCGCGGCGCAAAACAGGGGCAGGATCGACGAGGATTTCGGGGAGTTTAAAGATAGAATTTTCACCGCTTTCATTTTTAATCCGAAGGTGCTGCGAAATTCAAAATTTGACTTCGAGCGGATAGAAAAAATCCTTAAATTTAAACCAAATCTCAATTACGGCGGAGATGGCGGTTCTTTATCGCCGCTAAAGCTCGCGATCTTTTTCGGCTCGAAATTTAGCGGCGAGACGGCGAAGCTTTATCGCTTTGATAGTGCCGATGCGATGCGGCTTTTAGAGCTTTTGGTACAAAACGGCGCGGACGTTAAAGCTAGTGGGCTGCTACGAGATGCCGTGGCAAGTGATAATTTCGAGGCTTTTAAGTTTTTGATCGCAAACGGCGCGCGAGATACGAAAGACGTAGTCGGCTCGGTTGCGGGCAGCGAATTAATATTTTTAAGCGATAATAACGTTTCCATTCTCGGATATAAAGAGGCGCTGCCGCTTGCTGCGAGGGAGTTTGCCGCGGGCACCAAATTTAAAGAATTCCGCGACGGGAGGCTACGCTATGTAGAGGAAATTTTAAAATTTCAAAGCTTTGCGAGCATCGATAAAAAGGAGATCGAAACGCTTATCAAAGTAGCTGTGGTGCTGGATGACGAGATGACGGCGGAGTTTTTGCTCGCTCACGACCTTTGTAAGCAGAAAGAGCTTTGCGAGTTTCTAAAAGCGCAGGCGAAAACTTACGACGCTGTAAAAATTTCTAAAATTTTAAGCGGCAAAGGGAAGTAAATTTTAAAATTTACACGGCTACGGCAGGGCAGAGCGGATAAAATTTGTCATTGCTTAATCGCCTGCCACTTTGCCGTTTGGCGCGCGAAAAAGAGTAAAATTTCACTCCGCCCGCCCGCACCGCTTCGTTCGTCAAACGGCTCGCTATTAAGCCCACTCGGGCTAAATTTTAATGTATTTATCTAGCGGCGCCGCAGCGGAGAAAATTTAAAATTCCGCCGCTCGGCGCCGAGATTTTGAGGCCGCTTTTAGCTCTAGCGCGCCGAGTTAAATTTATCCAAACCTTGGATCTGTTATTTGGCTCAGTTCGAGCAACTGTTGCGCGAGATTATGCGGGCTAGATCTATCATCGCTTCAAAATCAGGCTCGCATTCCACCTCGCTTACTACTTGCTTGTACACCGTCACGCCGAGGCTGTCGATGATAAATAGCGCCTTCGCGCATAGCCCTGCAAGCACCCCGCCGCCGATCAACATGCCGTAAGAGCGGGCGAAATCTTTGGCGCGGAAGTCGCTTGCAAAACGCAGATTTTTGATCCCGTTCGCAGCGCGAAATTTCTCCGCCGCAAAGGGTAGATCCATCGAAACCACGATCGCTTCGGTGTTTCTAAGCCCCGCTGTTAGCTCGTCAAATTTACGCAGCTCATCGGTGCATCCGGGCATATCAAGCGACGGCACCGACATGATGATCTGCACCCGCTCGCTTTTGCCGAGCCTGATCTCGCTTAGATCGGGCGCAGCCAGCGTGCATACGGCGGCTTTGTCGCCGAGCTCGAGCTTGCTGCCCGCTAGCGGCGCGGGCTTGCCCATAAACTCTACTTCATTCATTTTTTCCTCCGTTAAAATTTGCCGTAGAGTAACGCAAATTCTTTAAATTTCGGGTAAAATTACTCCAAAAATTAAGGAGATAGGATGGGAAACGACATCTGGGGCGGCGAAACTAACCCCGCTTGTCTTGCAAATATCAAAAAAAAGGCAGTAAATTTAAACTCCCAAAAGCCGCCAACCGCGGCACAGGAGAGCTCGGAGCTAAAAGACGCGCAGCAAAGCTTAGGCGATGAAATTTTAAAAAGCTCGACCAGCGAAAATTATAACGATGAAATTTTAGGCGCAAATTTAGATCAGGCAGAGGCTGCCTCGTCGCAGACGGGCTCTTCGGGCGCAAATTCCGGCGCTTTTGGTAACGCAGGTGGCTTGAATTTCGGCAGCAGCTTGGGCGGCGCAAACGGAAGTTCAAATTTTACCGCGGCTAGCGGCGGTTCAAATTCTAATGCTTCAGGCGGCGGTTCAAATTTTAACGGTAGCTATGATGAGGGCTACTCCGCCTCATCTAAGATCGCCGCTAAAGCCTATGATATAAATAAAGCCTATGCGTTTTACGTCGTTTTGGGCGCTTTTGGAGCGCACCGCTTCTATCTTGGACGCATAGTCTCCGCCGTATTCCAACTTTTAGGTGGGTTGGGATTTATAATATGGGTGGCGCTTGCAGCGGTATCGTTACTGGCGCAAAGCGATTTATTTGGTGAGCTGGCGGCTCAGTTGCGTCCAGATTCTGATCTTACCGCCTCGGATGTGCAGGAGATTTTTACAAAGATAAAAAATCCTTTTATGGTGTTTTCCCTGCCGAATGTGATATTTTTGATCTGGCTTATTAGCGATTTTTTTAAACTCGGCTCGATGGTTCGAGAGCAAAATGCGCGCCTAGGCTTGGGCGACGTGGATTTCGTATATGAGTGGGACGATAGGAGCGCGGAGAATCTATCGAATGCCAAGGTATCGCTTTATATCGCGCTTGGGTTAAATTTATTAAACGTCGCGGCGGTTTTTATCGATTCCGTTAAGTCAGATGAAGTCAGTAATATCTCATTCATCGCTACCATCTGCTTTGCCGTGGGGTTGTATTTTGCCTCCAGAAGCATGCGATCCAAGAGGTTGCTTTTTAACTTCACGATATTCGGCGTATTTTGGTATTTAAACACTCTAGTGCTTGTAGGACGCGTTTTTTTCGAAAATTCTATGCTGCTAACGGCTTTGGCTACCTTTTGTACCGCCATTTTTTTGCCGTTTGCGCTTTTGGTTTGCAAGGAGCTTTCCGACTGCTCGGGCGAAAAAACCTATCTGCGAGCGTTTTACGTATTTGCACTGCTAAGCATCATAGATATCGCCTTAAGCGTGCTAAATTCCTCACTTTATTTACTTGCATCCAATATTGGCTCGGTGATCGCGGCGATATTCGGCATCGGCGCAGTTTATGGCACGACGGAATTTCGCGCCTCACGAAACAACTACGATCTGGCGCATCTTGGTATGCATGTAAGGCAGATGAATAACGATCCTATGAACTGATACGGCTTGCTTTTGCGGCGGAGCTTGTCTTTAAATTTCGCCTTTAAATTTCGCCTAAATTTGCGGCGAATAATTTTAAAATTTAATCAATATAAAGGATAAATTTAAGCCCTGTTGCTATATAATTTACTATATTTTTTTAAAAGGAGTTGAAAATGACTTTTATGGAGTCCGTGCAAACTTGTCTCAAAGAGAGTTATTTCGGTTTTGAGGGGCGCGCATCGCGTTCAGAGTATTGGTGGTTCACACTATTTGTGGTACTTTTAGGAATCGTAACATCGATAATCGACGGCATATTAGGTACCGTTACCGCCAATGGCATCGGTCTTATTAGTTCTATAGCTTCACTGGCATTAATTATACCTTCTATCGCCGTAGCGGTAAGACGCCTGCATGATACCGATAGAAGCGGCTGGTTTTATCTATTAAATTTTATCCCGATAATAGGCTGGATCGTATTGATCGTATTTTTCGTACAACAAGGCACTAACGGGCGCAACCGCTTTGGAGACGATCCGTTGCGACCCGCAAGCAGAGGCTCGATTTTTTAAAACCATAGCTTTGCACACATACATAAGCTTCACAAATAAGCTAAATTTAGGGCTAATCCCATTTTGGTTTTAGCCCTTTGTTTTATG
>NZ_CALHIK010000090.1 GCF_938030785.1 uncultured Campylobacter sp.
TTATAGTGGCGTCTCCGCGCCCGTGCGGTCTCAGCCGAAAATGTTTGCGGCGCAGCATAGACGCGCTTTTGCCGCACCGCCTCAAGCTGCGAAACGCAGGACTTGACAGCAGAGCCTCCGCCTCGCACGACATCTCCTACCGATGATGACTTAGAGACTGCAGCGACTTTGATTTATACATCTAAATCCTTAAACAGATGTGGCATTTTAGCATATATCATATTAAATTTTTATGATTTCGGCTTTCATATACGTGAGCAAATCTAATGGCGTGCAGCTCGTGTAATAAGGCCTTTAAGCGAAATTTCGCTTGCGGATTTCAGATGAACGCCTACGAAATTTGCGCTGAGATGGAATTTTAAAATTTCATCCGTTCGCGAAAGATAGACTTGAGCCTGATGGCGGAATTTTGCCTGGCTAAATTCCATCGATTTAGCAGCAGACACGGCGTGCGGCGAAATTTTATACAGAGTCTGAAGATTTGATTTAAAATTCCACGAACGGATGCGGTGCGAAAATTTTCTCTTTATTCGATCGTGGTTTTGCTAGCCACTTAGTCGTAGAATTTTACTTGCCGTTTGGCCGCGGGATTTTATTTGCCCGCAAGAGGTTAAATTTTATCATGAAATTTCGCATCGCATTTTAAGCGATGCGAAATGAATCTATCCGTCGCTACTGCCAGCCTAGGGCTTTGCGTTTTAAGCGCATGTCGCTTACCATTTTTAGCGCGAGCGCGACCGGGTCGGTATCTACGTGCATCACAGAGCCAAGTGCCCGCCTGGTGCCCTCTTTAAAAAAGTGTATGACGTTTGCGGAGCCGTGGATTTGATACTCGACGCAGTGATATGAGTCTATGCCCATCAGACGGAATCCGAGCGAGGCATCGACGCCCTTTTCGTTCGCCCACTCGGGAGAGGTGAAGGCAAGCGGCAGCTCGTAGAGATTTTTGCCTAGCACTCCTGCGATACCTGCGAAAATTCCGCTGGAGCGGGTGTTGTCGATGCACTCACCCACGTGCCATACCGGCGGAAGCTCATCTTTTTCTAAAAACGCCCGCAGCGACGCGCCTGCTTTTTTATACGCGCTTTTTTGGCAAAAGCCCAGCTTCATTAGCGGGAACGACGCGCAGCCGTTGGTTAGGATTAGGACGTTATTTTCGATTAGGGTTTGTGCGACATCTATAATAGCGCGCTCATAAGGTACTTTAGGATTGGTGCAGCCGACCATATTTACGATGCCTAAAATTTCACCGCTTTTTAGCGCGTGCGCTAACGGCTCCATGCCGCCGTAGTGTTTATGGACGAATTCTACCGAAAAGCCCACTTCGGCCTCGACTTCGTACGGCGGAATATATACCGGCAGCCCCTTGCGCTTTTCGTGAGATTGCAATGCGCGGTCTAGAATTTTACGCGCCAAATTCCTAGGCTCGGCGATATTGCTATGGTGATGATCGTAGCCGATATGCTCGGCTCCGGGAAGCCTAGCTGATGAGCTTGTGGTAACGACCTTGGTCTGGAAGCAGTTAGCCACATCCATAATCGCAGGATAGACATCTTGTACATCGGCAACCCACAGATCAAGCGCGCCCGTGCCTATGACGAGTTCGGCAGTTACGGCGTTTGAGAGCGGTACGACGCCCCAATTGCGATACATCGCCGATAGTCCTGAACAGCACACGCCGTAAAATGCGATCCCCTGTGCGCCTATTGCGCGAGCCTTGTCTTGGTACTCCTTAGAATTTCCGATCTCCACTATCACGCTTACTAGGGTTGGCAGATGTCCGTGCACGGCGATATTGACCCAGCCTTTTTTAAGCGCGCCCATATTGCTTTTGGAAGTTACGCGATCTCCTACGCCAAATAGCGCATCCGTAGCGATATTTGCAGCTACTACGCCAGTAAATGTAAAAGCAAGCCCACAGCGCAAAAGATGCTGCATCACGCTGCGCCAGTCTCCATCCGTGCCTACACCCGTTCGGTGATATGCCTCAAAGACTTCGTTATACGCACTAATTGGCAAGATATCTAGCTTACGCCATACCTCTTGACGCTCCTTGGGTGCGAGCGCAGTGATGGTTTTATACTCGCCGCTGCTTTGCGAAAGATCTGTTAAAAGCGTATCGGCAAGCTCGATCGCTACCTCTTTTAACTCTCTGCCTTCAGTTGGAATTCCAAAGGCTTTGGCGGTATTGATGATTTTGTATTCACCTATAATTGGTAGATCTAGCTTGCCTTGTGCCGCCCATTTTAGCGACAGTAGAAGCTCTCTAGCATGTACGCCGTGTTGAGCTACGCCCGCGGCTACTTGGCGCAGTAAGTTGCGCGACACGATGAGATCGGCGTCCGCACCGCAAGTGCCACGATCGGCCTTTTTAGTAATTTTGCAAGGTCCCATATTGCAGATCTTACAGCATACCCCGCTAAGTCCATAACTACACATAGGCATCTGTTTGTCGAAACGATCAAACGCCGTATCTACGCCGATCTGCTCCATCCTAAGCATCATTTCGCGCACGGCGGGATCGGGGGTTTTCTCAAGTACTTCTTGCTTTGTAGGGAAGGTCTTTTTGTATTCAAACAACGCCTTCATATAATCCGCCGTAAATTCCGCCTCGTGAAAATGCTCGAAAAGATTGCCATGTGCGTCTTTATGTGTGTGCGGACTAGCCTCTGCGGGCACTAAAACTTTTGGGATGCCGTGTTCGTCAAATCCGATAATCGCGCGGTGAGAGTGGGGCTTGTGATCATGGCAATGTTTATCGTGCTCGTGCGAGCTGATGGAGGAATCCTCGTCGTGCTCATGCGAAGACGCCGCAGAATTTGCGCCGTATTCGTGCAAATAGGCTGCGAGGTTCTCTTCTTGATTGTATGGGTGGGTCGCAAGATCTTCGTCGTATAGATACGAGTGAATTGCGGAGCTATCGCTATGCTCGTGCGAGTAAGAGATGTGATCATCGCTACTTGGACTCTTTGTAGGATTTGAGATGGAATTTGTCAAAGAATCAGCCATGGAATTTGTCGTAGAGTTGATCGCGGAATTTTTAGCGTTGCTTACGCTTTGAGCGCTTGAGCACGCCGTAAAGTTGGTGCTTGAAGCAGAGCTTGCGCTATCATAGCCGCCCGGCGCGGAATTTCTGGCTTCGCAATCGCACTCGTCGCAGGAATTCTCACCTGCGGCGCGATTTTTAGAAATTTTGTCGCGAGCATGTGAGGCGGAAGTCGTAGAATTTGCTGTGGAATTTTGAGCGATATTTGCGCTTTTATTAAAAACGGACGTGGCGGAGCTTTTGACCGCGTCTGCGGCAAAATTTTCCCCCTTATTCGCAGCGGAATTTTCATCCGTCGCGGCCTTCTTGCGTGAGCCTTTTTGTTTTGCGATTTTGTCGTTTGCCATGGTTGTCTCCTTAAAATTTATTTTAAAAATAAGCGAGAATGCAGCCCTCGATAAATATACTAAAAGACTACACTATTTAATTCTTATAGATAAAATTTAACGAGATTGTATTTTTTAATTGCTTTAAATTCCCTTAATAGCGCATCAAAGTAAAAGATAAAATTTTATGAATAAAATATACTAA
>NZ_CALHIK010000091.1 GCF_938030785.1 uncultured Campylobacter sp.
TTGGGCCTTGCCTATAAAGCGCAAAAATTACAGCATAGTGCGAATTTGAGCCCATCTGAGATAAATTTTTTCAAGAACTACCGCGTTTGGGGAAATTTCAAAAATAAATTTGCCAAATTTGCGGTAAAATTTAAGTGAATGTACGCGTCCGTCGTTGGCAAACGGACGAAAGGGAAGCGTGCCGAATATGAATTTATTAAAATTTTGCCGCCGTTTGGCGTTAAATTTGACTCGGTCGGCAAAATTTAGCGCCTAAATTTAAAAGGATTCGCAAAATGATAGCGATTTATTTCAGCTCCACGGGCAACACGAAGCATTGCGTAGAGAGATTTATAGAGCGTCTGGGCGGCGATATCCCCGCGATTTCGATCGAGGATGAGGGCTGCGGCGAGCTGTTAAAGCGCCACGACGACATCATTCTCGCCTATCCCGTTTATTTTAGCGACCTACCGCAGATCGTGCGCGAGTTCATTTGCGAAAATAGCGCGAATTTTCGCGGCAAAAACATCTTCATCATCGCCACGATGGAGATTTTTAGCGGCGACGGAGCGGGCTGCGCGGCTAGGATTCTAAGGCGAGCGGGCGCGAAGATAACGGGCGGCGCACACATCAGAATGCCCGCGTTTATCCTCGACGTGGCGATTTTTAGCTACTCGGCGCAGAAAAACGAGCGCCTGATCAAAGAGGCAAACGCCAAGCTAGAGCGCGTCTCAGAGGCATTTGCCGCGGGTAAACCGCCGCAAGAAGGGCTAGGCGTGCTATGCCGTATCGCGGGGCTTTTGGGGCAGCGGCTATGGATGAAAATTTGGGACAAAACTCCGTTTGCCAGGCGCAAACCGAGCCTGGATACGGCGCGCTGCAGCGGATGCGGCGAGTGCGCAAAATCCTGTCCGATGCAAAATATAAAAATCACGCACGGCAAGGCGAGATTTGGCGAGCGTTGCACGATTTGCTACAGATGCGTGAACAGGTGCAGGCAAAAGGCGATAACGATCCTGGGTAAGGCGGAAAATCTGGAAAAATCGGTCGCGGCGGAGTTTAAAGATATCTGATGCTCATTCGTTCGGGCGGTCTTGATTTATGTGCTTATTTTGTTTCGCTTTGCGCTCGGCTTTTAAATTTGCCGACATGATCCAAATTTAGCGCCTGCCTCGCCCGCACTACCTAAATGCTCTTTTAGCTCCGTGATTTGGCGCCTTATTTCGGTTATTATCTGCGGCGAGCTTTCCCAAATTTCAAGAAAAACCCATTCGTCGCTTGGCGGGTCGATCATATTTTCTAAAATCGCAACGACTTTCCGGATAGTCGGTTGCAATTTATCTAAAAAATCCGACGGACACGCATACGGCGAACCGAAACGCTCCAAAATATACGCGACTGCCCTGATTTCATCGTAGTTTTCGTTTCTCGGATCGAAATTCGCTGCCGTGCTTTGCAGCAAGTCGAAATTTTTGCTCTCCCAAAATCTAGCAAACCAATCCGCCGCCTCGTCGTTTTCGTACGCCTTGTAGCCCCAATCGCCCATTTTTAGCTCCTTTTAAAATAAATTTCATCGCCAAGCTTTAACGGCGCCTCTTGTTTAAATTTTACCCGCCCAAGCTAAATTTTAAGCCACTTTTTGACTGCACGCGCCCGCCGCAAAATCAAATCTGAGAACAAAACTCGCAACGCCAAGTCAAACGCTAAATTTAGCTTAAATTTGCTAAAATAGCCAAAATTTAAAGGATTTTTGATGTTCGAAGGAATGGATTTTTCGAAAATGGGGCAGATGCTCGATCAGATGCAGGCCAAGGCTAAGCAGATCGAGGAGGAAAATGCGCGCAAGGAATTTACCGTAAAATCGGGCGCAGGCATGGTCGCCATCAGGCTAAACGGCGCGGGCGAGGTGCTTGATCTAAGTATCGACGACAGCCTTTTTAGCGACAAGGAAAGCTTGCAGATCCTACTGATCTCGGCGATAGGCGACGCGATAAAACTCGTCGAAAATGAAAAGAAAGGCGTCGCAGCGTCCATGCTAGGAGGGCTCGGCGGCCTAGGCGATCTGCTCGGCGATAAGGGCTAAGGTGGTAAAGTTAAACAGATCGGTCGGATGAAATTTCAAAATTTTATAGTTTTAGAATTTGCCAAACAGCCGATCGGAGAGTTTAAAATTTACAAGCGGCGGTCGCGACGCGCTTCGATTGTTTTACCTCTGTGCAAATACAAAAGAGATAAAATTTTAGCGACGCGCAAGACGCAACCAAATGTCATAAAACTGGCAGTAAAAAGTACAAGCGCGACAAGCAAAATGAGCGTAAAAACTGATAAGTATAAACAAAGTAAAAGCAGCCGAACGAGCCACGCGTAAAAAGCGGCTTTAAAGCCCAACCATGCGATAGGAATTTGATGGATATTTTAGAAAAATTTAAAGATTACTTGAAGCAAAACGAGCTGAAGGCGCCGAGCTTTCATCCGTATTTCGAGGAGGCGCTCAATTACATGCTGCAAGCGGGCGGCAAGCACTTTCGCGCGCAGCTGTTGCTAGGCGTCGTTTCGGCGGTAGATGAGCGACGCTTTGAGGGCGCGTTGGCGATCGCGATGGCGCTTGAGATGATCCACACCTACTCGCTAATCCACGACGATCTGCCCGCGATGGACGATGCGGATCTACGCCGCGGACGGCCGAGCCTGCATAAAAAATACGACGAGGTCACGGCGATTTTGGTGGGCGACGCGCTAAATACAGACGCGTTTTTGATCGCCGCGAGCGCGAACCTAAGCGACGAGATCAAGATAAAATGCATTAAAACTCTAGCGCGAAATGCAGGCAGCAGCGGTATGGTGCTCGGTCAGGCGATCGATTGCCGTTTTGAAAACAGCCCGCTAAAGCAAAGCGAGCTTGAGTTTTTGCATCTGCACAAAACGGGCGCGCTCATCGCAGTGGCGTTTGAGCTAGGCGCCATAATCGGCGGGCTAAAGGACGAGCTTTCGCATGAGCTTTATAAGATCGGACTGAAGCTAGGGCTCATATTTCAGATCGAGGATGATATCATCGACGTCACGGGCGACGAGGCAAGCGCAGGCAAGCCCGTAGGAGCGGACGGCGCGAAAAATTCCTTCGTAAATTTACTCGGACTTGCGGGCGCGAGGAGCTACAAGCAGCGCTTAATAGACGAGGTAAGTGGCGCGATGAGCGGCTATGATGCAAGCCTACGCGATTTGGTTTTAAATTTGATAGAAAAATACCTGAAAGGATGAAAAATGTCGAGCGAGCAGCTAAGTAAAATTTCAAACACGATCAAATTTCTAAGCGCGGATATGATCCAAAGCGCCAACTCGGGCCATCCCGGCACGCCGATGGGGCTAAGCGACGTAATGAGCGTCTTTATGAGCAAGGTCCGCCACAACCCCAAAAATCCCGCGTGGCTGAACCGCGACCGCGTCGTATTCTCGGGCGGACACGCAAGCGCGCTCGTGTATAGTTACCTCTACCTTAGCGGATACGATCTGAGCATGGATGATCTGAAAAGCTTCAGGCGTCTGCACTCCAAAACACCCGGTCACCCGGAGATCACCACTCCGGGCGTCGAGATCGCTACTGGACCGCTCGGGCAAGGCGTCGCTAACGCGGTCGGATTTGCGATGGCCGCAAAATACGCCGCATATCTGCTCAACGAGGAAGGAAACGAGATCATCGATCACCGCGTCTATTGCTTCTGCGGCGACGGCGATCTACAGGAGGGCATCAGCTACGAAGCGTGCGCGCTTGCGGGCAGACATAACCTCGACAATCTTACGATAATCTATGATTCTAATGGCATCACGATCGACGGTAGCACCGATATTGCGTGGTTTGAGGACGTAAAGGTGCGATTTGAAGCGCAAGGCTTTGAAGTCGCGCGCATCGACGGGCATAATTTCGATCAGATAGAATTTGTCCTTGACGAGGTCAAAAATAAAACCAAGCCCTACCTCATCATCGCAAATACCACGATCGGCAAGGGTGCGCTTGAGCTTGAGGGCACGGCCAAGACGCACGGCGCGCCGCTTGGAGAGGAGCTGCTTGCGCGCGCTAAGCAAAGCCTGGGCTTTGATCCAGCCCAAAGCTTCGTCGTAAGCGAGGACGTACTTTTTGCGACGCGCGCCGCAGTCGAAAAGGGCGATTTGGAAGAGCGGCTTTGGAAGGAGAAGCTTGCGAAGCTAAGCGATGAAAAAAGAGCGCTTTTAAACGAGCTTTTAAATCCCGATTTTAGCAAGATAGAATTCCCTGATTTTAGCGGGCTTAAGGTCGCCACGCGCGATAGCAACGGTAAAATTTTAAACGCTATCGCAAACGCGGTGCCCGGCTTTTTGGGCGGAAGCGCCGATTTGGCGGCGTCGAATAAGACCGAGCTAAAAGGCGGCGGCGACTTTCCATGCGGCAAAAATTTGCACTTCGGCATCCGCGAGCACGCGATGGCGGCGATCGGCAACGCCTTTGCGAGATACGGGCTTTTCATCCCGTTTAGCGCGACGTTTTTTATCTTCAGCGATTATCTCAAAACGGGCGCTAGACTTGCGGCGCTGATGGGCTTGCGACACTATTTCGTCTTCACGCACGACAGCATCGGCGTGGGCGAGGACGGACCGACGCACGAGCCTATAGAGCAGCTTAGCACCTTCCGCGCGATGCCTGGCTTCTACACCTTCCGCCCCGCAGACGGCAACGAAAACGTAAAATGCTGGCGCACGGCGCTTGCTCTGAATGCGCCCGCGGCGTTCGTCTGCTCGCGCCAAGGGCTTGAGCCGCTACCTAAGGCGGTCTTGGGTGACGTGCAAAACGGCGCGTATCTGCTAAGGCAGAGCAAAGAGGCGCAAATCACGCTCATCGCAAGCGGCAGCGAAGTCTCGCTCTGCCTAAAAGCAGCGGCAATCCTGCAAGAGCAAGGCATCGGCGCAAACGTCGTAAGCGCGCCGTGCTTCGAGCTTTTGTGCGAGCAGGACGCAGATTATTTGGCGCAAATCCTAGAGCCGCAAACTAAAATTTTAGCCGTCGAGGCCGCAAGCGCGCTTGAATGGTATAAATTTGCAGACGCGGTACACGGCATGCAAAGCTTCGGCGAAAGCGGCAACGCAAACGAGCTATTTAAGCTTTTCGGCTTCACCGACGTCGCGATCGCAAAAGAAGCAAGGGAGCTTTTAGAGCAGTAGCGAAAAGGGTAAAATTTGAGCGAAAAAATCAAAATTTCATATTTAGACGGATTTAAAATTTACGGGCTAAAAGCCCGCACGAAAAACGCGGACGAGCTAGGCGGAAGCGGCAAAATTCCCGCGCTGTGGGCGAAATTTATGAAAGAGTGCTATGACGGGCGGAGCGAGATTTACGGCGTCTATTACGATTACGAAGAGGGCGCCGACGGGCTTTACGATATCTTTATCGGCACCAAAGCGCCCCGCAGCGACGAAGCCTTGGAGATCAAAAGCGACAAATACGCCGTTTTTAGCTTTCCAAATGAGCCGCAAAACGTAGCAAAGTTTTGGAGCAAAATTTGGAGCTTTTTTGAGGCCGGCGAACTAAAAAGAGCGTTTGGAACGGATTTTGAGTTTTACGGCGGAGACGAGATCAAAATTTTTATCTCGGTTTTGTAGGGCGGCGCATGAAATTTATAAACGGCGAGTGATTTTTCGCCGCCGCGACGATGAGTTTTTGCGTAAAATTTCATCCATAAAGCGGTAAAATTCCGTGCCGAAAACTATGCGCGAAAGCAAATTTTATTCCGAAAACCGCACCGGGCCGCACCTTAAGCCGTGGATTTAAAACGAAATCTAAATTTGCGCCGCAAATTTCAACCCCCGCTCGCAAAATCAGGCGAAATTTCACGCAGAATTTTATTTTTAAATCTGTTATTAAGCCATTTTTGGCTTAAATTACACTTTCATTCGGGTAGATGTCCGAGCGGTCGAAGGAGCGCGCCTCGAAAGCGCGTAAGGCG
>NZ_CALHIK010000092.1 GCF_938030785.1 uncultured Campylobacter sp.
CGAGAACGAGACTTCGCCTATCGGCAAAGATATCTTGGGCAAGCTTTTGCAAAATGCTGATTTGGCAGCGAAAGAGATCGCACCGATCTGCCAAGACACGGGCATGGCGGTCGTATTCGTCGAGCTAGGGCAGGACGTACATATCGAGGGCGGATATCTGGAGGATGCTATCAATGCAGGCGTCGCGGACGGCTACGTAGGCGGCTATCTACGTAAATCCGTAGTCGCAGAGCCGCTTTTTGAGCGCAAAAACACCACGAACAATACCCCTGCGGTCATCAATACCCGCATCGTCCCCGGAGATAAACTTAAGATCAAAGTAGCCCCGAAGGGCTTCGGCAGCGAAAACAAATCTGTGCTAAAAATGCTCGTTCCCGCAGACGGCATCGAAGGGGTAAAAAAGGTATTTTTAGAGGCGGTCAAATACGCAGGCCCTAACGCCTGTCCTCCGATGGTCGTAGGCGTCGGTATCGGCGGCACGATGGATAAGGCGGCGCTTTTAGCCAAGCAAGCCGCGGTCCGCTCGATTGACAGCAGAAATCCCGACGAGCGCTACGCCAAGCTAGAGGATGAGCTACTAGAGATGGCGCGCGCTACGGGCGTCGGTCCGCAGGGTTTGGGCGGCATAAATACCGCCGTTAAGGTAAATGTAGAGTGGTATCCGACCCACATAGCAGGGCTTCCGGTCGCTGTTAATATCAACTGCCACGCGGCTCGCCATGCCGACGCCGAACTATAAGGAGGAAATCATGTCAGAAGTTAAAAGAATTACCGCACCTTTCGATAAAAGCGTAGTAAAAAGCCTAAAGGCGGGCGATAACGTCCTAATCAGCGGCACCATCATCGCAGCTCGCGACGCCGCGCACAAGGCGCTAACCGAGACTTTGGCTCGCGGTGAGAAGCTACCCGTAAGCTTAGCCGGCGAGACGATATACTATCTGGGACCGACCCCCGCTAAACCTGGTCAGGCAATCGGTGCTGCAGGACCTACGACTAGCGGACGAATGGATAAATATACTCCGACGATGATAAACGAAGTGGGCATCAACGGCATGATCGGCAAGGGCTACCGCAGCGACGCCGTCGTCGAGGCGATGAAAAAATCAGGCTGCGTCTATATGGTCGCTATCGGCGGTGCGGGTGCGCTGATTAGCCAAAGCATCAAAAAATATGAAGTGCTAGCCTACCCCGAGCTCGGCCCCGAGGCGGTCGCGCGACTTACCGTCGAGGATTTCCCAGCTATCGTAGCGATCGACAGCGAGGGCAACAACTTCTACGAAGTAGGTCAGGCGCCTTATAGAAAAATCTAAATTTTGCTAGTGGCGTCCGCGCGGCGCTTTTTGCGGCGCGAGAGTTCGTAAATTTATCGACGTTCGCTCGGGCACCCTAAATTTCGCAGCATAATCTGCGGCGTTTGTTTCGCGAAATTTTACGCTGTCGCGCAGTGAAATTTTATAGCAAATTTAAAGCGCGTCCGTAAAATTTTGTCTCCATTCGCGGCGCGGAATTTTTAAAATTTCGTGCCGCTTAAATTTCTACAGAAATTCCGCCTTCGCTCCATTTAAACAATCCGCCGTTAAAATTTAATCGCAAATTTATCCAAGTCTAAATTTTAAAATTTTGCCATCGTTCGTAAGCGAATTTAAAGCTCGCTAGCGCCATAATCGGATTTAAATTTTAGGAGGGCGATTGAACGCAAGCGAGCTGGAGCAGATCAGACTGGGGCTTTTGTATAAGGCGAAAAGAAATACGATCTTAGCGGCGGCGTGCATGCTCGGCTACGGCGCGTTTTTGTTATACAAACTGCGCGACGGAGGAGGTATGGCGGATTTGTTGCCGTTTATAGGATTATTCGCGGTTGTTCTTATAGTAGCCGTTTTGTGCGATGAAAGCTCTATAAAAGCTAAGATAATCTACGCTGCCTGCCTTTTTGCTATGAGCCTATTTCTAAACGATTTACAAAATCGCCCCACGATTTCCAAATATATCTTACTCGCGATTATAACTTTAATCTTGGCTGCTTCTGGCTTATTCGTATTATTTAGAATCTTTAAACGAGATTATTCGGTAAAATTTCGGCGCGCTTTTAAAGAGCACTATCTAATGCCCTATTTTAAGGCATTCGGCTACCGATATGAAATTTCAGGTGATATCGATCCTGCTAAACTCAAGCTCTCCGGGCTCTTTTTTCGACTAGACAGATACTTATACGGCAACGACAGGATCTCGGGCGTTTATGACGGCGTGAAGTTCACATTTTGTGACGTAAGTTTATTTAATAGATTTTCGGAAAGCGAAATCCTCGGCACCTTTTTCTACGCGGAATTTAACAAACGTATAAGCGCCAAAACCCTGATTTTTCCCGCTCGCGCCGGCGCACCGAACACCCTCGGGCTAAAGAGGATCGATATGGACGATGCGGAGTTTAACGCCGCCTTTGCCGTGTATTGCGAGGACGCGGCAGGCGCGATGTATATCCTGACGCCCACCTTTATGCGGAGGCTCTTGCGCTTCGCAGGCGCCGTAGCCGCGCCCGTTAGCCTTAGCTTCGCAGATAGCAAAATTTATATTTTCGTAAATACGGGGCGCGATAATTTCGAGCCCGACATCGACGAAAGCGTGCTGCGCCGCGACCCTGCCGCGCAGCTCAAGCGCGAGCTTTCGCACTTTTTAGCGATCGTAAAAAACCTAAAACTAAACGAAAGAATTTGGAGCTAGCGGGCGGCTCGCCGTGGCTTTGCGTGTCACAGCCTCGCGCACTATAGCTTCACACGCCGCGCCGCGGCTCCACATGCTACAGCTCTGCGCGCTTTGAAATTTGAAATTTTAAAATTTTGCTTTTCGATTTCGTGCTTTGGAATTTTAAGGCGCGTAAAATTCCGCGCGTTTTGAAATTTAAAATTTTAATCCACACTGCGAAATTCTGCACCGTAAAATTTAAAATCCTGAAAATAAAATCCGCGCCTTGAAATTTTACGCTTTGAAATTTAGAATTTTAAAATTTCGCAGCCGAAATCTTACGCGCCTGAAATTTGAAATTTTGTCGCGCCTTAAAATTTAGCGCACCCGCCAAGCATCACGGTACCCATCAAAGCCCCTGCGCGCTAGAGGGCGCGACTAACTCCTTTATAATTTTACCGGGCTCGCAATGAATTATTTTACTCTCTATCGTAAATTTTTCGCCGTCAAATTTAAAGTATTGATATTCATCGACAAGCTCGCCGTCCGGGTATTTATCGCTATATTTTACCTTAAGAGCGCCCAGTATGCCGTTTTCAAAGGTCAAAAACGTCCTTTTAGCGTATTTATTCTTTATCTCGTCACTGCCGTCTAAATATGAAAAAAAATCATATTCTATGCCGAATCGAGCGGAGTCGTGCGGCGGCGGCACCAAAGAGCTCCTTTTAGAGCAGTCGCAATCTCCGCCGCATGAACGGACGTAGTGGAATATATTCGCTAGGTTTATACCCGCTTCGCTTGCTTCTACCGCCCAAAATTCGTCGTTTGTGAGCTTAGTAGAGCCCTTTGATCCTCCGTAAATAAGATATAGATTTTCTTTAACTTTAAAAACTTTTATCACTCGATCGCCGCCCCATGCGGTACCGACTGCCCAATCGCCGCAGGCGCAATCCCGCCTGCCGCCAAGAACGCATTCTTGCATCTGCTGCGCACCTTTGTCTGCAAAATCCATAATGAAATTTTGCCCGCCGCTTACGTATTGATACGCTACGTAGCTCGCGCCCATCGTGCCGCCGGTGCTGATATCTACCGAATATGCCCGAAACTTGCCGTCCTGCGAGATCGCCATATTCGGGGCGAACCTCAAGGATTTTAAAATTTGAGGCGCTCTCTCGCCCGCGCTTTGCAAAAACTCCATAAACGCAGCCCTTAACCTAACGATGCTCTCGCAAGGCGTACCATCGGGGCGATGCCTGGCTTCATCGATTTCTTTCAGCGCCGCGTCTAAATTTGCCGTTAAAATTTCTAGGTTTTGATCCTTTTGAGCGCTGTTTGCACCTTCTGCCAAAGCGGGCGCTGCCTCGGCGAACATGAAGCTTAATAAGCACAAAAACGAGATTAAAATTTTCAAGTCGCATCCTTTAAATCTTTGATTTTCGCTAGATTATAGCGCAAATTTGCGCCGCGCGAGATTTGGATTTAGAATTTGCGCCCTCAATTTAAAACCCGAATCCGCTCGCTGCGGAATTCTGCGAAATTGCGAAATTTGAAATTCCTTGAAGTTGCAA
>NZ_CALHIK010000093.1 GCF_938030785.1 uncultured Campylobacter sp.
TTTAAATTTTAAAAATTTTATAAAAAAGGATAGCATTTGAACGGCTTTAAAACTTTACTATCGCGCTTTAAGCCCTATTTTAGGGATTATAAGCCGCAGTTTGCATTGGCGATTTTGGGTATGGTGATGACGAGCGTGGCGACTGCTGCGAGCGCGAAGCTGGTTGAGCCCGTTTTAAATAAAATTTTCGTCGAAAAAAACGAGCCGTATCTCTACACGCTTCCGATCGCCATCATCGTGGTTTTTGCGATGAAAAGCGGCGGCGCGTTTATGCAAAACTACTTCACCGCCTTCATCGGTCAAGACACGGTGCGCCGCTTCCGCGATAGGCTCGTCGCAAGCCTCGTGCGGCTGGACGTGGATTTTTTCAACCGCTTCCGCACGGGCGAGCTCATCAGCCGCACGATCAACGACATCGAGCGTATCCGCGTCGTGGTTTCGAATATGATCCCCGATTTTTTCACGCAGATCATTACGATTTTGGGGCTTTTGGGCGTCGTGATCTATCAGAGCCCAAAGCTTTCGTTTTTCGCGCTCGTGGTCTTTCCGTGCGCGATATATCCGCTCTCGCGCCTCGCAAAGCGGATGAAAAAAATTTCGCGCGAATCTCAAGAGAAAACCTCCGATATCTCCTCGGCGCTCAGTCAAATTTACTCCAACATCGAAATCGTCAAGGCAAGCAATGCCGAAAGCTTTGAGGTGGAGAAATTTAACGCCGAAAACAAGAAATTTTTCGGTCTAAATTTAAAGGCGGTCGTAACGGCGTGCCTGGTAAGCCCGATCATGGAGATGCTGGGCGCCGTGGGCATCGCCGTGGTGATCATCGTCGGAGGACAGGAGGTCATCGCGGGCCAGATGAGCATCGGCAGCTTTTTCAGCTTCCTTACGGCGCTTTTTATGGTCTATACGCCGATAAAAAAGGTCTCCTCGCTCTACAACAACATGCAAGACGCCATCGCAGCGAGCGAGCGGACGTTTGAGCTGATCGACTTGGAACCTACGATCGTCGGAGGCGGAAAGCAGATGGGCGAGATCGGCTCGGTGAGCTTTTGCGACGTGTCGCTAAACTACGGCGACAAGGCGGCGCTGAAAGATATAAGCTTTAGCGTCAAAAAGGGCGAAATTTTAGCGCTCGTCGGAAACAGCGGCGGCGGCAAAAGCTCGGTCGTGAACCTGCTGATGCGCTTTTACGACGCAAGTAGCGGTAAAATTTTATTCAACGGCAACGACGAGATCGGCGAGTTTAGCATCCCTAGCCTGCGCGAAAACATCGGCCTCGTAAGCCAGCGCGTCTATATTTTCAACGACACGATCGCGCAAAACGTAAGCTACGGCGCGGAATTTAACGAGCAGCGCGTCATAGAAGCGCTCAAGCTCGCCAACGCCTATGAGTTCGTAAGCTCGATGAAAGATGGAATTTACACCGTGCTTAGCGAGTTCGGCGCAAACCTTAGCGGCGGGCAGCGCCAGCGTATCGCCATCGCGCGCGCGCTGTATAAGGACCCGCAAATTTTAATCTTCGACGAGGCGACTTCGGCGCTGGATAACGCAAGCGAAAAGGAGATCTCAAACGTCATCGAAAAGATCAAACAAAGCAAAATCGTCTTTGTAATCGCTCACCGCCTCTCCACGATCGAGCGCGCCGATAATATCGCCGTGATGAAAAACGGCCGCATCCTCGCTATCGGCACCGACGCGAAGCTAACGGGCGAATGCGAGGAGTATCGCAGCCTAAAGGGGATCATGCAAAAAGGCTAGAGCTTTAAAATTTTGCCCCTTTTGCGCCCCGGTTTTGCTCTATGAAATTTTGAATTTTTAGTTTTGAAGTAAACCGCATAAATTTATCCGCAAAGATTGAAATTTTATTTTGAAATTTAGCCACGCAGATCGCTGCTTTAGCTGCAGTGCTTTTCAATAAAGCTCGTCTCTTTGATGCGACGAGGCACAACTGCTAGAGTTTTAGCGTTTGGATAAAATTTATCTTAAAATTTTAGCGCTTCATTGCAGGCTGCCTCTAAATTTAAAGGCTCGCGCCGTTTTAAAACCGCTGCGGTAAAATTTTATCGCACGCTGGACTTTTCAGCGCGTTACCTGCACCTGATCTTAGGCATCTGCGGTAAAATTTTAGCTTTATTTTCCTTTATAAATTTTCGCATCTTTTTAAAATCTCTATCCGAATCGAAATTTTTCGCGTATTGCACAAGTACAAGTCCGCAGCTTTGCATATCTGCAACCATTAGATCGACTTCATATTTATTGAAATTAGGATCTCCGGGGGCGGGCGGATTGAGGAGTACTATTATAGCTTGCGTATGGTTGGTTTTTAAAATGCCGAAGGAGCGTCGATCCTCTTGTTTTTTTCCCGCATTGGCCTCTTCGATCGCTTGATATATCCCATACGCATACTCATCGATATTTTTTACGTCGTTGAAATATGATATAGATACGAGCTTACTCCAGCCAAATCCTTCCTCGCCGTTTAAAAAATAATATGCCGCCGCAAGATTTTTATACTTTCTGGTAAAAGTTTCTCCATCTATCTTAATGCTATACGGTAACTCTATCGCGCTATACGCTTCCTTTACCTTGGGATCCTCCAATATATATACCTTGCCTCGAAACGCCGCGCATCCGCCAAATATCGCCGCCAGTAAAAATGCGGTTAAAATTTTTAATCTCATACCCGCTCCTTCAAAATTTTTTCAAATATTTTGCCATAAAAACCGAGCTTTAATCAATAAAAGGCTACAATACGCCAAATTTAATTCCAAGGGAAAGTCATTGTTTGAATCTATGCGCGCGGCACGCTCGCTAAGCCCCCTATTTCTGGGGATTTTCTTTATGTTTATCGGCGACGCGCTAGTCATCGCAAGCGCGGGCATTATGCTAAAAGAATCCGGTCACAGCGAGCTTGAGATCGGACTAATTTCGGCGTTTTTCTTTTTAGGTGCGATCTTTAGCGGCTTTTTCGTGCCTTCGATAATCGGCGCACTCTCGTACGTACGGGCATACGCAGTCTTTACGGCGCTTTTCGGAATTGCTGCAATGCTGCACGATCTAGGCTCAAACCTCGTGTATTGGGCGATTTTACGCTTCATTTTGGGCTTTTGCTACTACGCGCTTTTGATGATAATCGAAAGCTGGATAAACTCAAAGATCACAAACTCCATCCGCTCCCGCGTGCTGGCGATCTACGAAGCGGTTTTTTACGGCGCGTTTGCGATAGGAGTTGCAATTTTAGCGCTAAATTTCGGAACGATGAAGGTCTTCGTGCTAAGCGCATTTTTCATCATCCTAGCGCTGCTGCCGGTAAATTTAATCCGCTTCAATCCTCCCAGAGTTCCCGCTCGCATGCGCATCTGTATGCCGCAAATTTCGATCGTGCCGCCGCTTGCGTTTGCGACGGTGGTTTGCGCGGGCATTTTGATTAACGGCTTTTTTTCGATGGCAAGCGTTTTCGTGCTAAGCGCAGGGCTTGGAGTGGGCTCGGTGGGCGCATTTATGGGATCGGCGATGGTCGGAGGGTTTTTGGCACAGCTTATTTGCGGCGTAATCTCGGATAAATTTGGTCGCAAACGCGCCATAATGATAGTTTGTGCCATCGGCATCGCAGCCTGCGCAGCGCTATTTTTTGCCAAGAGCTTCATCCTAACGTGCGCGCTTGCGTTGCTGCTAGGATTTGGCGCTTTTCCTTTGTATTCGCTCGCCATTGCGCGCGCAAACGACTCCATCACCGGCGAAGGCGCATCTCGCGTGCAAATTTCAGCGGCGATGCTCTTTATCTATTCGAGCGCGTCGCTCTGCTCGCCTTTGATAATCGGCGCGATGATGAAATTCTTAGGCGCAAACGGCTTTATCTGGGTATTTTTCGCAGCGATGAGCTTTTTATTTGTATTTGCTATCTTCCGCCCCGAGATCGCGCCGAAAAGATAGCGAGCCAAATTTCAAATTTTTTCGTAGATTAAAAATTTATAATAAAACGCCGCGATTGCGAACATAAAGCCCATGCCGAAAGTGATTTGCGAAAGCGAAAATCCAAGCTCGAAGAAAAATCCGATCGCGGCCGACACGAGCGTGGCGACGATGAAATACGCCATGTCGTTGTAGGCGATGACGCGCCCGAAAAACTCCCTATCGACGTGGTTTTGCAGCTGCGTAAAAGAATACGACCACACCGTCGTGATGAAAAATCCCGCCGCGATCATGCCCGCAAACGAAAGCCAGTAGTTAAACTCCAGCACCGCCCACAGCGCGATGCCCGCAAACTGCCCCAGCAGGATCCAAAAGAAGGTGTGCTTGTTTACGATCTTGCTTAGCCATATCTGCCCGAAAAATGCAGCTGCCGAGCGCGACATATTCATAAGCCCGATGACTAGCGAGGCGCTTAAAATCTCTTTGTATTTATACTTCGCAAGAAGTGCGATTAGATTGTCGTAGGTGGTGACGGCGACGAAGGCGTGAAGCACGATGAGATGCACCACCAAAGGGTGCAAGCGTAGGTAGGAAAAGCCCTCCTTTAGCATCTTAAACACGGGCTCTGGCGCATTTCTTGCGAGGTCTTTAAAATTTAGCCGCAGCAGGATGAAAAATGAAAAAACATATAAGCAAAAATCCAAAATAAACGCCGCTCGCACGCCGAAATAGTGGATAAAAACGCCCGCACTCGCCATGCCGAAAGTATAGGTGATCGTCCAGATAATGCCCGTCATCTCGTTAGCAAGCTTGAGATAGGGGCGGCTTAGGAATTTCGGCAGCGTGGAGGATTCGGTCTGAAAAAACAGCGTGCCTGCGACGCTTCGCACGACCACGATCAAAAGCAGCAGCCACAAATAATCCAAGCTATCGATAAAAATCAGCATGAAAATACTGATCATCTCGGTTATAAACATCGCCGTCATCAGGGGCTTTGGTTGAAATTTATCCACAATGATGCCGTTAATGGGCGCTAAAAAGACGTTCGGCACGAACGAAACGACGCCCACCGCCGTGATCGCCCACACCGGCGCGCCAAGCTCGATTAGAAGCGTAGCGACCCCCACCACCGAAAACCACAAGCCGAACATACATATAAAACCCGCCGAAAAGAGCAGTCGGTAGTTGCGCGAATGTCTAAGCAGCACGATGTATCTGATCATAAAATTTTATCCCGTAAATTTAATATAAAAAATCTAGCGAAATTGTATCACGGCGCGCCTTAAAAGCCAAAATAAGCTAAAAATGCTATAATTGCGAAATTTTAATTCAGGAGTGAAAATGGAAGGGTTCGTAACTACGGTAATAGTATTTTGCGTCCTCATCGCAGCAATTCTAAAGATGGGGGTCAAGATCGTCTCGCAATCGGAAATTTTAATCATCGAGCGGCTGGGTCGCTTTCATAAGGTGCTTGACGGCGGCTTTCACATCATCGTGCCGTTTTTTGACGCGGTGCGCGCCAAGATGAGCGTGCGCGAGCAGCTGGTGGACATCAGCAAGCAGCAAGTCATCACCAAAGATAACGTCAACATAAGCGTGGATGGTATCGTGTTTTTGAAGGTCATCGACGGCAAGATGGCGCTTTACAACGTCGAGGATTATCGCCGCGCGATTTCAAATTTAGCGATGACGACGCTACGTAGCGCGATCGGCGAGATGAGCTTAGACAGCACTCTTAGCTCGCGCGATCAGCTAAATTCCAAACTGCAAATCGCTCTGGGCGACGCTGCGGATAACTGGGGCGTAAAGATCATGCGCGTGGAGATTTCCGAAATTTCGGTGCCGCACGGCATCGAAGAGGCGATGAATATGCAGATGAAGGCAGAGCGCGAAAAGCGCGCGATTGAGCTTAAAGCCGAGGCGGAAAAAGCAGCCCTCATCCGAAACGCCGAAGCGCTAAAGCAGGAGAAGGTTCTTGAAGCCGAGGCGATCGAGCGTATGGCGGATGCGAAAAAATATGAGCAGATCGCGTTAGCACAGGGTCAAAAAGACGCGATGGATAGTATAAATTTAGCGATGAGCGCTTCCAGCTTTGCGGCGGAATACCTGCTCGCGCAGGGTCGCGTAAACGCCTTCAGCGAGCTGTCTAAAAACCCGAGCAAGGATAAAATTCTAGTGCCTTACGAAACGAGCGAGCTGATCGGCTCTCTTAGCGTGCTTAAAGAATTCCTAAGCAAAAACGGCGCGAAGGAGCTCAAATGAACGCGCTGATTTTTATCATAATCGGCGTGATTTTGGCGATCGTCGAGCTTTTGGTGATGGATTTTACCTTTATATTTTTCAGCGCCGGATTTTTCATCACGGGGCTTTTGAGCTTCGGCTTTCATCTTGATTGGGACGTGCAAATTCTGCTTTCGTTCGTGCTTTCTTTCGTGCTTCTGATCGCGCTTAAAAGGCCGCTAAAGTCGCGCTTTTTCAAACCCGAAGAGAAACTTGAGGATAACTTTTTGGACGAGAGCGGCACCGGCACCGTCAAAAACGGCATGGTCTATTTCAAAGGCACGTTTTGGAAAAGCGATGAAATTTCGGAGTTTGACGAGGGCGACCGCGTCGAAATTTTAGGCGTAAAAAATGGTCAGATCGTGGTTAAAAAAGATAGCAGTCGAAATTCTAGCGGCGCAGACGGCGTAAATTTAAATGACGGCGGCGTAAATTTAGGCGACATGGATGGCGCAGGTACTGACGATAAAAATTCCAACGCCGCCGCGAGCAAAAACGCTCAAAGCTCTGACGCTAAACAAGAAGCGTCCGCAGATCCTAAAGAGGCGCAGAGTGAGCGCTAAAACCGCACCGAAAAAAACGATCAACAGCAAAGATGAAATTTTAAAATTTTTATCGTCACAGAAAAAGAGGCTTTTTGCAGTTGGCGTTACCGAGCTAGGGCTTTTCGGCAGCTACGCCAAAGGTAGCGCCGACGCGTTTTCAGACATCGACATCGCGATCGAAACCGACGGGGCAAAAATGGTAAAAAATTTAGGAAACCCATTTTCGGCGCTGGTTTTTTTAGATGATTTTAAAAAAAAGCTATCCAGCAAATTTAATGCAAATGTCGATCTGTGCGATACCACCTCTTTAAGTCGCGAAGAAAAAACAAAGCTGCTGCAAGGAGCGATTTATGTTTGAAAGATCAAGCGTCGAGCGATTAAAAAAGATATCTGATAAAATTTCATCCATCCTAAAAAAATGCGAGGGCGGCGTAGCGCCTGCGCTTGCCGACGAGGACGTTTTGCAGCCTGCGATAATGATGCAGTTCATCAATATCCACGCCCTGCTAAAAGGGCTGCAAGAAAGCAACGATTTGCAGGCTTTGGCGATCTTTAGCAAAGATGAAATAAGAGCTATCAACGCCACCAGGAATATCGCCTCGCACGAATACGAACGGCTAAATTTTGAGCTGATAGAGATAGCGATCAAGGACTATCTGCCGACGCTAAATCAAAAAATCATCGACGCACTAAAACCGTATCGCAAAGGCAAATCGGAAGGATAAATTTGAAAAGACTAAGTATAGATGAAGCCCTAAATTTAATCGAGCACGCCGATCTAAACGAGCTTGGGCGCGCGGCGTTTGCGCGCAAGCGCGAGCTGCATCCGGATCGCGTCACGACCTTCATCATCGATCGAAACATAAACTACACCAACGCCTGCATGGTGGATTGCAAATTTTGCGCATTTTACCGCCACGTAAGCGACGCGGATGCCTATGTGCTGAGCTTTGAGCAGATTAGCAAAAAGATCGAGGAGCTCATCGCCGTGGGCGGCACGCAAATTTTATTTCAAGGCGGCGTCCATCCGAAGCTGAAAATCGAATGGTACGAGGATCTCGTGGAGTTCATCCACAAAAATTACCCGAGCATCACGATCCACGGCTTCTCGGCGATCGAGATCGATTATATCGCGCGCCTTAGCGGCATCAGCACGCTCGAAGTGCTTCGCAGGCTGCAAGCCAATGGGCTTTACTCGATGCCGGGAGCCGGAGCCGAAATTTTAAGCGACCGCGTGCGAGACCTCGTAGCACCGCGCAAAAGCGACAGCGCCACGTGGCTTAGAGTGCACGAGGAGGCGCATAGCATCGGTATGAAAACGACCGCCACTATGATGTTCGGCACGCTTGAAAGTACGCGTGAGATCGTAGAGCACTGGGATAAGATCCGCGAGCTGCAAGATCGCACGGGCGGCTTTCGAGCGTTCATTTTATGGAGTTTTCAAGGGCAAAACACCCGCCTTTTGCGCGAGCATCCAGAGATCAAAAAGCAAAGCCCGAACCGCTACCTGCGCCTGCTCGCCGTCTCGCGGCTATTTTTGGATAATTT
>NZ_CALHIK010000094.1 GCF_938030785.1 uncultured Campylobacter sp.
TGCTGGATTTTGACGGCGAGATAAAATTTCAAGACGAGAGCTTTTCGAGCGCCGAAGCGGCGGAGTTTGCGAGCAAAGGCGCTAAGGGCGGCGGCAAGGATCCGCGCTTTGATAGCATCGCCGCGACGATAATTTTGCAGAGGTTTTTGGCAAGCAAGGGCTAGGCGCGCGTGCAGCAACGCAATTTGCGCGCGGCGGTGAAAGATAAAACCGCCGCTCGTCTGCTTTACCGCTTTATGGATGCTCGTGGATCTTATCTTACCTAGTAAAACGGATAGAATTTATGCGCGCCGAAAGTCGGTAAAATTTCATCGCCCGCTAAAGCCTGGCGAAATTTTGCTTTGCCTGCAAAGAGCTCATAGATTTGGTTTTGCACGGCTGAATTATCAAAATTTAAAAGGAGTGTAAATGAAAATTTTAGCATCGATCGTCGTTTTGCTCGTCGGAGCTTACACGCTTGCGCAGATATTTTTCCCGCAGGCGATTTTGTTTGCGAAATGCACTATCGGCGCGGCTGATTCGTGCAGAGAATATGGAGTGTATTTATTCGAAAACCGCGACTACGAGGCGGCAAAAAAGCCGCTAGAAAAGGCTTGCGAGGCGGGATCGGAAAATAGCTGCGCTATCGTGGGGGATTTATATTACGACGACGAAAACAGATATAATACGGCAAAGAATATCCGCAAAGCCGCGCAGCTTTATTCTAAGTCGTGCGACCTTGGCGGTGGCAAGGCTTGTTATAACGCTGCAATGATCGATTATAAAAACGCAGATAAGAAAAATATGGCTGAGCTTTTTGCCAAATCATGCGATTTGGGGGTAGGAGAGGGTTGCTTGGAAGCGGGGATCGCTAGCTACGAACGAAAGGACTACGAGGGCGCTCTTAGGTTTTTTATAAAATCTTGCGATGCGGATTTGGCGGACGGATGCGAGAAAGTGGGATTAGCGTATTCAAAGAAAGAATTCGGCGAGCCCGATTTAAATAAGGCGATGATTTATTACGATAAGGCTTGCAAAATGGGAGCGGAGTTTAGCTGCAACGTAGTCGCCGCGATGAATAAAATAAATGAGACCAACGCGACCAAATAGCCAGGGCGGCGCGGTAGGGTTGAAATTCGCTTTGGAATTCTATGGAATTTCGTCACTAAAATTTCGCCGTCCGCAATTACGGCAAATTTGAAATTTTTGGCTGGTTGATTTGAAAATTTAAAAGTCAAGGCACGGGATTTTTGCTTTGACTTGGCATCGTTATCGGCTTTTTAAGAAGTAATAGCAAGCAGCTAAGCCTTGTTACGAGGAAATGAGCCAAAGGAGGGAGCGCAATCGTGTGCTTTGGATAGAATTTGCGGTGAAATGAGGCGGAAAGGCGTAAATTTTGAAAATATTCAAGACATATGATGTGTAGTTTTGATAAATTTTTATTGCTTGTAAAGGAGCGGACTGCTCGTCCGTGACTGCAGCAAGTAGTAAAAATTTATCAAAAATCCATAGCGAATGGGGAATTAACAAGATGGAAAAATACGAAGGCTACAATCTCAGGCTACGCGACGCTCTCGTCGGCGTACAGTTTCTATTCGTGGCGTTCGGCGCGCTCGTGCTGGTGCCGATCTTAACGGGGCTTGATACGTCCGTGGCGCTGTTTACGGCGGGCATCGGCACGCTGCTGTTTCAGCTCATCACGCGCAAACACGTCCCGCCGATCTTTCTCGCATCCAGTTTTGCGTTCATCGCGCCGCTTAGCTTTGGCGTGAAAGAGTGGGGCATTGCCGCGACGATGAGCGGAGTGATCGCGGCGGGGCTATTTTACGTGGTTCTAAGCCTGCTCATTAGGCTCAAAGGCGAGGGGTTTTTGCATAAAATTTTACCGCCTGTGGTCGTCGGCCCCGTAATCATGACGATCGGCCTAATCCTCTCGCCCGCGGCCGTAAATATGGTCATGGGCAAGGGCAAAGAGGCGCTTTACACGCAGGGGCAGTCGCTTACCATCGCGCTCATCTCGCTTTCGGCGGTTATCGTCATCATGATGTTTGGTCGCGGTATGCTGCGCCTCGTGCCGATACTTTGCGGCATCGCGGTGGGATACTGCGCGTCGCTGTTCATCGGGATCGTGGATTTTACGCCGATTTTAAACGCGCCGTGGTTTGCGCTGCCGCATTTCACCGCACCGGTTTTTAAGCTTGAAGCCGTGATCTACATGGTGCCCATCGCCATCGCGCCCGCGATCGAGCACATCGGCGATATGCTTGCGATTAGCAACGTCACGAAGGAAAATTTCCTAAAAAATCCGGGGCTTAAAAGCACGCTGCTGGGCGACGGACTCGCGACGTCGCTAGCGGGTTGCTTCGGCGGCCCGCCAAACACCACCTACTCGGAGGTCACGGGCGCGGTTAGCATCACGAAGGCCTATAATCCCGCCATCATGACCTTTGCCGCGCTTACGGCGATACTGCTAGCCTTCGTGGGTAAGCTCGGCGCCGCGCTCTCTACAATCCCCGCTCCCGTCATCGGCGGCATTATGCTGCTGCTTTTTGGTATCATCGCTAGCGTGGGCATGGAAACGCTCATAAAAAACAGCGTGGATCTAGCCGAGCCGCGCAATATGATCATCGTCGCGCTTATCTTTGTGTGCGCGATCGGCGGCATGGTGCTGGATTTTGGCGCGATGAGCTTTAGCGGAGTGGGGCTTGGCGCGATTATCGGCATCACGCTAAATTTGGTGCTGCCAAAGACCAAGCATTTTGACGGGTACTAAGTTAAATTCGCGCGGAGCTTGAGTAGTTTCGCGCGGTTGCGGGTAAATTTGAGCTCAAATTTCGGCGTCAAATTTACCCGCAGCTTTCGCTGTCAAATTTACCGCACCTAAATTTTAAAATTTCCCCAGCAAACGCTTTTAAATTTCTAACGTTTTAAACTAGCAAGATATATAATTGCCTTATGAAAAAGGCGAATAATTTAAGCAAATTTGATAAAAAGGCGCTAAAGCTCCTCTTTGCGGTACTTTTCGTGCCGTTCTTCGTCTCGCTCGTTTTTATCTATGAGCTATCGGTGTATGATAGCTCGCGCGAGCTGCCTGCGGACGCGCAAAAGATCGGCCGCAGCGATTATTTCAACATCGGCGGCAAAATTTACCTACGCTCTTGGAACCTCGCTCCCTACGAGCTAGAGGGCGGTACGGACGCAGCGAGCTTTCGCGCGCTTGATACCGGCAGATACTCCTACACAAACGTCGGCATGGACGCTAGTAGCGTATTTTGCGGCGCTCGCAAGATGACGGGGCTGGATCCCGCTCGCACGCAAAAGATCGGCTCTCGCTACTACAGCGACGGACGCGTTAGCTACTTCTGCTCGGACGTCACGCAGCGCACGGGCGGCGCGATAAGCTACATTTATAAAGTGTTTTTCCATGCGTTTGGGCTCTCCAAGTGGCCGCAGGAGTACAACTATCCATACGCTAGACTCGATACTAACGCGCCCATCTCGCCGCTGACCGAGAGCCCTTACGTCGCCACGGACGGCGAGCGGGTATTTTACGAGGGTAAAATTTTAGCGGGTGCGGACGCAAAAAATCTAAAACAGATAAGGCTAAAAATCATACATGAAGACGGCCCAGATTCGCCCGCGCACTTTCGCCTGATCGATAATTGGCTAAGCGACGGACGCAGCGTCTATGCGGACGGCGAGAGGCTAAATTTCACGCCTAGCGAGCGGATGTATCTCGTGGAGCCAAACGCAGGCATAGAGTTTCTTTTTGATCCCGCTACGGGCGCGGTGCTGATGAACAGCGAGAGATTTGACCCCACAAACGAGCCCTATACGCCGCTAAATTTTCAGGGCAGACATCAAGAATATATGCTGTTTGCGAGCAAAAACGGCATATTTTATCTAAGCAAAGATAAAATTTTAAATCGACCGCGCGGTAGCGGCGCCGAGGGCTGGCTCAAAGACGCGTTTTGGTACGTGTATTATAAATTCGGCGCAGACGCCAGCCGGCTAAGCGCGCTAAAAAGGGCGGGCGACAATCCGTTTAAAGGCGCCGTGCGGCAGATCTCGGAAAGGCTTTTGAAGGACGACGCGGGATTTTATTATCTAAATTTTTACTCGCATAGCGTTTACGTCACGGGTCGCAGCGGCAGGCATCTGGATAAGCGGACGAATTTCATCGATCTGCGAAAGATCACGCTAGACGTGCATGATGATGAGGTGATGGCGCAGATCGCGGACGAGGCGGCGCGAAATCCCGAGATGTCGCAGCTGATCTTTAGCGCGCAGGACGTGGAGTATGAAAATGGCGCGGCCTTTTATATGTATTGCCTCGCGGCGGTTTTGTTGCTCGGAGCTTGGATTTACAGCTACCTTAAAAAGCGCAGCTTGCGGCGCGGCTAAATTTAGCGGAGCGACGGAAGGTAAATTTAAGAGCGAGATAAAAATACCGACGTCGTGTTATCCAGCACACCCTTGGCTACAGAAGGTAAATTTTAAGAGAGACGGCACGGCAGAGCGGTAAATTTAAGATAGTATTGCGGTTGTAGCGCGGCAATGTGGCAAATTTATGGACGCTGCGATTGCGAGCGCACGGCAGTATGGCGGCGGGATGCGATTGAGCGTGTGCCAAAGCTTGCCGGTGCCGAGTTGCCGGTTTGTCGGCGCGCAGTAAGCTAGCTAGATGGTGCGAGGCGAAATGACAGCGCGGCAAAATGGCGGCGGCTTTTGCGTCGTTAAATCGCGCTATCGATTTTGGTTGGAATTTTGAAAATTGTGCGGATAAAGCTTTGGCTGAGATTTGCAAAACACCGTAAATGCGGCGTTTTATTCTAAATCGCCTTTGCCGCTTATCTAAATTTAAGAGGTAAAAATATAAACTTCAATATTCATAGCCTAGAAAAATAGAATTCCTAACGCTGTGTAAATTCTCTCCGCTGGAGTTTAAAACAAAGCTTTCACCCCCTCGCAGCGCTCGCTGATCTTTGTGTAAATTCTCTCCGCTGGAGTTTGAAACGGCTGCATAGAGGCGGGAAACTACGCTCAGGCGGCGTGTAAATTTCCTCCGCTGGAGTTTGCAACCTACAGATTTAAAATCTTAAACATCTCAAAATCGGCGTTTCAAGCACCGATACTTTTTACTGCAGCTTAATTTGCGCTCCGTCTGATAAAATTTAGGCTGAAAAATACATTATTGACGGCTCTGGCTCAGAACTTAGCGAATTTAAATTTTGTCGTGCGTCACAAGATCAGTAATATCAATCCCAAAGCCCGGCTATCTAATGAATTTTAAATTTGCCAGGCGTTAAGAGTAAATTATATCGGCGTTTTGTTCTAGCTCTCGATATAGGTTTTGAGTTTGCGGCCGATCTTTGGGTGCTTTAGCTTTTTGATCGCCGAGCTTTCGATCTGGCGGACGCGCTCGCGAGTGATGTTGAGCTCCTTGCCGATCTCTTCAAGCGTGCGGTCGCTCTCGTCGTCAAGCAGTCCGAATCGCATGCGGATCACCGTGCGCTCGCGGTCGTTGAGCTGCTCTAAGATATCGTCGATCTGTTCTTTGAGATCGGATTTTAAAATTTGCTCAATCGGTGAAACCGAGCTTTTGTCCTCGACGAAATCGCCGAATTTACCGTCGTCCTCGTTTCCGATCGGCGCTTCTAGGCTGATCGGCTCCTTTGTGATTTTGATGACCTGCTTTACTTTATCGACGCTAAGGCCTACTTCTTGCGCGATGACGTTGATATCGGGCTCTTTGCCGCCCTCTTGCATATATTTGCGCGTGATTTTATTAATTCGATTTATCGTCTCGATCATATGGATCGGGATGCGGATCGTGCGGGCCTGATCGGCGATGGCGCGGCTGATCGCCTGGCGGATCCACCACGTCGCATAGGTCGAAAATTTATAGCCGCGCTTGTATTCAAATTTATCCACCGCCTTCATAAGTCCGATGTTGCCCTCTTGGATGAGGTCTAAAAACGGCAGCCCGCGGTTGGTGTAGCGCTTGGCGATGGAGACGACCAGGCGCAGGTTGGACTTAGCCATGCGCGCCTTTGCGTTGTCGCTGATGCGCTTGCCGCGCTTGATCTGCTCTAAAATTTCTTTCAGCCGCTCGGGCTCTAGGTTGAAGCTTTTTTTGCTCGCCTCTTTTGTCAAAAAGAGCTTTTTTATATCGACGTAGGTCGAGACCATCGTAGCTTCCGGTACGCGCGCGATGATGTCGTCTTTGCTAAGCTTCGTGATATCTTTTAGGATTTTTTTGTGATTTTCGCGCAGTTCGGCGCTAAACATCGGCAGCTTGTATTCTAGGCGCTTGAGCTCTTTTTCGAAGCCCTCGTCGCTTTTTAGCGCGGTCTCCATCGATTTTACGATCTCGGTGATGAGCTTGCTGGTTGGCCCCAGATCCATGAGCTTTTCTTTTAAAATTTTCTTTTTAAACGCCAAGTTCAGCTTCGATAAAATTCCCTTGCTTTCTTTAATCGCCTCGGCGTTTTTCTCGGCAAATTTCATCCAGTCCTTTTTGGCTTTTTCAAGAGCCTTGAAGCTTTCGATGACCTTTAGGGCGCGCTTATCGTTCTTTTTAGACGATTTTTTGCCTTTTACTTCTTCCTCTTCCTCCTCGATCTCTTCCTCTTCGTCAAACAGCTCCTCGTCGCTTTCCTCTTCCTCTTCCTCCTCGTCGCTGTCGTCAAAGCTCTTGAAAAGCTCTTTTACGCGGCGCTCGCGGTTGATGAGCGGCTCTTTGTAATCAAGTATAAAATCGATCAGATATGGCACGGAGCAAAACGCGTCGATGATGATGTCCTCGCCGAGCTCGATTTTTTTACTGATCTCGATCTCTTCTTCCTTGCTAAGTAGCGGGATCTGCCCCATTTCGCGCAGATACATCCGTACCGGGCTGTCAGAGCGGCTCCACTCCAAAAGCTCGACGTCGCTGGATAGGTCAAACTCCTCGTCCCAGCCCTCGTCCAGCAGCTTTTTTTGCGTGGCTTCTTTGAGTTTCGCGTCCTCTAAATTTTTGATTTTGGAGATTTCTGCGGCAGAGATCAGCTCCACGTCAAATTTTTTCGTAAGCGCTTCGACCTTCTTAACGGCCGTCGCGGTGGGGGCTTTATCGAAAAATTTTATCAGTCTTTCGTATGTGATGTAGCTTTTTTGAT
>NZ_CALHIK010000095.1 GCF_938030785.1 uncultured Campylobacter sp.
TATGCGCTAACGTAAGCCTGCTAAGACTGATTATTTTATCGGCTTTTGCCTTAAAGTTTTCGCTAAGCCCGTAAGCTCCGCCGATAAAAAACGACACGGCGCTTTTGTCCTTTAGCATCCCCGCAAATTCCATGCTATCAAGCTCCTGCCCGCGCTCATCCAGAGCCACGACGTAGCCGCTAAGGCGCGGCAGATAAATTTCATCATACGCCCTAAGGGCGAGCTCGCAAGACGCTGCTTGAGCGCGAGCGATACTGGCGTTAAAAAAGGTCTGCTCTCGCACCGCCGCAAATTTAGCCGCCATTTTTTTATAAGCGCTTATCTCGCTAGCAAACTCGTCCGTGCCCTTTTGAATGGAATTTACCGTTATCTGCACTACTCTTCGCTTCCCTCTTCGTGCAGAGATTTGTCTCCGCCGCTCTCGATCTGCACGGCGTTTTTGCTAAGCACGTTTATCATATCGCTTAGATACTGCCTCATCTCTCCGCGCGGTACGATCGCGTCAATGAGTCCGTGCTCGAGCAGAAATTCCGATCTTTGAAATCCCTCCGGCAGATCCGCACCGATGGTTTGCTTGATGACGCGCTGTCCGGCAAAGCCGATCAGAGCACCCGGCTCTGCGATAATAATATCTCCCAGCCACGCAAAGGACGCACTCACGCCGCCCATCGTAGGATCGGTAAGAACGGAGATGAAAGGAATTCTATGCTCGGATAAAATTTTAAGCGCGGCGGAGGTTTTACTCATCTGCATTAGCGAAAAGGTGCTCTCCTGCATCCTCGCGCCGCCGCTTGCGCTTACGATGATTAGCGGCTCGTTTTTATCCAGGCTGCGTTTTACGGCGCGCACGATCTTCTCTCCCTCCACGGAGCCCAGACTTCCGCCCATAAAACTGAAATCAAATACCACGAGCTGAATCTTTTGGCGACTTATGGCGCCCTCGCCCGCAATCACCGCGCTAAGCCTACCCGTTTTTTCTTTAGTCTCGGCAATACGCTTTTTGTAGGATTTTTTATCGACGAATTTTAGCGGATCGACGGGCTGCAAATTTTTATCGAACTCCACGAACGAACCCTCGTCGCAGATCAGATCGATGCGAGCTTGCGCATCAAAACGCAGATGGTAGTTGCACTTCGGGCAAACGCTATGGTTTTGCTCGACCTCTTTGTGATACATCAGCGCGCCGCATCCCGGGCACTTGATCCAGTGCGTAGGAGCATCGTTAGGCGCGGGCTGCGTTCTACGTATTTTTGAAAACAGATCTCCGAAATTCATATGATTTCCTTTAAATTCCATGAAATGTAACTTCTGATTATAACCTAAAATTCTTTATTTAAATTTATATGTGAATTTCGCTAAAATAGGAAAATGCAAGGATTTATATTAAAAACGACCAAAGTTAGGGACGAGGACTGCATCGTGGACGTGCTGAGCGAAAGCGCGCTCGTGCGTGCATATCGCTTTTACGGCGCGCGCCATTCAAACATCATCCAGGGCTATAAGATCGACTTCGAGCTCTCGCAAAATCCAAACTTCCTCCCTCGCCTTAGCGGCGTGATGCATCTGGGATACGCGTGGCTCGCAAGCCGCGAAAAACTGCTATTTTGGCAGCAATTTATGCGGCTTTTATACGCGCACCTAAAAGATGCCGAGCATCTGGATAAATTTTACTACGAGCTGCTCACAGAGGCCGCTGCGCGCTTCGGCAGACAAAATCCGCGCCGCATAATCGTGGAGAGCTATGTTAAAATTTTAGAATTTGAGGGGCGATTGCACGACGAGCCGTATTGTTTTTTATGCGACGAAGAAATTTTAGAAAATATCGCGTTGTGCCGCAGCTTTTTGCCTGCGCACGAGAGCTGCGCGCAAAGAGCGGGCTTTGCGCAGGATGAAATTTTAGAATTTTTACAAAGCAAAAAGACGCTAAATTTAAACGACGAGACGGTAGAGAGGCTCTATGATATAACGCTTGAGGGGCTTTGAGCGCGGCGCATTTGATGCGGACGTAAAATTTCAATGCTCGGGCGCTAAATTTAAAATTTCATAGAATTTCAAAATTTCATTAATGGACGGCTTTGTGTTTTATTCGCTTTGCTCGCGCAGAGCCAGCTAATCCCGCATTGTGCGGGATTTTGCATTAAATTTTAAGGGGACTAGCTAAAAAGCTTTTTCATCGCCTTGAAAAACATTGCGGTGAGCGGATTTGATCTGCCTGAAACCTTTGCGATCCAAGTTTCATAAGTCTCGCCCTTGCTTTTTAGAAAATCTATAAGCACCTTTTGGCTGGCCTCCATGCCGCCTCTATTTTCGGCGTCCAAAAGCATCTTGTAGATCGGCTCGACCGCCTCAACCGCGGAGCGCGGAGGAGCTTTACGAAATGCCGTGTATTCGGTGATCTGTCCGGTCGTAGGATCTTTTTTGGAGCTAAATTCCGTAATAACCCAATAAAAGCGCCCGTCTTTGGCTAAATTTTTTACCACCGCGGTAAAATCCTTGCCCTGCTGTATCGTATCCCACATAAGCTTAAACGCTATGCGCGGCATATCCGGGTGGCGGATGATGTTATGCGGCTTGCCTATGAGCTCCTCCTCGCTGTATCCGCAAATCATACAAAAATACGGATTTCCGAAGGTGATAATGCCCTTAGGATCGGTCCTGGAGACGATGTAGCGGTTCGGATCAAGTTTGATCTCTTGATTTAGAGGCGTCGGTCTTTGCATTTTTAATCCTTTTGCTTTAAAATTTTAAAAAAGGAGTATATTATAATTTTGTTTTTAAGAACATTAAATTTTTATTAAATTTAGCAAATTCTAAAATTTACGACAAATTTAAGTATAATCCCGAAATCCAAATTTCAAAAGGCGGCGCGTTGAAAAATCCCTTCCTATCGCTTAAATACCCAAATTTTAGAATTTATTGGATCGGGATGAACCTCTCGCTGATCGGATCGTGGATGCAGAGCATCGCGCTGCCGTGGCTAGTGTTAAGCATCACCGCAGACGCTTTTAAGGTCAGCCTCGTAGCCGCGGCGCAGTTTTTGCCGGCGCTGCTTTTCACGCCGTTTTCCGGCGTGCTACTGGATAAATTTGATCGCAAAAAGATCCTCCTGCTCGCTCAGATCGGCATGATGATCATCGCGAGTATTTTTTCGTTTATGGTTTTTTGCGAAATTTATTCGTTTGAAAAAATTTTATCTCTCGCCTTCGCTAACGGAATTTTTAGGAGTCTCGATTCGCCGAGCCGCCAATCGATGGTCAAAGACCTCGTAGGCGAGCCGCAAAGCATATCTAACGCAATCGCGCTAAATTCTATGTCCTTTAACGTCACTCGCATCGCGGGGCCCGCGCTTGCGGGGCTTGTGATGGCGCTGTGGGGCGTAGGATTTTGCTTTTTATTCAACGCGATCAGTTTTTTGGGCATCATCATTTCGCTCTTTTTCGTTAAAATTTCGCCTTCAAGCTTAAACGCAGCAGCCGCAAAACATGGCGTTTTATCATCTATCAAGGCGGGCATTTCATACATTTCGCACAAACGCACGCTAAGCAAGCTGATGCTAACGGTGCTCGTGATCTCTACCCTCGTGCCGAATTACAACGTAACGATCTCCGCTCTCGTTAAGCTTAGCCTCGGCGCGGACGAACGCAGTTTCGGATATTTGATGTCGGCTCTGGGCGCGGGGGCTTTTTTCGGCGCGCTTTTCGTGGCGGTTTTCGGCAGGCTTAGCGTCCGCAGGATCTATCTTTGCGCAAGCCTGCTCGGGCTAAGCTTGGCTCTCATCGGCGCGGTAAGCTCCTTTATATGGGCGAGCGCGTGGCTTGCGGCGACGGGTTTTTTATTCGTCGCGACAAATTCGAGTATCAACTCAGCCGTGCAGATGCACGTAAGCAACGAATTCCGCGGCAGAGTGATGAGCATCTACGCGCTGTTTTTCATCGGCAGCACCCCTTTTGGCGCGCTATTTTCGGGCTTTTTGGTTAATTGCTTCGGCGCACGAGCGACTCTTGCGATCTGCGGCGCGGCAAGCATCTCGGCGCTGCTTTGCATATTTTATAAATTTAAAAAGGCTCACAGCCCGCTGCGTTAAATTTAGACGCTTCAAATTTAACTCCCAATCGCTAAAACGCTAGTTAAAATTTTAAGCCGCAGGGGCTTTTGCGTAAATTTCTCCCGCTTCGTCCATTATCAAAATTAACCTTATTTTTACGATGGGATTTTAGAATTTCGACCAAAATTCAAAGGTAAGGAGTTTTTATGAATAGACGAAATTTCTTAAAAAGTACCGCCGCAATCGGCACGCTAGCGACGTTAAATCTAAATTTAAACGCTAGCGCGGTTACAGGCGGGACGGAAAAGAAAGTCGCCAGCGTCTGCGAGATGTGCTCTTCGCGCTGTCCTATCGAGGTGACCGTCAAAGACGGCCGCGGCGCTTTAATCGAGGGCAACCACAGGTTTTCGAACAAAACCTCCGTCTGCGCTCGCGGCGGAGCGGGCATCAATCAGCTCTACGACGATCAAAGGCTCATTAAGCCACTCATTCGCGTAGGCGAGCGCGGCGAGGGCAAATTTAGAGAGGCGAGCTGGGACGAGGCGCTTAAAATTTGCGCGCAGAGGTTGGGCGAGATTTCGCAAAAATACGGCCCGCAAAGCGTAGTTTTTACCTCTAAAACGGGCGAACACCACACCCAGATGATGAATTTCGCCTGTGCATACGGCAGTCCGAACATCTACTCGCACTGGTCCTGTTGCCCTGTCACCTACAATATCGCCGTGCCGCACACCTTCGGCGCTAACATGCAAAGAGACTACGGCGATGCAAAATATATCGTAAATTTCGGCCATAATCTCTTTGAGGGCATCGACATCTCAAAAACCAAAAAGCTCGCAAAAGCCGCGAGCAGAGAGGACGTAAAGCTTTTGGTGCTCGATCCGCGCTTCAGTACCGTAGCTTCCAAGGCAGACGAGTGGCTACCGATAAAACCGGGAACCGACGCGGCGTTTTTGATGGCGCTGATTCACGTCTGGCTGCGCGATAACAAATACGACAAAAAATTTATCGAACAATACGCCGTGGGGCTAGAGGAGCTAAGGCAGTCCGTGAAGGATACGACGCCGCTTTGGCAGGAGGCTATCACGGGCATCAAAGCGGACAAGGTAGAGCGCATCGCAAATGAAATTTACGCCGCGGCTCCCGCGGTCGTAATCGACTGGGGTCATAAAACCACGACCGCTAAAGCCGAATATATCCGCACGCGCGCCATCGCGATCGCAAACGCGCTGATGGGGAACGTCGAGAAAAAGGGCGGAATTTACTTCTCTAAAGATTCCAAAACCTTCAACGCGCTTTGCAAAGAGGATCTATTCCCTACCATCTCGAACCCGGATAAAAATTTTAAAATTCCAAAGACCGCGCGCATCGACGGCTGCGGCGAAGAAGGCAGCGAAAATTTCTTCGTGCCGCGCAAACACGGCGTTTTGATGCAGATCGCGCCTACGATTTTAAGCGAAAAGCCTTACCCTGTAAAAGGCTGGGTCAGCACGCGCTTTAACCACCTCATCAACGTTGCGGGCGTGGATAAGAGCGTAGAGGCGATCAAAAAGCTGGACTTCGTGCTCGCAATCGACGTATATATGAGCGACTTCGCGTGCTTAGCCGACGTGATCTTGCCCGAATCCACGTATTTGGAGCGCGACGAGTCGATTCAAAACAAAGGCGGCACCGCGCCTGGATTTGTGATGCGAAACAAAGCCGTTGAGCCGGTGGGCGATACGAAGTGCGGCTATGAAATTTTTAGAGAACTTGCGAGAGTGATGAAGATCGATCAGGACTACACTTGGAACAACATCGACGAATACCGCATGCAGCAAGCCAAAGGTAACGCCGAGCTGATCGCAAATTTAATCAAGAACGGCTACGTAAGCTACAAAGTGCCGAAGCTGTACTACCGAGAGCCGAAGCTCGTGGCTAAATTTATCGATAAATATCCTGTTGCGGCGGAGTTCGTGGACGAAAACGGCGAGATGAGCTCGCAGATGAAATTTAAAACCCCGAGCGGCAAGATCGAGCTTTTCGCGCCGAAAGTGGAGGAGCTTTTCGCGGGATACGGCTGTTTAAACACCGAGGGTATGGACGTATTCGGCGGGCACAAATACTGCCTAATGACCGGCAAGACCGCGCTTCACACCAACGGACACACTCAAAATGTCAAAATTTTAAACGATATGATGAGCGAATCGCCGGTTTGGATCAGCCCAGCTTCTGCAAAAGCGGAGGGGCTAAAGACGGGCGATATCGTGAGGCTTAAAAATAAATTCGGCGAGCAAAAGGCTAAAATTTTCGTCACGCAAGGCATCAGGGACGATTGCCTATTTTTATACCACGGCTTTGGGCACGTAAGCCCCGGGCTAAAGCGCACGAACGGCGTAGGCACCAACCAAAGCGTCCTTCTCGATCCGGCTGCGGGTCCTGTGGTAAGCACGATGGTAACCAACGTCGGCGTCGATATAGTTAAAATTTGAAAGGGGCGGTTATGAAAAAACTCATAATGATTCACGACGAAAATTTATGTATAGGTTGCCAAGCCTGTTCGGTTGCATGCAGGAACGAAAACGGCGTACCGAGCGGCGTTTATAGGCTGCAAGTGCACGGCAAAACAAGCGGCGTTTTTCCAAATTTAAAGCTCGATTATTCGCGCGCCAGCTGCGTTATGTGCGAGGATAGCCCCTGCGTGGACGTCTGCCCTACGGGAGCGAGCTTTAAAACCAAAGACGGCGTAACGCTCATAGACGAGAGGCTTTGCGTCAGCTGCAAATACTGCATCCTGGCCTGTCCTTACGACGCTAGATTTGTCGATCCTATCACGCACGCTATCGGCAAATGCACCTTTTGCTACACGAACCGCACGAGCAAAGGCTTGCAGCCTGCTTGCGTAAGCGTGTGTCCGACCGACGCTTTGGTTTTTGGCGACGTAAACGACGCGAGCTCTGGGGTAAACAAGCTGCTAGCCAAAACGAGCGTAGAATATCCAAAAGCGTATCTAAACACCAAACCGCGCCTAGCGAATATCAAAAACAAAAAAGGAGGACGCTATGAATAATATGTGGGGCGATATGAGCCAATACTCTGAAATTTACTGGCCTTGGCCGATTGCGATCTATCTATTTTTGGCGGGTCTTAGCGCGGGAGCGACGATGGTGGCGCTTTTAGTCAAATGGAACCGCCACGAAAGCGAGCAAAATTCTATCTGGGACGCGATGATTAGGGCGGGAGCGATCACGGCGCCGCTTACGATCTGCGCGGGGCTTTTGCTTTTGATCTTCGATCTGGGCAAGCCTCTTACCTTCTATCTTTTGCTGATCAAATTTAACTTCGGCTCGGTGATGAGCCTCGGCGTGGCGGCGCTTTTAATCTACGTGCCGCTTAGCTTCGTATTTGCGCTATGCGTCTTCGGCGAGGAAATTTGCAAATTTAAACTACTTGCGTTTCTGCGACCTATCGTAAATTTACTAAGCTCGTTTGCCAAAGCTTCCAAAGCTTTCGAGCGGGTTTTATTTATCCTTGCTCTTTGCGTGGGCGCATACACGGGCTTTTTATTAAGCGCAGTGATGAAAATTCCGCTTTGGAATACTCCGGTACTGCCGATTTTATTTTTGCTATCGGGCTTTTCCAGCGGCATCGCGGCGAGCATTTTAGTTAGACTTCTGTTTTTTAAAGGCTCGTTAAACAAAGATAGCATAAAATACCTTTTGGTGCTTGATCTGCGCGCGATACTCTTTGAGATTCCGCTTTTGTTCATTCTATTTGTCGGGATGTATTTCGAGGGCGGCACGAGCGCGCTTGCGGCACAGCAGGCTTTGACGCACGAGGTTTACGGTAAAATTTTCTGGATCGGCGTTTTAGGCACGGGGCTCATCGCTCCGATCATCATCGCCTTTACGGCGCTGAAAAACCACGCCTACAAGCCTGCGTTTATAGTTTTAAATTCTTTCGTCGTGCTTTGCGGCGTCATTCTGCTTCGCTACTACATCGTATATGCGGGGCAAATTTGCACGGGAGCGTAGTCTCGCTCCCGATTTAGGGAACGGGTTTGAAAATTTTACTTTTAGAAGACGATTTTGAATACAGAAGCAGCGTAAGCGAGTATCTACAGGAGCTTGGCTACGAGGTGGACGAATGCGAAAGCGGCGACGCAGCCTGCGATAAGATCGCCGCGAATGCATACCACTTGCTGATTTTAGACATCAAAGTGCCGGAGGTTTCGGGAGAAGAGGTGCTTAGATACGCGCGAAACCTCGGTCTTAGCACTCCCGTAATGATGATGACCTCGCTCGGCGACATCGACGATTTAAGCCAGTGCTACGAACTAGGCTGCAACGAATATCTAAAAAAGCCCTTCCACCTAGCCGAGCTTAAATTTAGAGTAAGCGAGCTGATGCGAAAGTATTTCGGCGACGAAAAGGGCGCCGTCAAGATCGCGGGCAAATTTTATTACTTCGCAAATTTAAAAATTTTAAAACGCGCGGACGAAGAGATATCGCTAAGCGCCAAAGAGATCAAAATCATAGAATTTCTACTCGCCAATATCAAAAGATTCGTAAGCGTAGATGAACTCATCGCCGACGTATGGGACGGCGAAGCGGGCAGCGTCGATGTGCGCGTGCATATCAGCAACCTCCGCTCCAAAACGAGCAACGATTTCATCCTCTCCAGCCGCGGACTCGGATATAAGATCAATGCTTAAAGGGTTTAAATTTACGCTTTTTAGCGCGATTTTCATCATCGGCGCCTTTATAAGCGAGAGCCTTTATATAATCTATTTAAACTCCAAAATCGAGGAGAGCGCCGACGTCGCCGAGCTGATACAAAAAAGCGGCGAAGCCCTAGCCGGCGCGGATCTGAATCTAAAAGACGAGCTCATCTACGACTACGCGATCCTAAACGCAAACGGCGAAATTTTAAGATCAAACCTGAGCGTCCAACCGCCCGATTTTGCGTTTATCACGCTGAAATTTGGCGGACGGGTATTTTTTAAGCGCCACTTTCTGCATGAGGGCAAGCTGCATTTTTTCGTCATCTCAAAAAAGATAAGCTACGCAAAGATAGAATTTATCGCGATCTCTACGATCTTTATCACGATTTTCGTAGCGCTCATCATCGCGCTGTTTAACTACAAAATCATAAAAAATTTCTACGCGCAGCAAAGCAACCTCATCAAGGCGTTTTTCAACGACGCGATGCACGAGCTAAAGACCCCTCTGGGCGTCGCGCTCATCAACACCGAGATGCTAGGCCTACGCGACAAACACACGGCGCGAATAAAATCCGCACTCAAGCAGATGGTAATTACTTACGAGGACGTGGAGTACTTTATCAAAAGCGGCAAGATGAGCTTAAAAAGCCGCCGCATCGATATGAGCGAGTTTTTGGGCGCTAGGATAAATTTCATCTATCTGGTCGCAAAAAGCAAAAACATAAGCCTGCAATCGCGAATAGCGCCAGATGTGAGCGTCTTTATGGACGAAACCTCGCTGATGCGCCTCATCGACAACACGCTAAGCAACGCCATAAAATACTCGCGCCCCGGCGGCAAGATCATCATCGGGCTGGAAAAAGGGGTGAGCATAGCGGTCTTTAGAGTGCAGGACTTCGGCATCGGCATAAAGGATACGAGCGCGATCTGGGAGAGATACTCGCGCGAAAACGCGGCTCTTGGCGGATTCGGTCTGGGGCTAAACATAATCGATAAAATTTGCAAGCGCTACGGAATCGCAAAAAGCGTCAGCTCGAAGCTTGGCGAGGGCAGCACCTTTTGCTACAAAATCCCGCTGTTTAAGCAGAAACTTTTGGATTAAAACGGCACGTTAAATTTGGGCGCAAATTTTAAAATTTTAAAAGTAAAATTTGCGCGACTATCGGGCTTTTTAAAATTTTGTTTTAACTTGGCTTTTCAACCGCCTGTAAGTTCCCTGCCTTCCAGGTATTCTTTTTCTACATCGTATTTTACGTCGCCGCAATTATCAAAATAATACTCGGGCGAATTAGTGGGTTTTTCATAGTATGTTTTTAAATTATATTCAGTCGGAATTTTATGAAATAGCAAAATAGACTTGGATTGTAAAAAGTTGTCTCTAATTATGAAATTTTTATCTAGCATAAGAAATACGCTATCCTCAAAGCACAAAATCAAAGGCTTCGTAAAACCGACTATTTTATCGACAGTATCAACTTTCAAATATTGTTTCGGATCCGTTTTAGTCGCCTTTAGTTCTGTAATATAGAAATCCTCAATAGTTTTTACTTTATTGCTGCTGTTTTTTAAAATTTCAAGATAATTCTCAAAGTTCAAGTCTTGCATTTCATAATAATCAGTGGAATACTTATGTTTTATATCATCGTTCTCTCTATAACTCGCTATCTTTTTTAATACGATAATTTCTTTATCTAAAAATTCTCCGACGGCGCGCCTATACAACTCCTCTTTAGGCAAAATTCTATTCTCTTTTAGGCAGTATCCTTGCTTGTATTTGTTGTACAGGGAGAGAAACCACAACAAAGCCTTTTGAAGTGGAATAATCGGGCACGATGCGGATAAAAGCTGCGCAGAGTATCGCCGCCAGAAGTAGTGTGCCAACTATCGCTTTAAATTTAACGGATTTATAAAATTTCATACCGACGCTCCTTTTAAAATTTAAAATTCCAGTTGTTTGCTCAGCTTTTCAGCCGCCTTTAGCCTCTCTACTGCCTAAATAATATTCTTCTAATGGATAATTTAGATTTCCGCAGTTGTCCAGCTCAAAACCCTGTTTTATATCAAACGACGCCTTGTTTCTCTTCTGGTAATATTCCTTGATCTTTTCAGAAAAATTCATTCTATCAAATAGGTATTCGGAATGATTGCGTTGTATATAATTTTTATAAATTAAAACAAACTTATCTAACAATATATGAATATTTGGTCCTTTGTAAGCGCCGTCTAGAATAATTATCGGTCTATCAAACCCGGCACTCATATCATTTAAATTTATCTTTATATATTTCTTTGGGTCGGTTTTTTTAGCCTTTAATTTATTCATAAAAATTTCCTCAAACGTCTCATTATTATCATGATGCTTTTTTAATACTTCAAACCAATTAGATAAATTTATGTTCTCTAGTTCATAGTATGCAATTTCATATGAGCTACGCCAAGAACTACCATAGGCATAGGTCCTATAATCATTGATCATTTGTTCTAGTTTTAACTCATAATCCAAATACTGCCCTATCGCTCTTTTATACAGCTCCTCTCTCGGTAAAATTCTGTTTTCTTTGAGGCAATAGCCTTGCTTGTATTTGTTGTAGTCGGAAGTAGAAACGACGGCGAAGCCTCGTGAAGTGGAATAATCGGGGATGATGCGGATGAATGCGGCGCAGAGTATTATTATAAGAAGCAGCGTGCCAGCCAGGGCTTTAAATTTAATAGATTTATAAAATTTCATACCGACGCTCCTTTTAAAATTTAAAATTTCAGTTGTTTACTCAGCTTTTCAGCCACCTTTAAACATACTTTCTCTTACCAAGCGATCCGCTATTTCCTCGATATTGCTTTCATAAACTTCAAAATCGCTATTGCCGCATGTGTCGATTTTTAAATAATACTTCTTCTCGCGTGAGCCGTTTTCTATAGTCTCGTCATAATGTTGCTTCGCTTCAGATAAATCTTTTATAGTGTCTCCCACATATATTTTAACCACGACATCTCTAAATTTAAAATTATCATACAATATAAAGCTTTTATCGAAGTATAAAATATACTCGCGCAAACCGCCGTATTCTACTATAGGCTCCTCAAAACCGGCTGATCTATTGTTTAAATTTATCTTTAATCTTGCTGAGATATTTACGGGCTTCATTTGAAATTTCTCGACAAAGATATTTCTATATGGCCAAGCGGCTTGATTTTTACGTTTTTGTATCTCATATTCTTTAGATAGAACTTCCAGCCAATCATTGTTATTAAATTTATCCGTTTCGTAAAAACCTACTTTAACGGCAAATTCTCTATTGCCGTAGTTGCAAGTCTCACTGCCATATACATAATAGCATTTGTCAGTAACGAGGGTTTGAAACAGCATGCGCCTCTTTAAAAGATCTAAAATTCCGCGCTTAAATCGCTCCTCTTTGGGCAAAATTCTGTTTTCTTTGAGGCAATAGCCCTGCTTGTATTTGTTGTAGCCAAAGATTGAAACTACGGCGAATCTTCGCGAAGTGGAGTAATCGGGCACGATGCGGATAAATGCGGCGCAGAGTATTATCATAAGAAGCAGCGCGCCAGATAGCGCTTTAAATTTAACGGATTTATAAAATTTCATACCGACGCTCCTTTTAAAATTTAAAATTTCAGCACAAATTGCCGCGATCATGCGATTAAATTTAAAACGCTCGCTCGCCGCGCCGCCGCCGCCGCTACGAAACAAACAAGCGATAGGCGCCTAAATTTAAATCCCGCCGCTAGCCTTCGCGGTACAAAATTATATAGCCCAGCTTCGTGCCGTTTTCGTCCGAAAATGCCCGCACGTAAAAATAATGTCCGTCCTTTTTGATAAAGCTCTGCGCCCCAAAATCAAGCGTCGCCAAAATCGACAAAACGTCGTAATCCGGCGCGCTATTTACGACGATAAAGTCCTTGATAACGCCTATTTTATCGTAGAAGCAGTCGGTCTCAAACCTCTTATCTACGAGGATAAAAATATCGTTTCCCATACGGTTGATCTGCGCGATGACGTGCTCGAAATCGAGCATTATCTCGGCGCTTCCGATAAATTTACCGTCGCTAAAAACAGGCGAAATTCCACGCATAAAAACCCCACATCGCCCCATCTCCACAAGCGCCTTTGGAAGCAGGCTTTGGCGGATCTGCAAAAGCGAATGGCGAAAAGAGCTCAGATCGTCGTTGTAAAATTCGTCGCTCCAGCTTCTGGCCAGACTTCTGATGTTTTGCGTGTGAAAATGTATCTTCACGCCCGTGTAAAAGGGCACCGCGCTTAAGATGTCTTTGTATTTTTTCGTCACGTCCATGCACTCGCCGTGTTTGCCGCTCTCGAAACAGCGCACCACATCGCTGTTCTGCGATAAAATCAGCGAGATCGCAAAGGCGTTTAGCTTCTCTTCGTCCACGATCTTTTCAAAAAGACTCGCGCTAAAATCGAACTGCTGCTTGATTTTTATCTCGTTTTCCTCGCTTTTAAAGCGCAGATAAAACGCAAAGGTGGCGACGCAGCAAGCAAGCGCGAAAAGGCTTAGGTATTTTTTGGAGCGCGCGCCTATCATCTGAATTCCATCTTTAAATTTGCCGCCAGAACTTCTGCGAATTGGCTAAATTCCGGCAGATCGAGTTTGCCGTTTCGCATCTTTTTTCCCCAGACGGACTCCGGGAAAAAGCTGTCGTTTTTAAAGCGCGCTTGGACGTGAAAATGCACGCGCGGCACGTAGTTGGCGAAGCTTGCGATGTTGATCTTATCGGGCGCGTAAAACTCCCGCAGGCTCTTTTCGCACTGAAGCACGGCGCGCCACAGATGCGCCAGCGTCGCCTCGTCGCAGTCGCTAAGCTCTTTAAATTTCGCCTTCGTAAAGACCTTCACCCACGGCACTTCGTGCTCCTCGCGCTCCACGTAAATCATCTCATCTTCGTAAATCATCGCTTCTCCTTGAAAAGGGAATTTTAATGCAAAGCCCATTAAAAAGGGTTAAATTTAAAGCGAGCTTCGCTTAAAATTTTAGAGCCGAGCTTTAAAATTTCGGCATCTACGTGATCTTAAAGGGCGCCGTAAAGCCCTGCGCAAAGCCCATAAATTTTTCAAATTCCTCCGCGCTAAGCTCTGCGCTAAACTCCGCTCCCGCAGCGCCGAAGCTCGCTTCATAAACAAAACCCGATTTTTTTAAAAAATGTTCAAATTTAGCCACCGCCGCAAACGGCACGAAAAAGGCGCAGCGCCTTTTAAGCGAAAAATCGGTTAAAGCGCCGCTGCTTGCGGCGGTCTCGATAGCAAGATTCGCGCTACTAGCGTATGCCCGCACGAGCCCGCCCGTACCTAGCTTGATACCGCCGAAGTAGCGCACCACGAGCACCGCGGCGTTAATTAGCTCGGCGCCGCGAAGCGCGTTTAGGCACGGCGCGCCCGCGGTTGATTTGGGTTCGCCGTCGTCGCTCGAGTTTTCTACGATCTGCCCGGGCTCGTTCAGCGCGCGATACGCCCAGACGATATGGCGCGCCTTTGGGTGTTGCTGCCGCAGCCGCGCACGCAGCGCCTCAAAGCTCGCTAGCGGCGCGAGATAGGCGATGAAGCTTGATTTTTTGATCTCCTGCGCGGCGCTGATCTCTTTTTCAATCGTTTTCAAGGCTTTCCTTTGCGGAATTTTATCTTTTTTGCATTATAATAAAAGTTCAAAAAAAGATCAAAGGAGCTTCATGATCCAGACTTGTTTATTTCCCGCGGCGGGCTACGGCACGCGCTTTTTGCCCGCGACCAAATCGCTACCAAAAGAGATGCTTCCGATCCTCACCAAGCCGCTCATTCACTACGGCGTGGACGAGGCGCTGGAGGCGGGCATGGACAATATGGCCTTCGTCACGGGTCGCGGTAAACGCGCGCTGGAGGATTATTTCGACCGCAGTTACGAGCTGGAGGATCAAATTTCAGGCAGCAGCAAAGAATATCTGCTCGACGAGATCAGGGCTCTTATGAAGCGCTGCACCTTCTCTTTTACGCGCCAAGAGCAGATGAAAGGGCTCGGTAACGCGATTTATACGGGTAAAATTTTAATCCGCGACGAGCCTTTCGGCGTGGTGCTCGCAGACGATCTGTGCGTGAACGAAAACGGCGAGGGCGTGCTTGCGCAGATGGTTAAAATTTACGAAAAATACCGTTGCAGCGTCGTTGCAGTGATGGAAGTGCCGCCGCAGGACGTAAACAAATACGGTATCGTCGCTGGCAAAAGCATCAGCGACGATCTGATAATGGTCTCGGATATGATAGAAAAACCGGAACCCGACGAAGCTCCGTCAAATTTAGCCATCATCGGGCGCTACATCCTAACGCCTAATATTTTTGATCTCATCGAGCAGACGGCGCCCGGTAAAAACGGCGAGGTGCAGATCACCGACGCGCTTTTGAAGCAGGCTCAAAACGGCGTGGTGATCGCGTATAAATTTAAAGGCGCTCGCTTCGACTGCGGCTCGGTGAAAGGCTACGTGGACGCGATCAAATATTTCTACGAGCGAGAATTTAGCGATGGTAAAAAATGAGCTGTTTTTCCCTCCGGCAAAAGACGGCGCGCTAGAGGAGGTAGCGGCAAAGATCCGCGCCGAATATGAAAGCGGCGAGATAGGCTACTACCGCCTGCCGCAGCAAGGCGCGGGCGTAATAGCGCAGGCGAAGGAATTTTTTAGCGCGCGAAGCTACGATGCGATCGTGCTTTTGGGCATCGGCGGCTCCAGCGTGGGCGCACGGGCGCTTTATGAGATGCTAGCGGGCAAAATCCGCAAAGATCTGCGCTTTGAAATTTTGGATAATCTCGACGGGCGCAGCGTAAACCGCGCGCTAGCGGGGCTAAATTTTGCTCGCACGATCTTCATCGTATCGTCCAAATCGGGCGGCACGATCGAGACGATCTCGCTTTTTAAGGTAGTTTTGGACCGCTTCGGCGTGCGCGATCTAAAAAGCTTAGCGCGCAATTTCATCTTCATCACCGACGCAGGCTCGCCGCTGGATATCTTCGCGCGCGAGCACGGCGCTAGCGTCCTAAATACACCTCGCAACGTCGGCGGCCGCTTTAGCGTGCTAAGCGCGATGGGGCTCCTACCAGCGGTAGGGCTGGGGCTCGATGCGGATGCGCTGCTGAGCGGCGCGGAGGAAGCCAAAAAGGCGTATCTGGATGAAATTTTATCCGCAAACGGCGATGCGGCGCAGAATAAAATTTTACAAAAGGCCCACCACTACGCCACGCACAGAAGCGCGAAAATCAACGTCCTTTTTAGCTACTGCGACGCGCTGCGCGGCTTCGGCGAGTGGTATGTGCAGCTCTGGGCGGAAAGCCTGGGCAAAAAGATCGGCTTTAGCCGCGAGGGGCTCACTCCTATCGGGCTTTCGGGCTCGCGCGATCAGCACAGCTTCCTTCAGCTCATCATGGACGGCATCAAGGACAAAACCGTAACCTTTCTAAAGATCGCAGACACTGGGCTTTCGGACGCCGTGCCGCAGCTCAGCCTAGAGCCACTTCAGAGCTGCGACTTCGTAAACGGCATGCGACTGAGCGAAGTGCTAGGCTGCCAATGCGACGCTACGCTGCAAGCGATCAGTAACGAAGGTATCAGCGTCGATCTCATCGAGGTTTCGCGGCTGTGCGAACAGAGCGCGGGATTTTTGTTTTACTACTTCGAGCTGCTAACCAGCGCCACCGGAGCGATCTTAGGCGTCAATACCTACGATCAGCCGGGCGTCGAAGCGGGCAAGATAATCTTAAAATCGATGATTTTAAAATCGAGGGGTTAAATTTCAGTTTTATTTTGCGGGGTCGTGAAATTTCACCGCGTTCGATTTTGTTTAGGCTAAATTTTAGAATTTTAAAATTTACGCCACGGAATTTTGATTTCGCGCTACGAGCGTTTAGAATTTTGTCGCGAAATTTCACGGCAGAATTCCAAGATTGCACCGCGAGGCGTAAAAATTTTGCGACTTGCGGGCGCACAAGGAGATGAAATGAAAATCAAAGGGATCGATCACTTCGTCCTAGTTACGGAGGATCTGCAAAAATGCGTGGAATTTTACGAAGGGATTTTGGGCTTAGAGCATGTTTGCGAGGGCGGTAAACACAGCCTGCGTTTCGGCTCTTCAAAGATCAATATCCACACCCGCGCGGGCGAGTTTAGCCCGTTTGCGGCGCGTCCTATCGTGGGCTCGGCGGACTTTTGCCTCATCTGCGAAGATCAAAGCGCGCAGCAGCTCAAAATGGAGCTTGAAAGCAAAGGGGCGCAAATAGAGCTCGGCGTCGTGCCCCGCACGGGCGCGCGTGGAGCTATGCAAAGCATCTATTTGCGCGATCCTGACGGCAATCTCGTAGAGCTCGGCGTATATGAAAAATAGCGAAGATTAGCGCGTAAATTTGAGGGCAAAATTCCAAGCGGAGCTTTAAAATTTAAATTTTCTAAATTTTACCTTTTTGCTAAATACCGACAAGGTGCGCGGGACGCTATCCAAATCTATATGCGTTTTGCGCATAAAATACTCTTTTAATTCCAGATACTCTTTTTCGCTATAAATCAAAACATTTATAATTCTAAGATCGTCCGTTTCGCCGTATATCACAAGCCGGTCATAGACGCCTAAGCATCTGAAACTGCCATTTTTAAGATGCATCAATATACCCGCTCCGAATAGGCTAATTGCTATCATCGAAATTAGCGCGATCATCGCATGCATTCCGCGCATAACGTATGCGCCCAAAGGCCAAAGCGACAAAAACAGCATTTCGGGTATGCTTATCCTCTGCTGCCGGTCCCAGCGCGGATCAAAACTAATCGCAACGGCGCCGATTTGTTCAAGCTTCAAAGATTTATAAGCTTTATCTTCTTTGTAATATTTATATCCGAATCGTTAAATACGAAATAGACGCCCTTTTGTTGCTTTCGCCTGGTAAAAAACATTACCAAAGCGAAAGGGAGTAGTCTAAAATTTTTGGGCTCAATGGGGTTTACTACGGTAACGACCGAGATGAAGAATAAGCATCCTATAAGCGTAGCAATCGTGGAATATTTCATAGTCGTAAAAAGCATAGTCTTTTATGATTAGGATCTTTGTCGTAGTCTCTGGCTTTATAATTTTGCTGCAAAGAGCCGTTGTCATCCGATATAAAATTTTGCGGCTCTGCGTTATTTTCATAGGCAGAATTCTGATCCGCTTCGGCTTCTAAATTTAAAGCGTCAGGATCGGAATTTTTGGTTTCAGAATTTGAAGCTTCGGAATTTGAAGATTTATAATTCAAGAATTTAGAATTTGAGACTTCGGAATTCGGGGATTCAAAATTCAGGAATTCAGAATTCGAAACTTCAAAATTAGAGACTTCGGAATTTTTGGTTTCAGAATTTGAGATTTTAAAATTTTTTCCGTTAAAATTTTGTTCCAAGCCCAGCTTCGGCTCTTGATGCCGCTTTTGTAGTAGCCTTTTTAATTCCTCAAGCCTGCCTTGATCCATTTTTGCTGCCTTTAAATTTTGGACGCGCCATTTTATACCCTCGCCGCTTAAAGCTCAGTAAATTTTACCGCGCGTCCGTCGCGCGCAGGCAAGCCCGACGAACCGAAACGATGCCGACGGATCAGGCGCCGCGAAACCGCCTTTTTGTACAAAGCTTTAAGCTGATCTGCGGGCCAAATTTCATCTCAAATCGCACAACCGCCTTCTGTGCCGGCGCTTGTCGCGTGAGATCACGCCCGAATAAGCATCATATCCGCCGCGGGCTGCACCGAGGCTTCGACGCCGTGCGGAAAAAAAGGCTCGGACGACAAAAGCCGCGCCTAGCCGTACAAATTTAGCGCGAGCTCGGCCGCTCAAGGCACTTGCAAATTTTATCTATACTTTAGCGTCTGTTTGCAAGCTCGCACAGTCCTTGCGCAGTGCGCCGAAATGGGGTGTCGCCCAATCCGATACAAAATCTAAAACGCGCCAAATCCGGACGATCTAGGCCTTAAAAATGCACCTTAAATTTCGCCCAAAAGCTTCTGCCCGGTTCATAAAGCCTCGTGCCGTTCGGGATAGTCTCGTAGCCTGCGATACCGCCGCCGTAGCCGCCTTTTGAGTTATGATAAGCATATTTGGCGTCGTTTAGGTTTTCCGCCGCTAGCAAAAATTGATAATTTTTATATTTGTAGCCCGCGCTTAGTCCCAGCGTCCAAAAGCTATCGCTCTTGCCAAGGTCCATACCGCCCACGTCGCCGTAGCCTTTTTGCGCGCGGTTTTGCGACGCGTTAGCGTAGAAGTCGGCTTTGACGAACCAGTCGGGCTTTTCTAAACCGGCGCTTAGTTTAAACGCTAGAGGTGAAACCTTAGGCAGCGCGTCGCCGTCTTTTAGGCCGCCCGCGTTTTTAGTCACCTTGCCGTAGACGTAGGATACTCCCGCCCCCAGCTTAAACATATCGGCTAGTAGCGTAGTGCCCTCTATCTCGCCGCCGTATAGCAAGGCGTCGGTATTAAAGGCGTCTGAGGACATGCCCATAGGATTATATTTTAGCATGATATAATCATCCATCTTTGAGACGAAGAAATTTGCGTTTAGTTCGTAGTTTTTATCTTTTAGCACTGCGCCAAAATCCAGCTGCGTGTTTCTTTCTTTACGTAGCTCTAAGTTCGCGTCCTTGTTCGTTTCCCAGTGATCAGGTAGTCTTTGTGCGTGCCCTAACCCAGCATAAAGCGTTAAATTTTGCAGATATTTTTCGTATCTAAAAAACCCTGAGAATAAATTTTCTTTCCTGCTCTTATGCGTTTTTAACAGTTTTCTCTCGCCCGCGTCCAGCCTAAGTCCGCCAAAAAGCCCGTAGTCGTTTTCTAGGACGTATTCGTTTTGAGTATAGATCGTTTTATACGTTACCTTGCGCTCTTTTACGTGCGGCTTTGATACAGCTGCGTCCATTTCGGCTTTAGATACGCCGGCTCCGCCCGTTCCGGCGCCTCGCCACTTAAATACATCCTCAGAGTACCCAGCGCCAAGATAGCTTGTTAAATTGTCGAAATTTAGCTCGCCTTCTAGCTTAAAGCCGTACATATCGCGTATCGGGTGGCTGATGCTATATCCCTTGCCAGGCCCCATGCCTGGCACCACCGGACGCATGGTGAAGTTGTCCATTATATGGTCGATCTGATGATAGTACGAACTTAGCCTGATTTTGTGCTCGCCGACGTCTTGTTCAAATTTGAGTCCGAAAGACTTACGGTCAAACTGCACGCCGTCCCTCATCCTGTCCGCATACGCCGCTTTGCCCTCGCCCAGGTCCGTGCTAAGCTGAATGGCGGTAGAATCGGTAGGCGTGATCGTGCCCACGAGCGAGACGCTGTCGCGTTTATAGTGCGTATGCATTTTCTGTCCGCCGCCGCTTTTATAGTCGCCGCTCTCGTAATGTCCGCCCGAGATCTGCAAGCTGCCCCATTCATTGCCCACGACGGCGTCGGCTACGGTTTCGAAGCGTCTAAAGCTTCCGCCTAGCACGCTAAAATTCCCGCCGAATTGCGTTTTATCTAGTCTTAAAATATCTCGATCGAAGAAAATACCGCCGCTGATGAGCGCTCCATATCTGACGTCCTGCGGACCTTTGACGATGCGCACGGAGTTGTAGTTTTGCGCCGAGATGTAGGTGATGGGCGTATCCATACGCATGCCGCAGCCGCCGTTTAGCGTGCTGCCGTCGATGAGCACGGGCAGTCTGGACGCCGTCTGCGAGCGGTAATAAACCTCGCTGCCGCCTCCGCCCTTGCGCTCCATCGAAAAGCCGCTTAAGTTCAAAAGCGATTTTGCGATGTCGCCGTTTTCTAAAATAGTGTCTTTACCTGCGATCTCCACCTTCGTGGGCTCTTGCAAGATAGATTTTTTAAAATTCGACGATACGATTATCGTGCCTAAATTTACGTCCTTGCTCGCAGTATCGTCTGCGCTCAAGGCGCCGCATAGCAAAACCCCCGCCACAACGTAAGATAACTTCATTTTTGATCCTTTGGATATTGTGATAAACGATTGCGAAATTTAATCACAAAAAATATCAAATTTATATTAATATTTTAAAAAGTTAAAATTTTACGCCGTAAATCCCAAGCCGAAGGGCGCTTCGGAAAAATATATAGCGATCCTTTAATCGCTAGAATTTAAATTTCCTAAATTCTATCTTTTTGTTGAAAATCGACATCGTGCATTGAAGATTGCTTATATCTTTTTGCATCGTCTGCATGAAATAATCGCGTAGCTGCACATACTCCTCTTTATCCACCATTAAAATATTTAGTATCTCGACCTCGGCGTTTTCTTTATAAAGCACAAGCTGATCGTGAAGACCGAAAAAGCCGAGGCTGCCGTTGCGTAGGTGCATAAGAGGCTTTGCTCCGAAAATCCCCGACGCGGCTAAAACAAAAAGACACAATACATTAGTTATATATTCACCAATTGTTACATCGTATGAGTTGGCGACAAAAGCTAATAAAAGCCAAAGAAGCAGCGCTATTTTTATAAACCAATTTACCCTTTGTCGCATACTGTGTCTGCAATCAAAGCTAATCACCATTGCGCCTATGCTGTTTAGTTCGAAAATTTTGCGAATTTTGTTTTTATGATAATACAGAATTTTATCGTTTTTAAACTCAAAATACATACCGTCTTTATCGCGAATTACGGTCAATAATGAAACCAATATAAATGGAAGCATTCGAAAGGTCTTAAGGCTAACGGGATTTACTATGGTAGCAAAAGTAAAAAATATAATAAATCCTATCAGTAGCGCCGGAAATTGATAAATCATAAATTCATAATATGTATGGTCTTTGATGATTATCGGTTCTTTGTCGTAGTCTCTAGTTTTAGAATTCTGCGATAAGGCGCCGCTATCATCGGATATAAAATTTTGCTGCTCTATGTTGTTTACACAGGCGGAATTCTGATCCGCTTCGGCTTCTAATTTTAAAGCGTCAGGATCGGAATCTAGGGTTTCAGAATTTGAAGCTTCGGAATTTGAAGATTTATAATTCAAGAATTTAGAA
>NZ_CALHIK010000096.1 GCF_938030785.1 uncultured Campylobacter sp.
AAAAAATAAAACTAAGTTGAAATTTTATTCATTCAGATAAAAATTTTCATTTAAATCTCGCGCTAAATTTAGCCGGCGGCGCGCTCGTTTATTCTTACGGCGCGATTATTTGCTGCGCGGCGAGCTCTCAAATACAGCGCGAAATTTTACCGTGGAATTTTACCACCGCCCTGACAAACGCTATGTGAAATTTAATCTCGCTCGACCGAACACACAAGAAATTCCATGAGCTGCTCCGCCAAACATAGCGCATATTTATATTAGATTTTTAGAGGCTAGCTACGGAGTAAATTTCGCCGAGCGCGGCTTTGTTTTTTGAACGTAAAATTTTATTTTCACAGCCGCGCAGAGGCTAAATTTAGCTATAATTCCCGCTTGAAATTTAGCCTGGAGCGTGCACGCAAATGCAGCGCGCAAAATTTTAAATTTTAAAATTTAAAACACAGCCTCGTAAAAACCGCAAAATGCGCCAGGCTTATAGTCAAAATTTAAAAGTGGAATTAAAAGTAGAAAGAGAAAACCGATGAACGTCCATAAAATCGCTTATACGAGAGTTGTCGCGTTAGCGTTTGCCGCCTTTATTTTTAATACGACGGAATTTATCCCCGTGGCCCTGCTAAGCGACATTGCGGCGGATTTTAAGATGGATGTTACGAGTACGGGCCTAATCATCACGATCTACGCGTGGGCGGTGAGTATCCTTTCGCTGCCGTTGATGCTACTTACTTCAAAGCTTGAGCGTAAGAGGCTGCTTTTGCGGCTTTTTGTGCTGTTTACGCTAAGCCACGTCCTGGCGGCCATTGCGTGGAATTTTGCCGTTTTGGTAATCGCGCGACTGGGCATCGCGATTTCGCACGCGATCTTTTGGTCGATCACCTCATCGCTCGTCGTGCGCGTAGCGCCGATAAATAAAGGCTCTCAGGCCATCGGCATGCTCGCTCTTGGCACCTCGCTTGCGATGGTTTTAGGGCTTCCTTTGGGGCGCGTGGTCGGCGAGCTTTTTGGCTGGAGGATCACGTTTTTCGCAATCGGCGCGCTTGCGGCGGCCGAGGCGCTGTTTCTTTGGAAAATTTTACCGTTTTTGCCAAGCAGGCGCGCGGGCTCTCTTGCGAGTTTGCCGATGCTAGCAAGGCGCCCGATGCTGCTTGCTTTGTATCTGCTGACGTTTTTGATCGTAGGCGCACATTTTACGACCTACAGCTACGTCGAGCCCTTTGTGGCGAAATTTAATCCCGCAGGGGATCACTTCGTAACCTACGTCCTGCTTGCGTTCGGTGCTTCTGGTATCGCTGCGAGCGTGCTTTTTTCGAAGCTTTACCGCTCATTTCCGAACGCATTTTTGATCTGCGCGATTCTTTTTATCCTAGCCTCGGTGCTAACGCTAAAAGCTTTTGCCGCAAATGACGCGGCGCTGCTGCTCGCAGCTTTCGTCTGGGGAGTGGGGATTTTCGGCTTCGGACTCTGCTTGCAGATTAGGGTTTTGGCGCTAGCTCCCGACGCTACCGATGTCGCGATATCGATCTATTCGGCGATCTACAACGTAGGCATCGGCGGCGGAGCGCTTTTGGGGCATCAGATCGCAACGAGCTTCGGGCTTGAATACATAGGCGAGGCGGGCGCAATACTGGGCGCGCTAGGGCTTGCAAGCTACCTCTACGCAAGCGTGAAATTTGCGGAGAAAAATAGCGCGTAGGCTTAAATTTGCGAAAGAGCTTCGGCGAGATTAGCGCGCGCTTTTAGTTGGCGCTTTAAAACGGCAGTTTTATGGGTCTAAATTTTTAAAAATTTATCCCTCGCGACCAGCTAAATTTGCAGATAAAATTTAACCTCGCGCCTAATTACACCGTTTTTAATATGCGTTTCTTGCAATGACACGTCTTTGCCGTCAAGCGCAATATCCGAAGTGCTTAAATTTAGCGTCGGTATCGTTGCGATCGATAAAACCTTAAGATTTTTTATCAATTCTCCCTTGATATAATTTATGCGATTTTAGAAGCTATTTGATCGGGAAATGTTTTAGTTGATGTAAAAATAGGCATAAATTTAATCTCGATAAGAATTTAACAAGTTTGTTGCGACGCGAATGCTACACTTTGTAAAAAAATACTTAAAGGCTATTTTTTATCGCATCTTCTAAAATATTTTTCGTCTTATTAGTATGTGCTGTGTTGAGATGAACTAATTTTTTTAAGTCTTTTTTCTGATACGCTTCTATTATTGCCCTGTGTTCCTCATTTGAGGATTCTATATGGGATTTTTTATAAAACAAAGACAGTGAAACATATGGGATTGCCGCCATTATAAGGGTTTCGACGATATTAAATGTCCTACTACCGCTTTCGCTCTGCCAAAAGCATCGATGAAAATTGGCATTTAACAAAGCCCATTCGTTTAAATCCGTGCAAGTTTCGATCTGTTCTTGGATATTAATTGCTTTTTGTAGATACTCAGTATCATATTTTTCAAACGCATCCGTTATAAGTTTGCTTTCCAATAAAATTCTGAGTTCATAAATTTCTTTTGCTTCCTTGTAGCAAAGCCCCTTTACAATTGCGCCTTTAAACGGATCGAAACTGATTAGCCCTTTTGCCGTCAGAATTTTTAGCGCTTCCCTTACCGGCGTAGCGCTAACGTTAAATCTCTTTGAAATTTCATTTTGTTTTAGCTTGGAGCCGGATTTTATATTTCCGTTTAAAATATCTTGACTAAGACTATGGACTATAAATTCTGTTGTGGTGATAGGACGATCCGAATTGAGATGTATCATTTATTCTCCGTTTTTTAGGAGTATTATACAAAAATAATATAAAAACAATCCAGATCGATGCCTCAGAAATTTCCAAATTCTTTTTTTATCTGTTCCAAATTCATGTTGTTTGCCAACAAAAGCATCAACAAAAGCCTCGCTTTAATTGGCGATAACCAGCCGGACATTATACAACCGATACTTTGTAAATCCATCTCCGAGCCCTTATAACCGTATGTCTTAGTAGCGCAGATCCCGCTACCTGTGCGAGAAGCGACGACGACCGGAATTTGAGCATCTTTTAGCTTGTCCATCATATCATATGATACGTGTCCGGCACCTACGCCACTAATTACGATACCGCTAAAATTAGCACGCACAGCAAGCTCAATCATCTCGCCGTCACAACCCAAATAACTTTGTATAATCTCTACTTTAGGAAATTTAACGCTAGGCAGGGGATAAATTTTACGAGATACGGCAGGAGCTATAAATTTTACTTCATTCTCTATCACAAGCCCCTGAATACCGGCATTGATTGATACAAAAGTTTGTAGAGAAAAGGTATTACTCTTGTGAACCCATAATGCACTATGGATCGTATCGTTTAATACTACTAGTACGCCCCGATCTCTGCTTTGCGGACTAATGGCAGTTAGCACGCTAGCGTATATATTACCGGCGCCATCCGAACTGATAGAGTCAGCATTTCGCATAGCGCCGGTAAGAACTAACGGAGCATGCTCATCCCAAACTAAATTTAGAAAGAATGCGCTTTCTTCTAGCGTATCGGTTCCTTGTGTAATAACCACGCCTGCTGCCCCTTTAGCTATCTGCTCTTTCGCCCATTTATAAACTTCTACAAGATCTTGTACCTTTAAACTACCACTAGGAAGAGCCAGCAAGGTTTTGGCCTCTATTTGCACCATCTCCCTCAAAGCAGGTACTGCACCTACTAACTGCTCTGCGCTAAAGCTAGGTTTAACTCCGCCTTGTCCACCGTTCGCGCTCATACAAATCGTACCGCCCAACGCACCGACTGCAATTTTTGGCTTTGACATTTTTTACTCCTTCACTTTTTTTTAGTTTGGGAAATTATACCATATTTTAAAATTTTTCAATACAAAATACTAAATATTATATATAATTTTTTAAAAAAATGTTATAATGCCCAAAGAAATTTCTTAAAAAGGAGTTAACAATGTTAGTCGCGGCTCAATGCGTTATGATTTTTACGCTTATCTTAATGATAAGTGGTAAGACGCCGTTATATACTACGGCTATAGTCGGTTCGGCAATTAGCGCGCTAGTAGCAGGATTTCCGGTAGCAGGACCAAAAAATATCGTATCTTTGGTCTCTCTTATTAACGGAGGTTTAAATCCGGTTATTGCCGATATGACAGGAATTTTAATGTTTATCGGCGTTATGCAAGCCAGTGGTTTCATGGATGTAATTATTCGAAGTATTGTAAGACTAGGAAATAAGCTGGGCGGGGGCGTAGGTGTAGCGACTGCCGGAGGTATAGCGGCAGCGGTAATAGGTATGCTTACCGGTTTTACGCAACCGGCTATCACTGCGGTCATAACCGGTACGGCATCCGTAAAGCTTGGAGTAGATCCTAATAAATCTGCCGGTATCCATGGACATGCTGGTATTTTAGGCAACTACGGCGGTTTTACCCATCCTACACAAGTAGCCGTCGTAGCGGTATCGAATATCGGATTCGGACTAATTAACGTTATAGGTACGTTCGTCGGACTTTGTGTTTTTGCCTGCGCTTTTTTTAGATTAAAAAGAATGCGAAGCGGCACAACGCTTAGTAAAGAGGATGTCGAGCGCATTTCAAAAGAATTTGAAGCAAAGGCTGACGAAGCTCCGGTTTGGAAAGCGTTTTTGCCTTTTATTGTACTTTTCATCGGCTTTATTGCGGGATTTCCAGTTTTTGTAGTAGGTATTGCAAGTGCGATTATTACGATTTTACTTTCCGTTTTAAATTTTCAAGAAGGCGAGAAAAATATGCTAGAAGGCGTCGGCAAGATAGCTACTCCGCTTGTAGCTACGATAGGCTTTTTATTTATGAGCGGTGTTATAAAGCAAATCGGATTGGCCGATCTTATCGGTCAAATTTTTACTCCGATGCTGACTCATGCACCTATACAAAGTATGCTAATAGTATCGGCGTTAGCAGGTTTTGTAACCCAGAGTAATGCCGCGTCAGTAGCCATAACCATACCATTTTTGCAAGCCGCTCTTTCGCTAGGCACAGCGACACCTTTATCGTTAGCCGTTATGGCTGCAGGTGGTAGCGCTATGATGCAATACTATCTCACGGGAGGTCCCGTCGCAGCGCTAGCAACCGTAATTCCGGTAATCCCGGGATCGGAATTAAAAGCGGCAAATAAATTCCAACGTCCAAATATGCTATTTGGACTATTGGTATTATTCATTTTGTCATTTATGTTTTCGATATTTTAAATTCATATAAACCGTCGGTTAAATCTAGCCGACGGTTTAGCTTTGACCTATTATTAAACCTAAATATTTTATAAAATTTGGCAGTGTGGTAAATTTATACTGTTTAAATTTCATTTTATAA
>NZ_CALHIK010000097.1 GCF_938030785.1 uncultured Campylobacter sp.
GCGCTTTTTAAATTTGATAAAATTTCATTGACGCGGCCAAGATCGGGCGCGGGCAGAGAGCCGCTCTCGCTCACCTCAATATCGTTTTCCCAAAAGGCCTCCAGACTGTTTAAAAACTGATCCTTGCTCATTCCAGAATTGCTTACGTAGCCCACGACCTCCCTTAAAAGGGCGCCGTCTTTACAGATCGCGCTTAAAAACTCCTTCTGCTGCACGCCTAGTATGCTCTCGTCGTTTTCAAATCCCGGATCGATGCCGCTGTTTAGTGCGAACGAGCGCAGAGCTTTTGCAAAAAACGCATCGAAGGTAAAGACGTTTAGCCTCTCGCTTAAAAATTTAGGGAGTAGGCGCTGCTGCGCTGCCAAAACCTCATCCGCGCTCATATTTAGATCCTCGCAAATTTGCGCTAGCTCGGGGCTCGGCACAAGGGCTCCGTCGCGCGCGATAAGCAGATTTTGAAATTTCTCCACGATGCGCGTTTTCATCTCGGCGGCCGCTTTTTTGGTGAAAGTAAGCGCTAAAATTTCATTGATCGGCTCGCCTTTTAGCACTAGTTCGATGAATCTGACCGCGAGATTGAAGGTCTTGCCGCTGCCCGCGCTCGCTTCAAGCGCCAGATAATTTTCAAATTTTGCCATCGATACGCCCTTTGCAAATGATCTTATAAGCGCAATATTCGCAGGTTTTAGGCTCATTTGTGCGCGCAAAAACCACTTCGTGCGCAAACTCCTCCTTAAGCGCGCCCAATTTCTCGCGCAGAGCCTGAAGCGTCGGAGTTTTTGCGCCAGGACGCACAAAGCCCTCATCCCCGAGCGCCAGATACGCGCTCTCGCATTCGCACCCCAGCAGCGCCTGGTAGAAGCTTAGCTGAAAGCTCTGCGGCTTGCCGCTGCCACTTTTGTAATCGATGATAAATTTGCCGCCGCGCCCGTCCTCATCGATGCGGTCTATCCGCCCGCTCAGCCGCACCCCCTCAAACTCGCCCTCGCACCGCTGCTCGCCGCATGCAAAGCTCCAAGTCTGCTCGTGCTGCTGTAGTAGCGGGGCGATCTTTTTGATCTTTTGCAGCTCAAGCTCCGCATCAAATCTAGCGAGCCCCGCATCTGCCGCAATAGCGGAGTAAATTTTGCTAAATTTATCAAAGTTAAATTTAACCCCCGCGGCGCGGTAAAACCGCTCAAAGCTAGAGTGCAAAATCGTGCCTCGTAGCGCGTCGTCCTCGCCGAAGTTTAGCCCCTCCGCAAGCGCTGCGATATATTTGTAAAAATACTGCCTCTTGCACGCCAAAAAGCTATCGAGCCTGGAAAACGAAAGCGGATTTTCAAAGAAATCGTGCCGCAAAATCGGATCATCCTGGCCGCGCAGAGCGGGCAAAAACCGCCTCTCGCCGAGGAGCCGCAAGTAATCCTCCTGCGAAAACTCGCAATCAAGCGCCGCATCGAAGCTTTTTAAGAAGCGCGAGGGCGATTTTTCGCTGTTTTGAAGATAACAAATCGCCGTTTTTTTCGCGCCCAAAATCAAGCTCGCGTAGTAAAATCTTTGTAAATTTTCGCGATCCGCGTGGCTGATGAGCCCCGCTCTGGCGCGCAGCGCGGCGTTTAGAAACATCTCGTTTTCCACCCGCTTGGGCACCAGATCGTCGTTAAAATCGATGATTATCACGCTGTCAAACTGCAGCCCGCGGCTCTCCAAAAGCCCCATTGCAGTGACCTTACCACCGCTGACGTCGTCGAGTTTGAGCCCACCTAGCTCAAGCAGAAAAAGATCGATCAAATTGCTAAGGCTTAAGCTCCCGCCGCGCAGCTTTCGCAGCAAAATTTCGATCAGATACAAAGGCTCCTTGATCTTTGCCTCCAAAACCGCGTCGTAAATTTTGGGCAAATTTAAAATTTTACGGATCAGCGCCTCAAAGCTTTCAAAGCTCTGCGCCCGGTTGAAATTTAGCTCAAACTCCTTAAAAAGCTCGCTCTCAAGCCCGATTAGGCTAAAGAACAGATCGAGTTCCGCGGGCTTTGGCCGCTCGTTTTGACGGCTGTTTTTACTAAGGCTTTCGCCGCTCGCTTCGTAATTTTTACCGCCGCATTCGCCGCGCGATCTGAAATTCTCGCCGTTTGATTTGAAATTTTCGCCGCCGTCCTCGCCGCTTTGCTCGGAATTTTCGCCGCCTGTTTTAAAATTTTCACATTCACGTTCATTATTTGATTTAAAATTCTCGCCGTCCGCTTTAAAATTTTGTGCGCCGCAGTAGCCCGCCTCTAAATCCCGCGTATCACGCGCCGTATCCAAAAGCTCGTAGCTGGCCGCCTGATCCGAACTGAAATTTTCGCCGCCTGCACGGATGGAATTTTCCGCAGTTTTTACGCGATAATCCACGCCAAATTTCGGAGCAAGCCCCTCTTTTAGGCACTGCGAAATTTTTTCAAGCGCGACGTAAAATAGGCTATCTTTTACGCTTCTGCCCATCGCGAAATTTAGCATGCGGTGCGAGCCGCGGGCTTTTGCGATGCGCTCGTCATATAGCCGCAGCGTGTCCGCGAAGCTCTCGTCGGGCAGGATCACGACGATACGCTCGGGCGCGATGCCTGCGCGCACGAAGGATGAAATTTTTTCAAAAACGTAGCCTGCCTGCAAGCTTCGCAGCTCAAAGGAGCGGTAAACGATCTCGCCGCCCGCACCTAGAGCCTCTTCGCGTAAAATTTCGCGCGAGCTTAAATTTACGCTATATCTTTTGCCTGGCTCGAACTCTATGCCGCAAATCTCGCTGATAGCGCGTACGGGTTTGGAATTTAGCTGCGTGGATTTGAAATTTAAAACGAGCGTGCTAAGCGCCGCCGCGCCCTTTAAAATTTCAAACTCGAAGGCGCTCGGGTTGCCGTCGATGTCGATCTCTATGCGCTCAAAGCCGCGCAGATAGGCCTCGTTTAAGCGGTAGCTCTGCGGCGCGGTGATCTCGTCGTAAAAGCCGTGCGAGCGCA
>NZ_CALHIK010000098.1 GCF_938030785.1 uncultured Campylobacter sp.
AGGACAGCGCCGAGTACCGCTACTTCCCCGATCCCGACCTGCTAACCGTGATCGTGGATGACGAGATGCTGGCTGCTGCGCGACAGATCCCCGAGCTGCCCGATCAGAAAAAGGCCCGCTATGTCCGCGAGCTGGGCGTTAAAGAAAAGGACGCCGAGATCATAATCTCAACCTACGAAAACGCGCGATTTTTCGAGGATCTGATCGCGGCGGGGCATGAGCCTAAACTCTGCGTGAGCTGGCTTACCGTCGAGCTTGCGGGCAGGCTCAAAAACGGCGTTACGATTGAGGATTCGCCCGTAAACAGCGCGAAGATGAACGAGCTTTTAAGCGCGATCGAAGGCGGCGCAGTGTCGCAAAAGGCCGCTAAAGAGGTGCTTGATTATCTAATGGAGCACGACGAGGCCGTAAGCTCGGTCATCGACAAGCTAGGCTTGAGGCAGGTAAGCGACGACGGCGCGATTTTGGAGATCATAGCGCGCGTGATGAGCCAAAATGAGGACAAGGTCGCGGACTATCGCGGCGGCAAAGACAAGCTATTCGGCTTCTTCGTAGGCCAAGTGATGAAAGAGGGCAAGGGCGCGTTTAATCCTGCAAAGGTAAACGAGCTTTTGAAACAGAAGCTGGGCTGATTTCGCGGCTTTTGCGGCGGCGAACGACGAATAAAAGGCGGCGGAGCGCATGCGATAGATGAAATTTAGAGATAAAATTTCTAAATTTTATGTCTCGCATGAAATTTGATTTGCGCTTTGCGGACACGCTTCGCGGCGAGTTTGATGAGATGCGTTTGATTGAGCAGACAAACAGACGGCGTATATTTAGCTAGGCTCAGACAATTGGTAAAATTTTACCTACGGCGGGCGGCACGAGTGGATTAAATTTAATAAATTTAGTGTACGCAAGCGCAGTGAAATTTACCGGCTCGCATAAGGCAAGAATCCAGATAAAATTTTACGTCGCGGCGAGTGAGGTTTAAATTTACGCAGGCGGGTTAAATTTCAGCAAACTGCCTTCTAAATTTAACGCAGAGCCGCGCGATAAATTTAGACGCGGTTAAAATTTGCGCCAACGGATCGCTCAAATATCCGGCGCAAGTTTTGCGGAATTTTATAAATTAAGATCGAAAGGGCTACAATGAAAATCGCGGTTATCGGCGCGGGCAAATGGGGCAGCGCGCTTTGCGACGCGCTAAGCGTGAAAAACGAGTGCATCATCACTTCGCGCACGCCTAGGCAGCTTGTGAATTTCGTAAGCGTAAAAGAGGCGCTTGATTGCGAGGCGCTCGTTTTCGCGCTCGCGGCGCAGCAGACCGCGCAGTGGCTGGATCAAAATTTTATAAATTTAGGCCAAAAAATTCTAGTCGCGTCCAAGGGCATCGACGCCGCAAGCGGCAGGTTTTTAAATGAAATTTTTGAAGCGCACGTCTCAAGGGCGAACCTCGCCTTTCTTTCGGGCCCGTCGTTTGCGAGCGAAGTGATGAGAAAACTCCCCTGCGCGCTGGTCGTCAATTCGCGCAACGAGAGCCTGGCTGCGGAGTTTGCGGCAGTTTTTCCCGACTACATCAAAACCTACGTCTCGAGCGACGTTGCGGGGGCCGAAATTTGCGGCGCGTATAAAAACGTAATCGCCATCGCAAGCGGCGTTTGCGATGGGCTGGAGCTGGGAGCCAACGCCAGAGCGAGTCTGATCGCGCGCGGCATCGTGGAGATCGCGCGTTTCGGTAAATTTTTCGGCGCGCACGACGAGACCTTTTTGGGCTTAAGCGGCGTGGGTGATCTGTTTTTGACCGCATCCAGCGTGCTTTCGCGAAACTACCGCGTGGGCTTGGGGCTTGCGTGCGGCAAGAAGCTGGATGAAATTTTAAACGAACTAGGCGAGGTCGCCGAGGGCGTCTACACCGCAAGCGCCGTCATCCGTCTGGCCGCAAAACATAAAATTTACGTGCCGATCGCTACCGAGGTTTACGAAATACTGCGCGGCAAGGATGTGGAAGCGAGCCTAAAAGACCTACTGCGAAAAAAATAAGCGGCAAATTTATTTCGAATTCTTTGCCGCTTTAAAGTTTGTTATCGAGCCATTTTGAAATTTATTTTCAAACGGCAAGCTTTCTCGGCAAAATCCGATGCATTAAATATAAAATTTCAATCCATCAAAACGAGATAAAAAGCGATAAATCTACGGCTAAATTTTAATTTATAAAATCCTATTTCAGAGGTTTTGTTCTATTAAGCGCTTTTTGAATACGGAGATTTTAAATTTTACCTTCAAGAAAAAATCTTAAAGGTAAAATTTTGGCGGCTAAATTTACTATTTTTCGTCGCTATCCAGCCCCAAAAGATAGCGGTAGTGTTTGTCGTAGTCGCTGATCGGGCCATTAGTGAAGTCCCAAATGAGGGTCTTTATCTCGCCCACGCGCGAGTAAAACGGCAGCTGGTAGTAAGCGACCTTTCCGCTTTTGAAGCTGCGCAGCGGCTTGAAGCTGCCGCAGTCGGCAAATACGCCCTCGCCGTCCATCGCGATAAAAATGAGGCCCGTGCTGTTTTGCGCGCAAATTTTGCGAAAGTCGTCGCGGCTCGGGTTCGGCTTGCGGTTGTAGCTAAGATAGGCGCCGCCGAGGTCTGGATGGATGAAGGTGATGCCGGGGAAAGCCTTGCATACTTGCTCGTAAATTTCGGCGTTCGGCGCGACGATCAGAGCGCGGTCGTAGAGGAAATTTAAGATCACTTTATCGCCGCTTGCGGGCAAAATTTTAGGAAGCGGCAGCGCTTTTTGGCTTAGCATGTCAAAGACCTCGAAGCGCACCTGCGCCTTGCCTGCGCTTTTTTGCGTTACTACGGCGCGCGCGATGATAGAGCTTGCGCCGCTGCCGAAATTATGCATCACCACTCCGCTGCTGCCTACGGCGATCGTAGGGCTATCCGTTATCTCGCCGGTGCCTTGCGACACGTTAATTAGGGTGGTCTCGTATTGCGGCATATTAAATTCCGCGCCGAAAGCATAGGCTAAAAATACGCTCAAAATTAATAAAATTCGCTTCAAAATTCTGCTCCTGGAATAAAATTTCGGCTAATTATACATAAAACTTTGAAAATAGCGATAAAATTCTTGGGTATTTACGAAATATAAGCGTTTTTTCGTTACAATCCCACCTTGCGATTACCGTTACAAAGCGATTTTATATGATTAGAATTTTTATATTGTTTTTTTTGTGGGCGAGCGTAGCATTAGCTAATAATTCCAGCGTAGAGAAGTTTGCGTGGCCGGATGGAGTGAGCCTGCTGCAATTTATGGAGACTGCGGGCATCCCCGCGTCGGTGTATTACGATCTGGATAAAGAGGATCAGGAGCTTGCCGCCGAGGTGCGCGCGGGAGTGGAGTGTCAGATACTCAGAGATCCCGTAGGACGCATATCTCAGCTGCTAATACCGGTCAGCGACGAGCTTCAGATCCACATCTATCGCGATAAATTTAATACCTTTAGATTCGTATACACCCCGATAGTTTATGAGGAAAACAGCTACTCCTTGGGCATTAAGATCGAAAGCTCCCCCTATCAGGATATTGTCAAAGCTACCGGCAATACGGCGCTAGCGAATGAGTTTATGCTCGTTTTTAAAAACGAGGTAAATTTCAAAAAGCTACAAAAAGGCGATCAGCTCGTGATTCTATACGAGCAAAAAACGCGCCTTGGCAAGCCTTTCGGCGGAGTAAATATCCTAGCCGGAATGATCGAGGAAAATAAAAAACCCAGATCACTTTATTTCTTCGACGACAAATACTACGACCGAAGCGGTAAAAAGGTCGAGTCCTTCCTACTAGTAACGCCGCTTGTTTATACCAGAATTTCATCCTATTTTACTCCTAAAAGATTTCATCCGATCCTAAAGCGATATCGCGCGCATCTAGGCGTGGATTACGCCGCTCCCAAAGGCACTAGGGTAAATGCCGCGGGAGCCGGTAAAATCACTTTCGTCGGTCGTAAAAACGGCTACGGCAACACCGTAGAGATCAACCACGGCGGTGGAATTAGCACGCTTTATGCGCATCTTAGCGGTTTTGCCGGCGGTACAAAGGCAGGCGTGAGCGTCAAGCAGGGCCAACTCATTGCCTATGTAGGCTCGACTGGGCTTAGTTCGGGGCCACACCTACACTTCGGACTTTATAAAAATAAGCAGGCCGTTGATCCCCTAAAAGTAGTAAAAATAGAAAAAACCAACGTCATAAGCGCCGAGGAGCTTAAATTTAAAGCTCTCGTCAAGGATATGGACGCCAGGATGGCTAAGGCGAAAGACGGCTCGAAAAATCCGACTAAATTTGAAAACTACGAGCCGCTTATTACGATAAATTAAGGCTAGTTATGGAAAACAAGGAGCAGCTAAACGACGTCGAGGAAGCTAAAGCGCTTCTTGATGCGCATTTGGACGATACGCTAGAGGAGGAGCTGAGCGCGGCGGATCTTGCCGATCATCTAAAAACTCTCAAAAAACACGACGAAGAAAAATATGTAGAGGTCCTAAAAAAACTCGAACCCGAGGATCTTGCCGATGCGGCGCTCGAGATGCCCGATCATATGCTCGAAGACGTCATCGAGACTCTGCCTCACGAAAAGATCGTCGAAGCGATCGAGGAGCTCGAGAGCGACGATCAGGCGGAGCTTTTACAAAATATCGGCAACATCGACGAGGATAAAGCCGAGCAGATTTTCTACGGGCTTGATGAGGAGGATCGCCACGACATCCTCACTATCTCCAAATACAAAGAGGACGAGGCCGGCGCGTATATGCAGACCGAGGTCTTTAGTGCTAGGCAGGATCAGACCCTGGGGCAGGCGGTCGAGATGCTGCGCGTTATGCGCGAAAAGGACGAGATCGAGAATGTCTTTCAGCTCTTCGTGCTCGATAAAAAGGGACACCTGCTTACGAGCTTTTCGACGTCCGATCTGATTTTATACGATTTTTCGCTCACGCTGGAAGAAATTTCACAAAAATTCGGCGCCGAAAACAAAATCCACTTCGCTACCGATACCGACAAGATCGACGACGTGATCAAGGATTTTGAGGAATTCGACCTTAACGTCATCCCTGTTGTCGATGCTAACGGCATACTCATCGGGCGTATCACCGCCGACGATATCCACGATCTCATCCAAGAGCGCGCCACCGAGCAAATTTACAACCTCGCGGGCGTCGATGACGAAGCCGAAGATGATGAGACTACGATCTTTAAGGCGGGCCGCGCGCGCGCCTTGTGGCTAGCGGTAAATTTATGCACGGCGATCGTAAGCTCGACGATCATCGGGCTATTTGACGCCACTATCGAAAAGCTGGTCGCGCTCGCCGTGCTTATGCCAATAGTCGCTTCCATGGGCGGCAACACCGGCACGCAGGCGCTTACGGTAACCGTGCGCCGCCTGGCCTTGGGCGAGATAGCGTTTAAAGACAAAAAGCAGGTTCTCTTTCGCGAGATCACGATCGCTTTTATAAATGGCCTCATTTTTGCCACGCTGATGGGGTTTGTGGCGTATTTTTGGTTCGGCATTAAGCTTTTGGGGCTGGTGATTGCGATGTCGATGGTGTTAAATTTAACGCTCGCGGGGCTTTTTGGCGCCGTCATTCCGATCACGCTTAAAAAATTAAATATCGACCCCGCCGTCGGCAGCTCCGTGCTGCTTACTACGGTGACGGACATCGTGGGATTTTTTAGCTTTTTAGGACTTGCGACGTGGATACTACTATAAAAAATTTTAAAATTTCCGAGCTTAAAAGCTCAAATTTCGTTAAACCATTTCGCCTAAATTTCGAAATGGACGGCGTGGCGCGCGCGTGGGACTGCGTCAAGGTGCACGATAGCGTCTCGATTTTGCTTTATCATACGCAGCGCGACGCGCTTTTGCTCGTCAAGCAGTTTCGCCCCAGCGTATGGTTTTATCAAGAGGAAGGCTTAATCAACTCGCCCGAGAAGGGCTACACCTATGAGCTTTGCGCGGGCATTTTAGATAAGGGCATCAGCGAGGAGCAAACGGCGATCGAAGAGGTGCTCGAGGAGACGGGCTACGCTGTGAAAGATCTGAAATTTATCACGAGCTACTACAGCGCCCTGGGCTTTGCGGCGAACCGTCAAATTTTATACTTCGCGCGTATCGACGAATCTATGAAGCTAGGAGCTGGCGGCGGCGTGGACGGCGAGAAGATCGAGCTTTTTTATCTGCCCGCATCCAAAGCGCGAGAGTTTATGTTTGACGAAAAGATCGTGCGCGCGCCGGGGCTGATCCTAGCATTTCAGTGGTTTTTGAGCGAGTTTAAAGCTTAGCGGCGAGACGGGATTTCGCGTGCCGCCGCGCGTTTTCGCATCTCGGTTTTAAATTTAAAGGACGGCGATGAGGGTTTTACTTAGACTGTGCGTTATCGCGGCATGCCTTTATGGGGCGATCGCGGCAGCACTTTATATCTTTCAGGAGCGGCTGATATTTTTGGGCGAGCCGTTAGATAAAAACTTCAAATTTAGCTTTGAAAATTCCGAATTCATTGGACTTGTGAATGCGCCAGGGAGCGGCGTGCATTTAGAGGCATCGATGTCCGCCGCTACGCAAAATGGCGCGGCGACAAATGGCGTCGCGGACGAAAACGCTTCGGCGATTGGCGGCGTAAAAGAAAACGGCGCCGTAGCGGGCGAGATCAAAAACAAAAACGCTCAAACTAGCGGCGAGCGCGTCGGCAAAAACGCCGCAGGAAACGGTGCTGCGGGCAATAATGCAAACGCTGCTGCGATAAAATTTCAAGAGATCAATATCCCGTTTGAGGGCGGGGCGATAAACGGGCTGAAATTTAGCGCAGCAGAACCTAAAGGCGCGATTTTGTTCTTTCACGGCAACTTCGGCGACGTGAGCGGCTGGGGCGCATATGGCGCGGATTTTGCGGCTTTGGGATATGATTTTTATATTTTCGACTACCCTGGCTACGGCAAATCGGACGGCAAAATTTCATCGCAGGATCAGCTTTTGGCGAGCGCGGATGCGATGAGCCGTTACGTTTTGGCGCAGCATTCGCCCAAGAGGCTCGCGATGATAGGCTACTCGATCGGAAGCGGCATCGCGGCGCAGCAGGCTGCGAAGTGGGATGCGGCGCGACTGATTTTGCTCGCGCCATATTTTAGCTTCGAGCGGCTTGCGCACGAAAAAATCCCCTTCGTGCCGAAATTTTTGATCCGCTACAAGATTCCTACCGCAGAATTTTTGCAAGCGGCGCGCAGCACGCAGATCACGCTCATCCACGGCGCCGCCGACGAGCTGATACCGGTGCATCACTCGTATGATCTTGCGGGGTCTCTTAAGACCGGAGATTTATTTTACGAAATAGCCGCCGCGCCGCATAATGGGCTGCTGGCAATGCCCGGTATTTGGGAAATTTTAAAAGAGCGGCTGCGCTAATCTAGCGGGGCTCGGCGTAAAATTCCACGCAAAATTCGACCGCTAAATTTAAAATTTTACGTATAATTCCGCTCGGGCTAGGTCGTCGTAAAATTTCATGAA
>NZ_CALHIK010000099.1 GCF_938030785.1 uncultured Campylobacter sp.
ATAAAATTTTATTAACTGAAAAGAAGCGATACCGTTTCGGGTAAAATTTTAAATTTACGCCGCGGATAAGCTATCTCTCCGCTTTGAATTCGTAGATTTATCTTTTCTTATAAATTCTTTTTATACTCATCCAAAATCCCGTAACTATAAAAAATAACACAGAAATCGCCGCTACGCAAAATAAGAACTTACCCGCCTCGCCGAAGATATAGCCCGAATGCACGCTCAAAACGGCTTTATGTATAGCAAACGGGCGCGGCATGGTACTTTTCGTATCATCATAGCGAGCATGCCGCAAGATGCCCTTTTTAACGTTTATACTCATCGTATTCATATGCTCTTCGCTCTTTTCGCCTTTATCGAAATAAAAGACCATAAAATTTTCTCCATCTTTTTGGGCGATGATATTAAAGAATTCGTAGTTTTCACCGCGTTCACGCTTAAAAATATCAAATGCCGTCTGCAAATTTAAAATTTTATCTTCATCCTCAAGCGAAAATCCTCGCACTTCGGTAAAGCTCGTTTTTCTAAAAATTTCCTTTTCACCCAACGCTCTGTTGGTGATTTTGGCTATCCAATCATACGACCAATAAAGCCCGCTAGCGCTTATCGTAAGCAAAACGGGCAGCAGTAAAACTCCGACCGCGCCGTGCAAGCTATATAAAAACGCATAACCTCTCGCTTTAAAATTTATCCTAAATGCGCGTAAAATCTTTCCTCTAAAGCTAGGATAATAGATCACCGCGCCTGAAATTAAGACCAAAATAAACATAACCGTGCTAAGCGCCACGATATTTTTGCCTATTAGCCGCAGAGTTTCGTTTTTGCTTAGCCCAAATCCCAGATTAGTATGTAGATTTAGCGCTACGCCGATAAACGTATCGCCTATATTTTCCGAAGTAATTTCGCCGTTATAAGGATCTATAAAATATGATTTAAACTCGCCGCTAGAATCTGTACCGGAAAGCCTAATCGCTTCGTTTTTGTTTTGAGGAATTCTATAATAACTGAGCGTAAAACCGGGCTTAGTTTTTCTGAAAATATTTAAAATTTCGGCGGGTTCGAGGGCATCTTTTCCGCTCGGGCTCACGAAAGATTTGCTTTGATTTAACGCATCTATAATCTCATCATGATACGAGATAATAGCGCCGCTAAGGGCTACGATTAAGATCGGCACGCAGCATATAAGCGTCAAAACAAGATGGACGTTGAACCAAAATTTTTTCCTTTTTAGAATCGCCATTAATTTCCTTAAATTTTTAAATCCGCGGACGAAATTTTATGCGCCGCGAATTTAAAAGTTCACGTTAAATCCAACCTGCGCCTTCATCCCGTCTACGACCATCATTTGATAATTTCCCGAGCGCGTTAGTACGAATTCGTTGAATATGTTATAAAGCGTAAAATTTAAACTTGCGTCTTTTGTAACTTTATAGCTCGCGCCCAGATCAAAAATCGTGTATGAGCGGATATCCTCATCGTAGCTTAGGCTATCGCGCGTCCTACTATAATAATTTATTTGCGACCATAAGTTTAGCTTGGAGCTTACGTCGTAATCAAATCCTAGCTTTACCGAATGGATTGGAAAATTATTTAAGGTTTTGCCCTTCTCACTACCCGTTTTTTGCTCGGATTTCGTATAGGCATAGTTTGCATGCAACTTCAAATTATCTAAAATTTGATAATCGTTACTTAGCTCTAGACCCCTAACCTCGGCTTCCCCGATATTTATAGTATCCCAAATACCGCGCCTGTAAGTTTTGCCGTTATACACGCAAGGATTTCCCGGTCTTGGACGGCAAATCAATTTCGTAGAAATTCCATCTTTGATTTCAGTATAAAACGCGGTAGCGCTAAAGTTAAATTTATCGTTATCGTCGTAAGAAAACCCGCCTTCGTAGCTTATGCTGCTTTCAGGCTTTAAAGAGCTTCTGCCTATCTGCGCTCCCTGGCCTCCTGCAAATGGCAGGGCAAGGCCCTCGCTACGCTGCTTAATATCCGGAGTTGAATATCCTGTCGAAACGCCGCCTTTAATAGAAAAACTTTCGTTTAAACGATAAACGGCATAAGTGCGCGGCGATATATGGCCGCCATAGTCCTTATCACGGTTATATCTGATTCCACCGGTTAGTGTTAAATCATCAGTTAGATAAAAATCATCCTCGCCGTAGATCGAATAATCCCATCTTTTGACATTTGCCTCATCTGCGGTAGTAGCGGCTTCGTTTAATCTCTCGCTTCGGTATTGCACGCCCAAACTCAAAGCATTTGAATCGAAAAAATATGAGCCTTTAGAATTTAGCGTAGTCGTTCTAAGACGCAGATCCTGGGCACCGCTTTCTTTCATGCTATCGTAATTTGCATAGCTATCTATCATAAACTTATCGTATTTTCCCTGGTGAGACAGGCTTGCGGTGTAGCCTTTCATATCCTCTTTCGCAATATCGTTATTGCCTCCCGAGGTTGTTCGCGTACGCCCGTATGTACGTCTAAATTTATTATTTACTTTACGATAATCAAGCGCTACCTCATCATTTTGCGTTACGTTATACATCAGTTTTGTGCCCATATTCGTCTCTTCATTATTTCTATTCGCATAAGGCTCTTTATCCTCTATCTTTTCAAAAAATCTGCCGTAAAGTGCGATACCTAGCACGTCCGGGACGATAGCTCCGTTTAGATAAAAACCCGTTTGATAATCACCTTTTATTTGCGATTTTTTAGCGAAAGTATAGTATCCGTTTACATTGCCGCTAGGCTCATTTGAAAAGCCCTTGGTGATGATATTTATTACTCCGCCCATAGCGTCGCTGCCGTAAAGCGAGCTCATAGGACCGCGGATGACCTCTATGCGCTCTATCGCATTTGCGGGAGGCAAGAAATTCTGGCTACTGCCAATACTTCTTAATCCTTTATAAGCGCTATCGCTGGTCGCGGGCTTGCCGTCGATTAAAATTTTCGTATATTTTTGAGATAGGCCTCTTAGGCTTATGCCTTTTCTCGATGCAGCGCCTAGAGTTGCGGTAAAGGCACTCGGCAAATCCTCTACCATTGCGGAGATATCTTGATAGTTACGCTTTTGTATCTCTTTTTGCGTAAGAACGGAGATAGAAGCGGGTGCGTCTTGAATATTTTGCCGATAGCCCGTAGCACTGACTACGGTAATTTCACCCAAATTTACGCTTTTGCCTTGTTTTTCTATCTCACTCGATATCCCGGCTGTCGCTATAGCAGCGATTAGCGATAATTTATATATTGCGCGCACAAATGCCCCTTTTCTTATTAAAATTTAAACTCATTTTACTATAATAAGATACGCATTATCAAGAAATACTAAACGGTAGAGGGATTTTTTTAAACGCTAAAGGGATAAGATGAGTAAAGAGATAAGTTTAGATGATTTTTTGCAGAAAATATCTAACGACATTGAGCCGTCCAAGCAATACAGGTATAGCAAAACCGAGCTTAAAAGCGAAAGTATAAAATTCGACTTTAGCTCTTTTTATACGGGCGGAGAGATAGGATATTATAGCAGCGATATAGTTTGCAGAGATTTTCTTTTGCATCGCCACGAGCGAGGTAGCCGCTATTCATTTTTATTTTTCAATACGGGCGAAAATCCTATCTGCTTCAGATCGGATAAAGATCAATTCGTTTTGAATAAAGGTGAGTTTTGGCTCGGAACTATGCAAAGCAAATTGCGTGGCGTTCACGAGCTTGAAAATAAACACTATAAAAGCTCATGCATAGCGCTTAGCACCGCTTTTGCAAATGAGCTGGGAATTTTAAAAAATTTGAATTTAGATCAGGCCGTTTGCATGAAGAAATTTAAAACAAGCACCGTGCAAAATATCATCCTCAAAGAGCTCGAAAATGCCGCGATATACGACGGCAAAATGCGCGAAATTTTTATGGAAAGTAAAATTTTAGAGATGCTTTATAGAAGTTTTTATAAATTTAATGAGCCTGAAAATACGCTTAGTCTTGATGAAAATGACATAAAAACAGTCCAAAAAGCAAAGAAAATATTACTTGAAAATATGCAAAACCCACCTAGCATTAAGGAGCTAGCTCGTCTTTGTGCCACGAATGAATTTGCACTAAAAAGGGATTTTAAAGCATATTTTGGCACGACCATTTATGCGATGCTGACAAATGAGCGGCTTGGAATTGCAAAAGAGCTATTAAGTCTAGATCAAATCAGCGTAAACGAAGCCGCTAAAATGGTCGGATACAATAATTTATCGCATTTTTCTAAAATTTTTAGGGCTAAATTTAATATACTGCCGACGCAACTGAAAAAGGATATAAAATTTTACTACTCGGATTAGAATTTCTTGCGACCGACTATCTTTTATAAGCCGCGCCCTTTCACAACCGCATATCAAAATATCATAAAATTTTATATCGCAACCGGGATCCGTAAAAATACGGAATTTAAATTATAAATTGCCGCCGAAGCCTTGGTGGCAAAAGCAAGCTGCGATCAAATATCGCAGCTGCGCGTATATTCAGACGTCAAGGGGCGCCTTAAATTTTGGATGCATCTAAATTTAAAACAGGCTATAAACCTCATCGAGCGTAAAATGTTTTTTATCGATCTTACCGCCGTAATAAGGCTTGATGTCGTTTTCGAAGCTCTTTTGGAAAAATTTATTCTTATGCATTCTAATGAGGCTACCGTTTACGGCGTCGAGTAGCTGGGTGTTGCCCTTGGCAAGAGCTACGGCGATGTAATCGACCCTGCCTAGATTGGTGATCTTCGCATCCAGCGCGGCATCGTTTCTAGCATATCCGAGCACGACGGTATTATCGTCGGCAAAGCCGACGCCCTGGCCCGCCTTTAGCTTCGCGACGCACTCATTGGCATCGGCGCAGTTTATGATCGTATAGCCCGCGCTTTTGAAATGATCGTCGGCGGTAGTGCCGCTTACGGTTAAAATTTTATTATTCGCGATCTGATCGATGCGGGAGATATTATCGTCGGCTCTGGTTAATACGCCGATCTGCACCGAGTAGTAAGGATATGAAAAGTCCACCTCTCGCGCCCGCTCTTTAGTCACGGTAAGCTCGGATATGACCAGATCGACCTTGTTTTGCACGACGGCAGCCACTCGCTCGTTTGATCCGACCGGGACAAATTCTATATCGCTGCTTTTGTTGCCGAATAAATTCTTTACGAGCTCCTTGGCCAAATCGACCTCAAATCCCACCATCGTGCCGTTAGCGTCAAAGCTAAACGGAGGCTGCTCGCTCTGCACGCCGATGCGGATCTTGCCGCTTGCTCTGATCTCGTCTAAGGAGTTTGCGAAAATCGTGCTCGCCGCAAATAGCAGCGTAAATAAAAATTTTTTCATCTTTTATCCTTTGATAAACTTAAAACATTTTGTAAAGATCATCCAGCAAGAAATACTTCCTTTCGGCGGTGCCTTTATAATACGGATCTATCGTCTCATTAAAAATTTTCTTGAAAAAGCCGCTTTTGCTTAAATTTACAAGCCCGGAATTTATAGCGTCGAGCAGATCGTCGTTGCCCTTTTGCACCGCGATAGCTAAAAAGTCCGAAGTGCCTAAATTTATGATATTCGCCTCAACCTTTCTATCCACGACCGCATAAGCCAAAACGACGAGATTATCGTCCGCGTATGCAGCGCCTTCGCCCGCTTTTAGCTTGCGATAGCAATCGGAGGAGTTGCTGCAAGGACGAATCGTATGGCCCTGCTTTGCAAAATACTCATACGCGACTGTGCCGCTCTCCGCTAAAATTTCCTTATCTTGCAGATCGTTTACGGTTTTGATATTATCGCCCGCGCGGCTTAGCACGCCTACGTTTACGCTAAAATAGGGATTTGAGAAATCCACTATCTTCTCGCGCTCCTTCGTAACCGTGATCACTGCGATATCAAGATCTACTTTATTATCTCGCACGGCGTTGATACGGTCGTTTCCTTGAGTGATTATATACTCGATCTTACCCTCTTTGCCGCCGAAAATTTCCTTTGCGAGCTCCTCGATGAGCAGAATTTCAAACCCCTCGTATTTGCCGTCCTCGGCTACGTTTAGAGGCGGTACCGATCCGTCTATACCTATGCGGATAACGCCCTTTTCTTTGATCTGAGCCAAAGAATTTGAAAAGAGCGAAGCACAGAAAAACAGAAGCGAAAATATAATTTTTTTCACGAATTATCCTTTTAAATAAAATTTTATATCACCGCTCGCGCAACCGGCGAGGCGAGTAAATTTAAAGCAAACTATAAAGATCGTCCAGCAAGAAATACTTTCTTTCGGCGGTACCTTTGTAATAAGGCTCAACGCTTTCGTTGAAGATTTTCTTGAAAAAGCCCTCTTTGCTTAGCTTGATGAGCTCTTCGTTTAAGAAGTTAAGCAGCTCTGCGTTGCCTTTTTGCACGCCGATCGCCAAAAAGTCCGAGGCGCCTAAATTTTTGATATTTACTTCGACCTTTTTATCCAGCACCGGATAGCCCAAAACGACTAGATTATCGTCCGCGTATGCCGCGCCTTGTCCTGCTTTAAGCGCCTTGTAGCAAGCGCTAGCGCTCTCGCATCTGGAGATTTTATAACCCTGCTTTTCAAAATACGGCTCGCTCGTGCCGCCGCTTAAAACTAAAATGGTCTGATCTTGCAGATCGTCCAAAGAGCGGATCTTATCCTCTACGCGGGTCAGTACGCCTATGTTTACGCTAAAATACGGGGTCGTAAAATCGATCTCCTTTTCGCGCTCCGGAGTTACCGTAATCGTAGCGATGACCATATCGACCTTATCCTCTTGAAGATACCTTATGCGCTGATTTGCCGCGACGGAGACAAACTCTACCTTGCCGCCTCCGTTTTTAAAGATATCCTTTGCGATCTCGTTTGCCATATCGATCTCAAAGCCCTGGTGCACGCCGTCTTCAAGCTTGCCGAAAGGCGGCTGCGCGTCGTAAACGCCCACTCTAACAACGCCGCTACTTTTGATCTCGCCGAGCGATCTTGCGCAGAGCACGCTGCTAGCAAGCCCCGCAATTAATAAACCGAATAAAAATTTTTTCATACTTTTCCTTTCCCAATAAGTAAATTTTAAAATTTAGCCGCCGATGCCCTCTGCGCGCGAAAATCTCAAATTTCGCCGCAGTCCGATCAAAGCAGGTAAGATAAGCGACCGCTTATAAATTTATCCTACATTTACCGTAAAATAGGCAATCCTCTGCACTTCAGAAATTCTACGCATCCGTCGCAGACGCTTTAAATTCCGATACTTAACGGGTGTATTTTATTATTTTATATCTTTAATGAATATTAAACAATAAGTAAAACGGCGATCTGCTTGAAATTTTGTCGCCGAGAAGTTCGTGCGCGCCGAGCTTAGATGATAAACATAAGCTTGGCGCAAAGCACGATGATGAATCCAAATACAAAGGCGATTTTGTGGATATTTACTCGCAAAAACTCAGGCGCAGGCCTTCCCATCGCGCGGCAACTTAAATTTATCGCTACGCACACGGCGATGATGAGCGCGAGCGTGACTTTTAGCATAAAGATTTTTTGAAGCGGCGTGCCGAAATCCCCGCCATTAGCGCTTCCGACCCAACGGCTCATCATCATTCCGCCGGTGATAATCAGCGTAAAAAGGCAAACCGGCATGATCTTAATCGCGCGCGAGCCGATCGCTTTTTTAATGCGCTCAAAATCCGCACCCAGCGCGCTTTTAAGCCGCGAAAAAATCACGACGTCGAAAAATATGTAGCCCAAAAAGATAATGGCGCAGATGAGATGCACAATCTGCACGTAAGGATAAATTTGCTCCACCACCGCTCCTTGCTATGAAATTTCGCCAATTTTATGCGAAATTTCAAATTTTAGCAATGATTTTCATCAACACGCCGCGAGCGGTTAAATTTAAGTAGATTGCGCGAGCGACGCAAATAAATTTGGCAAAATCGCGCGGGCGAAATTCTAAAATTCTAAAATTCTAAAATTCTAAAATTCTAAAATTCTAAAATTCCGCCCGCGAAAACCCGCGTAAATTCCGCAATCTATAACATCATCGAAAATATTATGCCGAATATGATTAGCGGGATATTAAAGAAAATAAAGGTCGGCACGCAGGTATCCCACATATGGCTATGCTCGCCGTCGATATTCAGCCCCACGGTAGGCCCGAGCGTGCTATCGCTCGCAGGCGAGCCCGCATCGCCGATACCCGCAGCCACGCCGATGATAAAGATCGTCGCCGCCGTGCTAAAGCCCAACTGCGCGGCTAGCGGACAGTATATCGTAGCGATGATAGGGATCGTGCCGAAGCTCGAGCCGATACCCATCGTCACGAGTAGCCCGATGCCGATCATCAGCAGCGCGCCGCCGAGCTTGCCGCCGCTTAAAGTGCTCGCTACGTGCACCAGCTCGTTCACGCCGCCGGTTTCTTTTAAGATCGTGCCGTATCCTGCGGCGATCAGCATCAAAAACGCGATATAGCCCATCATATGCACGCCCTCGTCAAATACGTTATCGAGCTTCTTCCACTCGATGCCTTTGCTCGCAAGCATTACTAAAATTCCGCTAAGCGCGGCGAACGGAAGGGATTTGATCCAAATTTGCACCGCGAAGCACACCGCGATGCCCGCTAGAGCGCCCCACTCTCGCACACCCATCTTAAGCTCGCTAAAATGCGCATCCAGGCTCTCTTTGGTTTCGGCATACTCCCTCGGCTTGCGGTAGTAGATCACGGCTAGGATGAGGCCCACGAGCATCGGCACGGCGCTTAGCCACATCACGCTCGATATGTCGCCAAGGCTTACCGCGATGCCGTTTGCGTTCATATTTTTTTCGATTAGCCCCATAAAGATAAGCCCAAATCCCAGCGGCAGCGCCATATACGGCGTCTGCAAGCCGAACGTCAGCGCGCACGCTACGGCGCGGCGGTCGATCTTTAGCGAGTTCATGATCTTGACTAGCGGCGGGATCAAAATCGGGATAAAGGCGATATGCACGGGGATTAAATTTTGTGAAAAGCACGCAAAAAAGGCGATCGAAAAGATAAAGACGTATTTTTTGTCGCTGATTAAATTTGCCACCGCGCGCACCAAGATCGCCGTTAGGTTGGTCTTTGAGATCGCGCTTGCGATGACGCCTAGCAGCAGATATGAAAGCGCGGTTTCTAAATTTCCGCCCATGCCGAGGCTGCCGGCGTTTTCGGGGTTGCCGTTTATGAATAAATTTATGGCGTCTCCCAGCGGGATCTTGCTTGAGAGCACGGCGCATATCGTGCCGATTAGGATCGCGAGCATTACGTTGCACCTCAGCAAGCACAGCGCGCACATCACACAGATACTGATAAATACGGGATTGGTAAGCATCTTTTGCCTTTTTTGGAATTTTTGCAATTATATAGAATTTAGGGCTAAATTTTGCTAAAATCGCGCAAAAAATCGGCTAGGATAAAATTTATATGAAGTATTTCTACTCATCTTTTGCGGTTAGCTCCATCGCCGTAATTATCGCATTTTATATCGGCGGCGCGGGTGCCGCTTATATCTGCGCGCTTTTATGCGTGCTCGAAATCAGCCTCAGCTTCGACAACGCCGTAGTCAATGCCAAAGTGCTAAAAGATATGGCGCCGGTGTGGCAAAAAAGATTTATCCTCTGGGGCATTCCGATCGCGGTTTTTGGTATGAGGTTTTTATTTCCCGTACTCATCGTCGCCGCAAGCGCACATCTAGGTCTTTGGGAAACCCTCGTGCTGGCGCTTAAGCAGCCGCAGCGCTACCATGAAATTTTAAGCGAGAACGAAGCGCAAATTTACGTTTTCGGCGGCGCGTTTTTGCTGATGGTCTTTTGCGATTTTTTCTTCGATACGCAGCGCGAGCTACACTGGCTGGGCATAATCGAAAATAACGGGCTCGTGCGATTTTTAAAGCGCATTCCAAACGCGCCCACGCTGATCGCTCTAGCCGCGGGGCTCGTGCTGCTTGCTAAAACGGGCTCGGCTACGCTCGGCGCGGCGTATTTCGGCGCGATCCTGCTCTATCTGCTCATCTCTTGCTTCGACCGCCTTTTCGGCACGAACGGCGTAAAAAACGGCCTTGCGGGCTTTTTGTATTTAGAAACCCTGGACGCGAGCTTTAGCTTCGACGGCGTGATCGGAGCGTTTGCGCTAAGCGATAATATCTTCATCATCATGCTAGGCCTTGGCGCCGGCGCGATGTTCGTGCGCTCCATCACGCTGTATCTCGTCGCCCGCGGCACGCTGTCGCACTTTGTCTATCTGGAGCACGGCGCACACTACGCCATCGCGTGTTTGGCGTTTATAATGTTTGCCAAGCTGAAATTTGAAGTAAGCGAGATCATAACGGGCACCGCGGGGATATTATTTATCGCGCTATCGCTCCTTTCGTCGGTGCTTTACAACCGCCGCAACAAACGCAAACTGATCGAAACTATCGCGGGAAACAACGAGTGAAATTTCATAGCGAGCTTTGCGGCGCGCGGGCTAAATTTTAAAATTTAGAGCTACCGCCGCAAGCGGTAAAATTTACCCGCTTGCGCCGCGTTAAATTTCAAAAGACGCTAAATTCCAAAAAGCGCTAAATTTAAAGCCGCGGGCGATAAGATTGAAATTTTACTAAAAGCGTTAAATTTTAAGCCGCGAGATGACATTTTAAAATTCAAATCAGCGATCGCGCGAGCGCAAGCCTTTATCGCGCAATCTCTGCAGCTCCTCGCCGCCGAGAGACGAGCTCTTTGCGGGCTCGCCGCTCTCGCTTGCGTCGCCAAAAACCTCCTCATTCAAACGCAGCTCGTCAATGATACCAAGAAGCTGCAAAACCTCGGCCTTTATCCGCTCAGCGTCTCTTAGCGTAGTGCGCGGCGAAAACAGCGCGGCTTCGAAGCGGTTTTTCGCGCCGTTTAAAAATAGATAAAATTTGCCGTCCATAAACGCCGCGCTAAGAGCGATCTTGGGCGCAAGCTTAAGCTTCAAAGCCCCAAGGCGACCCATAAAGCTAGGCGTCAAAAGATACCGCGCCTCGATCTTATCGCTTGCGAATACGCGAAATTCCTCTCCGAAAATCACGTCGTCCATCAGCTCCTGATCGCCCAAAAATTTGGTGCCTGGCGAGCGGTCCGCGATGATGGTTTGCCCCTTAAATTTCTTATAAAACTCGCACACCAAAACCGAGCCGCTAAAGGCTTGCACATATTCGCCGAGCCTCCAAGCGTTCCAAAGCGCGATCGCCGATAGCAAAAAAGCCGCGGAAAGATCGCTCTTGGACCTTTGAGATAACTCTACAAGCCTCATAGACTCGCGCGTTTCATAGATTTTTATCGCCTCGCTTAGGCTAAATTTTACCCCTTTATACACGCCGTCTATCTGATCCTCGGCTACGAATTCATTATTCGGATAGATGCCCGTTTTGCGGATTTCTTCTTCGTCTATGCCGCTTTGCGGCTCGTATCTAAAGGCGGGATCGATATCTGAAATAATAGCGCGGATAAAGGCGTCTTTGTAAAAGGCGTTGTACTCCCATTTGGCGATGGAATCATCATAAATCCCCCATACGCAGCTTACCGCAATTATCGGGATCATCGCGGACATCAGCACGGCGGAGGAGTATTCGTTTTGGATCAAGCCGTGGATAAACCAGCCGACGGAAAAAACCGCGATGCATAGCAATAAAATCAGCGGTTTTAGAAATTTTATCTTGCACTGCTGCTGCTTTTTTGCAAGCTCCTCTATCGCTCTGTCAATATCCAAAATTTAACTCCAAATTTGATTTGCCGAAATTTTGCCCTTTATTTTACGCTAAATTTTATTAAAATTTCATCCGTTAAGCGGGTTTAAGATTTTTTATGCTATTTTTGCGACCTATTTCGATCAAAAGGCGAGAGATGATAAATTTACCGAAAAATTGCGTGGTTTTTACCTATCCGAAAATGGGCGACAGCGGCAAATTTTTGCCCGCAGAGTTGCGCGATACGGCGGGACTTACGGGCTGCACGCTTCAATGCAAGGCCTACGAGAGCGCGCTTGCGCAGATAAGAGCCCTAGGCTTTGAGCTTATCGCCGTAGGCAGCATGGGCGAGGCGGGCACGAGCGAGTTTAAGCGCGCTACGGGCGCCTCGTTTGAGTTCATAAACGACGAAAAATTCGAGCTTGAAGCGCCGCTTGGGCTCGAGACTTTCACCACCGGTGACGGGAAGAAATTTTACCACCGCCAAACTCTGATTTTTCGGAGCGGCAAGGAGATAAAGCGCTTTAGCCGAATCGCCGAACCCGAGCAGGACGCACAAAATGTACTCGCGGCACTAAAGAGCCTATGAGCAATCGCTTTGGCGGCGCGCTTTAAATTTCGCACTTCAAACACATTGCGATACAAAGCTGAAATTTAGGGTAGAGGCGCATTTTCATTAAATTCAGCATTTTTAATTAAAATGGCGCTAAATTTAACGGAGGCTGGTATGAAAAAATTTCTATTTTTGGCGCTATTTTGCGCACTTGCGGCAAACTGCGGCGAGAGTGCGCGAGCGGATAAAATTTCTGCGGCGGGCAAAACAACGAGTATCGGCGAGACCCAAAGCGCGCACTTTCTAAAGAGCGGCGAAGCAAGTGCCGGCTCGCAAAGCAGCGCGGATGCGATCATTCAAACGGACGGAATTTCGCGGGCAGATCTGCAAAGCTGTATCGTAAAAAGCGACGAAGGCTCCTGCGAGCGCGTCGCGCGCGGTCTGAAAAGCGGCTGCGAACGAAAAGATCAGCTGTCGTGCTTTTTCTACGCAGATGCGCTAGGGCGGGGCTTGGGCGTGGAGAAGGACGTCGTGGCGTCGTTTGAGCTTTTTAGAGAGCAGTGCGATGCCGGCAGCAGCGAAGCGTGCTACGAGCTGTCGGTCAAATATCTCCAAGGAATCGGCACCCCTCAAAGCTTTGAGCTCTCGGGGCAGGCGCTAGACAGGGCGTGCAAAATGCACAACAAACGCGCCTGCGCAGTGCTCGATCTGCTGCCGAAAAATTAGCGCAGCAAAAGCGGCAAAATTCCAAGCTTAGAGCGCAGATAGAGCGCGCGCCTTTGAAATTTTAGCGGGCTGTGCGAGTGCAGTGCGCGATGAGGCGGTAAATCGAAGCGTGCGAGCGGATAAACGAAAAAGGAGCAAAGATGAAAGCTTTAAAGCTTGCGCTGGCGGCGGCGCTGGCGCTTAGTTTGGCAAACGCGGACGGTGAAGCCAAAGAGTTTAAATTTAGCGGCGCAAAAACCGGCGCGCTTTTAGCAAAATGCAGCAAAAAGGACGCCGCCGCATGCTACGAAGCGGCGATGAGATACGAGCTGGGCGGTCGCGGCGTCGTGCGAAACCGCTTCAAGGCGCAGGGCTTTTTCGCAGATGCGTGCGAGCTCGCAACCCTCGCCGAGCGGAAGCAGGGAGATAAAATGAGCGGCGCAGGCGGGCACGCGATGAGCGATCTGCGCGAGCGAGCCTGTCTGGGCAATGCCGCGGCGCTGGAGAGCTTCGCGAGCGGGCAGTGCCGCAGCCTCGTGATATACGACGAGTTTTGCGAGGGCGGCTCGCAGGAGGCGTGCGACAATTTGGCGCGGATGAAGCGCGATGGCTGGGCGCCCAAAGAAAGCTGCAGCGAGGAGATAGTCGCGAAATTCGGCGACGGCAAGCCACAGAGATAAAATTCCGCCCTATTTCACGGCGATAGAATTTTAAAATTTTGCAAGTATAAAATTTACCGAAATTACGTATTTCGGCTGGGCGTCGCCTTGCGGCTCGAAATAAAAATTTAAACCGCTTGCTTTGCGCACGGCAATGAAGATTTTATTAATGCAGATTTTTCAAAATACCGAAGTGGACGGGCAGAAACATACATCGCGAGCTGTAAATTTTAAAGCACGGATTTAACGATTTAAATGTCGCCAGCTATGGTTCGCGAGGTGAATTTAAATTTTAAATGCTACGAGCAATTAAATTTCAAGGCGGGATTAAATTTAAACACCGCAGATCGCAGATCGTGCGATGAAATTCTACTCCTAAGCGCCGCAAATAAGAAGCGTGACAGCGCCTGCGATAGCGCAATCATTTCATCGATAATCTATCATCATATTTAAGATGCTGTATTTGCCGAGCGCTCACGGCGGACAGAGAGCGACTCGAACCAGAATATCTCGCGATCTCGCGCGCCCTAGCCTGCGCCGAAATTTTAAAATTTCAAAATTTAAAACCGCGCGGCTCGCCAAATTTTAAAATTTCAAAGCGCGAAATTTTGGAATTTTCAAAACAAGTTTAAATTTACGCCGTGCAGCCGTGCGCGACGACATAATAAGTACCAGACGGTAGCGCAATAAGCACGCAGCCGCACACAAGCAAGCGGCGAGCTTTAAAATTTTATCTTCGACGGCTCCATCGGCTTGCTGTAGAAGTAGCCCTGCATATACCTGATCCCCATCTCCTCTAAGATCATCGATATTTCGTGGTTTTCGACGTATTCGGCGATGAGCTCGTAGCCCTGCTTTTTCGCAAAGCCCGCGATCGTTTCGACGATAGCGCGCGAGTTTTTGTCGTTTGCGATGTTTTTGATGAGCGCTCCGTCGATCTTTATGTAATCCACGTCGAGCGTTAAAATTCTATAGTAGTTGGAGTACCCGCTGCCAAAATCGTCTATCGCGATGGTGCAGCCATAGTTTTTGGCCACGGCGATGAAACTGCGCAGGCTCTCGTAATCGTCGAACTCCTCGCTTTCTAAAATTTCGATGAAGAGGTTTGAAGCGTTGGGGCTGGATGCGAGCTTTTTAAAAAGCAGCTCCTTGATGCCTTCGTTTGCGATGTCGAAATATGAAAGATTGATGCTAAATTTAGTTCCCGCGAAGCGATCCAGCAGGCGAAACGCCTCGTCTATCACCACGCGCGTTAGCGGGATGTAGAGCGAGGTCTGTTTCGCGATATCGATAAACTCGCCCGGGCAGCGCGTCTTGCCGGAGCGGTCAATGAGGCGGATTAGGATTTCATAGACCAGCGGGACGTAGTCGCTGTCGTTGGTGCCGTAAGTGTTGCCGCTCATATCTCTGCGCGTGATGTCGAAGATCGGCTGGACGAGGACGAAGACCTGGTTTTTTTTGATCGCGTTTTGGATCGTGTTGATCATGATCTGGTTTTGCAGATACTTCTCTTCGATGACGTTTGGACGCGAGTAAAAGCCCACGTGCTCGTTTTTGCCCTGCGCCTCATACATCGCCATAACCGCCTGAAAGACTCTATTTGCGCCGCCCGCTACGTCGGCTCGCTCGCTGACGCCTATCGTGACGTTTAGAGGCGCGGAGGCAAAGCCCTCGGTCGTGTGGAGGTTAAAGACTTTGTCGGTGAAGTATTTATTTATAATCTCCACGTCGCGCGTGATGTTTGAGCCCTCGTAAAATAGGCAAAACTCGTCGGATTGGATGCGGAAAATTTTAGCTTTGATCTCGTTTGATTCGATACACATCGCAAGCGTGCGCGCAAAGGAGCGCAAAATTTCATTCGTCGTCTCCGCCTTGTAAAAGAGCCGCAAATTTGCAAAATTTACGATCGTAAGATAGATCGCGATGCCCGTTTTCTCGGCGTTTATCAGCTCGTAAAGCGCCGCTTCGTTGCCTTGATTCGTAAGATGATCGATATAGACCTGGTTGGTTAAATTTTCCTTTGCCCCAGCAAGTGCCAGCCGCATGATCTCAAGCTGAGTGACGTCCTTTGCAAACAGCGCATACACGGGCGATTTTTGCGGCGCGGCGATATTTACGATCTTTAGACTCACGTCCACCGACTCGCCGTTTTTGCAGATCAGGCGGGTGTCTTTGGCGTCTTTGTTAGCGAGATTTAAAATTTCGCCGCGCTTATTCTCAGGCGCCAAAATTCCGACGTCCGCGCCCTTTAGCTCGTCCTGCTCGTAGCCGAATAGGCTTAGTGCCTGGTTATTCGCATAAAAAATTTTAAAATTCTCATCCGCCAAAAGCGCTCCTTCGCTCGCCTCGTCGCACAGCGCGCGATACGGCGCTAGCGTGCGCTTAAAGCGCAGAGCGTCGGAATTTATGATGTAGGTAAGCAGCAAAAACGAAAGAAACACCGCCGTATAGATCATCGTCATCTGTGTGAACGAGCCGTAAAACTCGTCGCTGGCGTAGGAAAATCGCTGGCGTAGGTTCGCAAAGCGCATATTAAGCTGCGAAAGCCCGTCGGTGACGATGCGGTTTTGGCGCTCGAAATTCTTTACTATCTCGCGCGCGATACCGACGAATGCGACCTCGTTTAGATCCGAGGCCTCGGCGCCGTCCAGAGCATTTTGCAGCGCGGAGATTTCGGAGCGGTTTTTGTAATTAAGCCCTAAAATTTGCGAGTAAATTTTGATGAGTTTGGGCCCTTTGCCGCCGGCTAAAAATTTTTGCTCCAGGCTTTGCAAAAGGACTAAATTTTGCGAATTTAGCGCGCCGAGCTCGTCCAGCAAAGCGATCTTTTCGCTAAAGGCGCTTTTGACCCCCTTTACGTCGTTTAAAAGCCCGCTTCTAGCGATGATCTCGCTGTTTTCTAAATCCTCGATGACCTGATAAATTCCGCGCATATCGGCATTTGCGATCGAAAAGTCCCGCCTGGCGTTTTTGGCGTCAAATAGAATATTTAAGCGGTTATCGGCGTTATCGACCAAGGCTAGCTCGCGCGTGATAGTGCCGAAGCTCGCTATCTCTTTTAGCGACGAGAAATAGCTGATCGCGACGGCTATGCCAAGAGCCATAATCCCGCCCATCAAAATCCACATTATCTTATCTCTCATCTGCTTTACTCCTTGGAATTTGCCCCTCAAGCGTAGCTAAAAAGCTCATCAGATCATCCGCCTCCGCCTCGCTTAGATCGTATTTTAAAAGCTCCTTTGCGACGCGCTTCATCGCCGTGCGCAGATCCTGCTCGCCGTTTATATAGGGCGCGGTTTTCGTGATATTTCGCAGGCTCGGTACGCGGTGCAGCTCGTAGCCGTCGGGGGTGAGTCTGCGCTTTTGCTCCCGCGCTTTTTCGGCGGAATTTTGCCCGCCGCTCGGACGCAGCTTGGCAAAGCTGTTTGTGCCTAAATTTACGCCGTTGTGGCAGACCGAGCAGAGCCGCACGAATATGACGTAACCCGAATATTCGCGCTCGTTTAAGGCGCTCTCGCCGCGCAAAAAGCGATCAAATTTAGAATTTACCGCGGTTTTGGATTTTAAAAACTCCGCCAGCGCGTCGATAAAATTTTCTACGTTCGCCTTACCGTAAATTTTATAAAACGCCTCTTTGTAGGCCAAATTTTCGTTTATGATCTGCAAAATTTCATCTTCGCGCGCGCCGAGCTCGCGCTCGTCAAAAACAGATGCCCCAATCCTTGCGTTAAATCCCGCGAAGTTTTCCTCGCCCAGATACCGATCGATAAAGTAGGAATTTAAAATCGTAGGCACCTGCCCATCCTGCACCGAAGCGCCCGAATCGTTTAGGTAAAAATTATGGCAGCTCTCGCAGGAGCGGGACTGCGCGTTAAATTTAGTATCTTTAAATATCATCTCGCCAAGCTTTGCTTTGCGCTCATCAAGGCTAGGCATCGCAAGCGGCGAGAAAAGATTACCGCAAAGCCCCAAAACCGGCGCCAGGCTAAATATAAAACAGCTTAAAGCTCGCTTCGATCTCATCGCTTATCA
>NZ_CALHIK010000100.1 GCF_938030785.1 uncultured Campylobacter sp.
GCAGCTGTAAATCAAGCCGTTCGGTCTTGGGTAGCAGGGCAGGCTTGTTTAAATCGATTATGGGCGCGGTCACCTCCGCTCGATACAAAGGAGAGCCTAAATCGTTCTTTAACGCCTTGTCGTAAAAATAAATCCTTTGCAGCGCGCCAAACTCTGCTTTTACGTAGGCGGTGTTTCCGTGCCTGATTATCTCGAATGCGTCTAGGTTGAAAGGCGCGCAGCTATCATAACAAAGGTCAATACTTGAGACGTTATTAACGGCGTCTAGCAGCTCCGCTATTAAATCGAGAGGCGGGGCGGGCTTATGATATTGCCTTAGCCCGTAAAACTCGATAACCGCTTTTTTATCGCAGCTATTCGGGCTTTTTGTAGTGGCGTAAAATATGCTTAGGTTTTCGAGTTCGTAGATATTGATTATTTTCAGCCCGCGAAACTCATAACGCCCCGCGACTTTAATCTCTTTGGTATCTTGCATTTTCCGCCATTTTAAGCCGTGATTTTTGGCTATGCTTTTTAAAAGCCCCATTTTGCTAAACCGCTTTTTGGTTACGGCGTTTTTAAAAAAGCTTGCGCGGATTGTGTCGATATGAATGTCTGGGGTTTCAGCCAATATTTGGCTAACGTAAGGTAAAATTTCCACGTTTTAATTTCCAAAGGGCGGTTTCGCTTGACACTAACCGCCCTTAAATATTTTAATTTAATCTTTATGAGGCGTATTCTTAGCTTTTGCTTCTTTGTCGCCCCAACCCCCTATTTTCTTTTTGGCTTTATCGAAATCCACGATATACCACCATTTAAACCGCCGCCCGTCCTCTTGCGTCCACCGGTCTTTAATGGCACCCTCTCGCTTAAGCTCACCTAGATACTGGTTGGCGTTGCTTATGCCGAATACTCGCCCCGCCGTTACGCGCCCTTGTTCTAACATTATTTTTAAAAGCGTTCTTTTATGATTGTTAGCTTTCATTTTTTCCGTTCCTCTCTTATGCCTGCTTTGACCTCTAAGGCTTTGATACTCTCCTCTTGCGTCCTCGTGATGTGGAATAGGTCATAAGCGCAGTCTAACAGCTCCTACGACGCTCCGTCTAGGCTCTGCACCTTGTAGATATGTAGCTGCCTTTTAAATGCCTTTAGCGTATCTTTATCGCCCGCGCTGAAACAAAACGCGCTAGGGGTAAAATTTAGCTTACTTCGCCCCATTGCTCGCCCCCGTTAAAAAAGTTTGGATTAGCCTTCCGTTCTCGATTTGTAGCTCTTGCATTTGCTCGCGTTGCACGCTTATGGCTTGAAACAAATCAAAGGCGACTACCAACCCCTCATTAACCCCGCCTTTAAACTCGCTCGGCTCGTCCGCTATCGCCGATTTTAAAATGTCGGGATAGCAGGCGGACAGCATTTTCGTAAATTCCGAATAAAGTCCCCTTTCGGCTTCATCCTTAAACAGCGGCTTCATCTTGCGCCGCCTTTCTCATAAAAAATGCCTCCACTTCGGCGGGGTTAAAAAAGGTGATATTTTTGCTAAATTTTATCGGTCTTAGAAAGCCTTGTTTAGCAAAATACCACACCGTGCTTAAGCCTATGCCGTAGATATTAGCAATCTGCGCCGCTCTTAGATACTTTGTAACACTTCTCACATTTTTCGTAAAAAAATTTCTCATTTTTTACCCTTAAGTGAAAAATGAGATTTTTTACAAGTGAAAATTATGCTTTAGAAAGTTTTAATTTAAAAATCCAAATAAGCTCCTTCCTCAATAATTCATAATCAAAAGCTCGCTGCTACTCTTTCGCTCTGCTGCATTATTAAGGCTGTAGCTAATCTTTAACTCCTTAAGATTAAAACCTTTATAAAACTCTCGTATTAGCTCGCAATCGTTGTAGCTAAGCATAAATTTACCCTTGATGCTTCGTAAAATTTCAGCCAAGCTTTCGTGATCTTGCCTGCTAAATCCATCTGCCGTTTTGTAATAATTTTCGGTGCCGACGTACGGAGGATCTAAGTAAAAGAGGCTATCTTCGCTATCATATTCTTTTATAAGCTTCTCGTAGCTTAAATTTTCGATCGTGGCTCGTCTAAGTCTGCACGAATAAACGCAAAAATCCCTATAAATATTCTTAGCACTGCGACCTTTTGACATAGCGAAGTGCTCACCCTTTGCGCCAAAGCTTGCCGCAATTTGAAAATAATAAAACGCCGCCGCTTCTATCTTATTGCGCGGCTTAAGCTTTCTCTGCTTGATGGCGTAAAACATCTCTCTGCTTCTTAAAAGTCCGTTAATATACGAGTTTAAACTCTGCGGCCTAGTTTGAATTATTCGGTGTAGGTTTATGAGGTCGCCGTTGATGTCGTTTAAAATTTCAATTTTTGAGGGCTCTTTTCGGTAAAAAACCGATAGAGCTCCACCGAATACCTCGATATATTTTTGATGCGGGCACATTAAGGGGATGATCTGTGCCGCTAGCTTGCTCTTGCCGCCCACCCAGGCGAAGGGAGCGTGAAGGGGTTTAAATTTACCCCCCCCCCATTTTTGGGGTGTTATTTGTATTTTTTAAAACGCTCATTTCATTCCTTTATCTCGTTTTTAATCTGTACCGCAAATTCTTGCCCTTTTACGGCGGCGAGTAGCGCTCCTAAAGCCGCACGGGAGTCTTTCACTCCGTGCGCGCCCAAAGATGTGCCTAATAGCACGCAGCCCTCGGTATTGCGTCCGGTGTTGCCCGAATGGATCAGAATGCAGCGGCTTTTGGGTACCTGCTCGTTATACAGCAGCGGCAGACGAACTCTAAATTTCGGGCTCTCGTGCCAGGCTGTTTGATACCTTCCTTGCGGTATGCGTCTATCCTTGCCGCTCTCTGTGGTATCGGGGCCCGCAGGCTCGCAGGTATAGCCTATGAGCACTACTCTTTCGCCGTCTCGCAATATGAAGCGCCCGAGCGTCATATCATCAATTTCTTTAAATCTCACGATTTCTAAAATCATCTTTGCTCCTTATCCTTCAAATTCTATCTCTATATTGTAGGCTGACGGCTCTAGCGTATGCGAAACCGATTTTACGCTAAATTTAACATCCTCAAGCCCCGCAGTACCTTTAAATTTGACCTGCGCGCCCGCGACGATATTGGCGCCCATACACGAGCACCGCCCGTTAATACCGCCCTTTTTTAGCTCATTTAGCTTGCTTTGCGCCAGCTTATAGGCCTCGGCATCACTTTTCGGCTCTGGGATTTGCATCTTATAAGTCTGTTTGCCTTTACCCACTTTGATCTGTTTGCGTTTCCCGCTTTCTACGTCCTGCCATTCGCAAGTAACCGATCCGTATGCATTGCGATTTGCCTCGGTGATATTTAAAGACTCGAGTTCGCTTAAGTTTAGCTCGATTTGCGGCAGTCCGCTCTCTGTCTCTGCTCCGTCTGCTTCATCACCTCTGCTTTTTGGCGCTAGGATCAGAGTATCGTTTTTGGTGGCGGCTAGATAGCCAAGCTCCTTGCTAAGCGAGTATAAAAACTCCAAATCGCTCACTCCGTCTTGTAGGCGCGATCTGATCGTCATATCCTCTCCGCTTGTTTTGAGGCGCAGGGTGTTTTCGTCCGCGATCTTGCCGGCAATGGCAAAAAGCGTGGTATTTTCCCAGCTGCGGCGTTTTTTGGTCTTGATCTCACCGGCAAAATCTACGGCGGTCGCACGTACCTCGGTACTTTGCTCTTTAAAATCTCGTTCGCAGGTCTGCACGGCAAATTTACCGCATAGCCACATCAGATCGGAGCCTTCCACTCCCTCGCCCGCCCAGCCCAGCCAAAGCTCAAGCTTGTCGCCGAACGTCGGTTTTGCATAGATACCGTGCACCTTGAAACTGATCTCGTCGCTTTTAAAGCCCTCTTTGTCGTCAAAGCCTAGGCTAATCAAATTTTGTTTTATGGTTTGTGTGATATCTTTGCCGTTTGCTTCAAGTTTAAAGATCGGTTTTCTCACCATAATGTGGCCTGCTTTTGCGGTATTTTTTCTTCGCTCAATTCCGGCAGGGTTACGAGCTCGCCTGCTTTTAAAATAACCTCTAGCTTTGGATTCAATTCCAGCACGCTTTCAAAATACCTTAAATGCCCATAATGTTGATAAACGATCTGGTCCAACCGCTCGCCGTCTTTTGCTTTATAAATCATATTTATGCCTCTTTTTGATTAGATTTCGTCTGCATCGTAATCCCTTCTAAGCGTAAGGCTGAATGTCTGCGTGAAAAATGCTCCATTTGGAGCGAATACGGATCTGTTTTCGCTGATCTTTTCTATCGCAAATCTGCCTAGATATTTCCCAAGCCCCGTCACGAGTGGTAGCGACTGCCGCAGCTCCGCCAAAGCGTAAAGCGGCTTAAGCGCGCTTTGTCCGTCGCAGGCGAAGGGCAGAGTTTGTCCGCTAAGGGTAATGCTCTGCGTGCCTAGGTTTGCGTTAAGCAATGCAGAGTGATTATTTACCCGCTCGGCGGAGCTTATGCCAAATTCCGTCTCGATCGCTATCTCGCTTGTTTGCTTCCACTCAAATTTAAAGCCGCCCAAATTTAAAACCATTTTTAACCTCTCACGTCCGTATTTTTCTCATTTCGCTCATTTCGCCTGATAGCCTCTTGCACGTCTTTTGAAATTTGACGCTTAAAAGCTTCGGTATCGATACTGCCTCCGTGAGCGTCGATCTTAAAATCCCCGTTAAAGGTTATATTTGTATTGCTGCCCCCGGCGCGGCTTGAGCTAAGAGTGCTGAGTGCTTCGCCCATAGGGCGATTCGGAGCTGGGGTGAAATTTCGATCGGCATTAGCATAAGCAGGCGCCGTAACCGGCGCGCCTCGACCGCCAAAGCCAAAAAATTCCCCTACGCTTTTTATGTTGCTAAGCACCCAATCGATCTTTTCGCCTATCCAGCCAAAAAAGTCCGCAAATAGATCCTTCCACCACGCCACCGTCTCATCAAATACACTACTGAATGCTTTTATCCAGCTATCTAGCCAGCTCTTAAAATTTTCCCATTCAGGCTTGATTTTTTGCCAAAAGTTTTGAAAAAAGGCTTTGACTCTATCCCAATTCTCATACAGCCACACCGCCGCCGTAGCAAGTCCTACGACTATGGCGCCGATGCCAGTAGTGATTAGAGCCAGCTTCATTATGCGAAAGCCCGCGGCTGCGGCGATGCTTGCACCTCGCAATATAGCCATAGCTGCTGCTGCGGCCTTGCTTGCCACGGCGTGAGCAATCATAGCGGCTCTTTGCGTTATAAGCGCAATATTCGCACGAAGCGTGGCGGCAGTAAGCGCCCACATCCCTTTGACTACTAGCGCGATGATATGATAAGCCGTTCTAAACGGCGCAAAAGCAAGCATAAGGCCTGCAAAGCCTATTTTAACGCCGCTGATCGCTACTCCAAGAGCTATGAAGCCGCCTACCGCACCGGTCAGAAGTTTGGCGAGCGTAGGAAATTTTTCGTTAAATTTCCTAAGCATATTGCCTAAAGCAGCTAGCGATTTTGCTGCGAGTTCAATAACAGGCAAGAAGGTCTCGCCTATGCTGGAGGCTAAATTTATCCAAGACTGCTTTAGCCTATCTAATGCTGAGGCGGTGGTATTGAGCTTAACCTGTAACTCTTTTTCCATAGAGCCTTTGGCTTCTGAGCTGCGCGCCAGAGCGATATTGGCTTTAAGTTCGTCTATGTTTTGCACCAAAGATGCTATCTCATCGTTGTAGTTGCCGCCGACTAAATCGTATAAAATTCCCGCTTGCGCATCTTTAGGCGCAGCCTTGATCCTCTCTAGGAAATCCACCATCGCGGCGGTAGAGTCTTTGTTCAAATTTTCTTTAAGTGTTTGGGCATCCAGCCCGATCTGTTTCAGGGCTTCGTGGAATTTCTTCGGTTGTTTTTCCGCGCTTGCTAATGTCGTAAAAAAATCGTTCAGCGAAGTACCCACGACGCTCGTAGCCTTGCCCGTGCTAAGCAGGGTAGAGGCAAATGCAGCCGTAGTCTTGCCGTCTAAATCTATCATCCTTGCCGTAGCGGCAAGCAAAGAGGTAGCCTCTAAAATTTGATCGGCGTTAGCGTTTTTTACCTTATTGTCGAGTAGATTTATGGTGTCGAAAAGCTCCTCGATACCTTGGGTGTTTTTGATACCAAAGCCTACAAACATATTGTTCGTAGCTTTACCGACATCGTTTGCACTCATAGCAAAGGCGCTCATCGCGGTGGTGGTAAGTCTGACGTATTTTATGAGCTCATCGCCGCTTAAATTTGCTTTGCCACCCTCTGAGGAGATAGAGGCAACGTCACTGAAGCTCTTACCGAAGCTTGCGCTCAGATTTCTAAGCTCGCCTTTAAGCCTTGCCATCTCCTCATCGGTGCCGTCTACATATTTTTTTACGTCAGCAAAGGCCGCTTCGTCGTCAATGGCAAATTTTATCGGTACGGCAAGGCTTGCGGTTTTTGCAAGAGTGCCCGCAAGATTTCCTATTTCATCCGAAATTGTTTGTTTGTAGCGAGCTATATCCTTGCTTACGCCCTTTAGCCCGCGCAAATTTTCGCTTATACTTTTTACGCTTACGCCGGCGTTTTTTGCACTACGCGCAAGCCCTTTTATCGCGGAATCAGCAGATTTGACGCTAGAAAGTCCTTTCAAAACCAGCCCTATACTTATTCCGAGCGTAGTTTGATTATCCATTTTACCTCCTTTCTTGCTGCAAATTTTAAAATTTATGTTAGAATACAGCTATGAACTATTCAAGATTAGTAGATATTTATAGCTGTTTCATAACGGCTGCCGTGCTTATCTTCAGCGTGATTTTCGGACTAGAGTTCAATCCTATTTTAGTGGTTTTTGTCGTAGTGCCGCTAGTCATGTTATTTTTGGATCCGCTTCACAAGGCATTTAAGCGCCTATTTAGGCTTTGAGCGTTCCGTTTTGCGCTTTTAAAATTTTAAGCGCAATAGAGACGAACTCGCTAAAATCCACGATATCCATCATTAAAATTTCGCTATAGCTAAAATGCAGCACGTAGCCTAGCAGCGCGATGTTTTCATTATCGGCTGCGCTCAAACGTCCAAAAAACCCTGTACCGCCTTTTGTAAAACGTTGAAGTCGGCGATATCGAGCTCCTCGATCTGCGCCGGAGTTTTGTTGGCGCAAGCAGCGCAGAGTTTTATGCTTTGCTCGATCTCGGTTTTTTCAGCCGAAACGGCTTTGAAGGTTTTTACGCTCGGCGCAAAAACCTCTATCTCTTCGCCGCAAATCGGCAAATTCACTTTGATATTTCTCATTTTTTACTCTCCTAAATTTGATCTTACTTTCGCCATATAATCCACCCCGCTGATAAGCAAGATCATATTCTCGCTATCTTTGAGCACCACTGGCACCTTGTCGATATTGATATCGACGAAATGCGCCTGCAATGTGATCGTAACTTCCATCTCGGCGCCGCTTTCAAAATCTGCAAATTCAATCTTTGTAATATCACCCGTAAAAGCTGCGCTAAACGGCTTCGGCTCGCCTGATGCTTGATAGATCGAGGCGGTGAAAAGAAACGGCACGCGCGAGCTAAAGGCATTCAGACCCATAGCAAGCCAAGTGTTTCTATCTGCAATGCGGATCGTGAAGCTTACCTCGGTCGCAGCCAAAATGCCGCTGCTATAATTTGCGCTAAGCGCACCTTTGGCCTCTATCGTCTCAAACTCCATAGTAGGAAGTTTGAGCGTTTTTGTAACGCCTAAATAGCCCTGACCGTTTACAAATACATTGCACTCCTGCACTGCTTGAGGAATAATTCTTTTCATATTTTTCTCCTTGTTTTAAAATTCTCCGTCTCTCTACCTACTGAGCGAATCCATTAGCACCTTGCCGTATGTATCTACGTAGATAAAATCTAACGTTAGTTGCTTTACGATCGGGTTATTTTGCATTCTGACGTCAAGATAAAATTTCCCTGCCGTAATGTTTGCAAGGGTATTTTTCGCGCTCCAGCTAAGTTCATACCCGAGCAGTACTCTAGCTCCTACGAGAGCCCGCAGTAGCTCATCTACGCTTCTTTTTGCGTGATAGAGTTGATCGGCTTTGCGATCTATCGCAAAAAACACCCCTTTTTGGCAAGCCTGCGAGATACGATCAAAAATCCTTCCCCTGGCAAGATCCTGCCAAATGCTATCGACGTCGCTAGTCTCTCCGCCCCAAGCCCGAAAGCCGCTTTCTCTGATGATCGTGCTGATATGCGCCGCGCGTAGTTCATCCGCCGTGCAGGTTTCGCCCAGCTCAAAGTCTACGTCTATCGCCGTGCCGACGATACCGCCCATCACTCGGTTAGAATAGCTATCGGAATATCCGAATTCGCTAAGGCCGTCTACATAGGCGATCATTCCGGCAATACGAGCCGATTGAGGCGTCATTGCATAATCGTTTGTTTCATCGTCCCAGGTCTTGACATAAGGATAGGCGGCAAGCAGGCGAGAGGTGCCGAAGCTTCCCATCTTTGTGATAGCTTCGCTTGCGCTTGAAGCTTTGAGATCAACGATACCGGTGGCTTTAAGCCTTGTAGCCATAGCTTCGAGTGCTGATTTGATTGCGTCCTCGCCGCTAAACTCGGGAGCGATTAGCAAATTTGGACGATAGCCGGTTGCGGACTTTGCATTTTTAAAGGCCTCGATTGCGGCCTTACAAGCCGTGATATCGTCGCTATCATCATTATTATCGGTACGAGTAAAAACCGATAAGATAATTTGCGTTTGCACCGCTTGATCAGCTATAGCTTTTAGCGCGCGATAGATTGAGCCTTTTTTAAATTGCTCGCTCGCCTTCTTTTTCGCCTCGTAAATTTCCTCGAGTGCGGTAATCGCCTTATCGGTCGTCATAAAAAAATGTAGGCCGTTTTGTAGCACCTCTTCATATCCTGCTATCCCGATAGGCGTAGTACTTTCTACACTTATCGGTCGCGCCGCCTCTGCCGAAACGGTTACGTTTACTCCAAATTTTGCAGCCATCTTTTCTCCTTTGTTTAAAATTTCGATATCAAATATATGGCGATAAACGCCAAATCCTGCATAGCCCCATAAAACACCTCTTGTCTGCCCCACGCATCGCTCGCCTCAAAAGCTCGAAATCGCAGCGTCCATTTCGTGCGATATCCTAGCTCACAAGCAAGCGGAAAGCCCGCCGCAAGAGCTACGGCAAAAAGCGGGGCGGTATAGACGCCCGCAAAGAGCAGCGGTACGAATACCGGCAGCCACCATAAAAGCCCGCGCAGAGATAGGCAAAGCCTGCAATACGCTAGCCAATGAGTTTTGGGCTCGAAAAGCCTAGCGGCGACGCGCTCTATGAGCCTATTTTCACGCTCATCTTTGAAGTCGCTATGCGTGATGAGCGCACCGACCCATACGCCCCAGCCTTTGGCCTCGCCCAGCAAATACCCAAGTCCGCAGATGATGGCTACGAAAAAATTGCCGTAAAAGGCAAATATTAGTAGCGCCACTACCAAAGCGTTCAGCTTGGCGAAATAGCTATACTGCCCGCGTAGTCTATTCAGTATCCAAAACATCATCGCTCCTTTGGACGGCTTTTGACTATATCTGCGAATTCATCGCCGAGCAGATACCAAAAAGGTCTTGAGCCGTCCTCATACTGAAATTTTGCGAAGTCGTCTGGATGCGTTGCAAGGTGTGCGATCACTCGAAAGATATTCATCATATTTGAGCGATCCCATTGATCGCACTTGCGCGCCCGCAAGAATATAACCAGCGGGCAGGCAAGAATTCCTAAAATAAAGCTCGTCAAAAAAAGTATAAAATATCCCATAAAATCCTCCTATACTTCTATTGTGTCTGCAAATTTGATAGCCTCAAGCGCCTTTGAGGTTTTTGCCTTCTCGATTGCGGTTTCATAGCCCCACTTCAGCACATGCAATTTCTGCCCGGCAATCTGAATGGCACGCTTGATCTTTTTGAGATCCTCTTGCCCGTTTATCTTTTTCATCGTATTGTCATACATCCTAAAGCCCCGCACCTCGAGGCTATCGAAGGTATCGATCATGCTTCCGATATTGAGCAGGTATTTATATCCGCCGTTGACGGCGCCAAAGTCTTTGATTTCAACCTTGCAGCTCTCGCCCATTGCGTTCACCCACGAAGCGAGCTCTGCGGTCTTTGCGGCTTTGAGCTCCTCAAGGCTCGGCTCAAGCATACTTTTTGCCTGCGCTTCTGTTATTTTTGTTAGACCCTCTTTGATCTGATCCTCGCTTACGTCATCGTCATAGGCATAGACTTCACCTTGTGAATTTTTGTAATACTTCATAATATCTCCTTACCTTAATTCCCACCATTCTAAGGGAGGATAATTTTTATATATTATTTTGTATGTCGCTCCTGCAGGTATAGGCGCAACAATGATGCAGCCGTCAGCATTGCTATATGTGATATTCCTAATGACCTTTTCTCCGTTAATTTCTAGTTCGCAAGTTTGCGAGCTAGAAGATTGCTGCTGTGAAACAAAAATGAAAATAGGCCTACCTGTAGTGTTTGTATAAATTTCGCCATTTCTTCTTTTGCTTTTGAGGTTTTGTAAAGTTTGCCCTATACCGATGCTGGCGTTTTTGTCCGCGTATTCTTTCGCGGCTTTCTCGCTTACGGCTGCATCGCTCAAGCTCCCAGTGATGGAATTCTTTAGTTTTACGATGCCGGCTTTTACCTCGGTAGCATACGGGGATTTATCTACATTCGTAACTTCAAAGACGTTTTTTACCTTGATGAGTATGATCACGCTCATATTGTATGGGCGATTTTCAGAGGCTACCGGCACTGCGCGCGAGGCATCAAAATTCAAGGTGTATGTACTGCAGAAATGAACCCTACGAGTTCCTTCATCCACCATACTGCCTGCGGCGGTTTGAAAAATCAGCTTGCCGTCGTGTCCGCCTTGGGATAAAATAGTTCCCATCACTCCGGTAATATTCCTGATAGCATCGTCTTGCGCTATCCCAAGGCTCGCCGCATTGCCGCCCGTGCCGCGGATAAATTTGCCGTCGTTGAATTTCGGCAGATTGAAGTGCTCGCCGCTTCCGCCATAAGTATAGCCGATGACGTCGAATAGCTCGATATATTCGGATTTCTGAAGTCTTCTGCCGTCTGCCGGAAGAAAGCCCGCCGGGGTAGTTCGATTGCTAGACCAAAGCAGATATGAGCCTATCTTCAGCCCGTCGCTAGCCTCGGATTTGAGGGCGTATTTATCGGCGGCAAGCCCGCCGAGTTTTGCGCTATCTGCGGCGGTTTCGGATTTACCGAGCTTTTCACCGATAGTCGTGCCTATGGCGGTGAGCTTTTCATCCACCTCGGTTTTTGAGTAGCTATCCTCAACGTCTCGTTTCTTTGCAAGGGCGGTATCTACGCTATTTTTATCATTCTCGAGCTGCTCTTTTAGATAGCTCGTGCGGTTTGCCAGCTGCTTAGCCTGTTTGTTACTTATGCCGTCTATTCCGCCCACTACGGGGTCGGTTACTTCGAGCTGATATATCCCTTCTTCCCAAATTTTATCTTCTTTCACATTAGCCATTGTATGCTCCATAGTTGAATTGATCATTATATTTTATCTGTCCATTGTGCTTGATCTGATTTGTTGAATGCTCGATCAGAGCTAGCACGCACCTTGCGGGCGCCGCCGCTTTTGCCGCGGTCGCTATCGCCGCCGCCTTGTTCTTTGAAAGAGGAATGCTACTTATGATGCTATATTCGGCCCAGTGTGAATTTGAGCCATAAAATCTGCTTCTATCATGTTTTATAGAGCCGTCATATTTCTGCCCTAAATTTCCCTCTACTATGATCGCTCCGCTATCGATCGCATTCACCGCCTTTTTGACTGCGTAAAAGGTGCCCGAATAGTAGTGAATTTTAAAGGCCTCTTTGACAAGCAGCCTTGCGACGGTCTCATTTAGCCCATCTATATTCACATCCAGGCTATCTGCCAAAATCCCAAGAAGCGAAGCGGGGCAACTATCCGCCAAGGTATTTATCGCGCCTATATCAAGACCTGCAAGGCTCAACCCAAAAAGATCGTCCAGCTTCTTGTCAAATTTTGGCTTTCCATTCGGCAAAATACTCATAATACGGCCTTTGCGAAGCTCAGCTCAAATTTGATTTTCACAAAGCTATCCACGTCCGCCTTTATATCGGCGGCGGGCTGTTTTAAATTTACTCGGTACACCCCCTCGCGGTGCAGAGTAGAATAGATATAGCTTAAATTTAGATCCTCGCCGAGGCTTAGACTGGTCCTGCCGGCTTCGATTTCGCTTTGAATTTGGGTCTGCAAAAGCATATCTTTTAGCTCGAGCTCGGCCTTAATGACGGCGTTTATAATCTTGGCATTCTCTACGACTACGGTATCGCAAAGCGGCCGCACCCGCTCGCCGCCTATATAGTTTTGCACGTCTGCTCTCGTCTCTTCGCTCATATCGGTAGTTTTTAGATAGAGCTTCACGATGCCTGGCCCTCCGTTTATCACGCTTACTTCCTCAACCTTAGCATTGGCGCTAAGGGCGTGATAGATATAGGCTTTCCTGCTTCCTGCCGTAGAAAATCGCTCCAGCGAAAGCACGGCGCGATCGCGTAGCCTCTCGTCGCTCTCTTCATCCGCACCGCCCTCAAAGCGCGATGTTTGACGCGCTTTAAGCACGAATGAAAAAGGCGTTTGGATGAGCTCGCATTTTAGATCGCTTTGCTTGACGAAGGTCTGCAATACGCTACGGCCTGTACCCTTTAGCTGCCCGGCAGCTATAACGATGTCATCTTTGATCGCGGCAAGCTCGCCGGAGCTTGCACACAAGATAGTGCCTTTCGGAATTAGTACGTCCGAATCGCGCGCCATACTCAAGGTGAATTCTACTTTCGCTACGGGTCTTTCGCCCTTTTTGCGTGCGATTCCGTACATCGCAACGATATTGTCAAGATCAGCTCCCTGCGCAAAAGGTAGCAGCATAGATTTTACGGCGCTATTTATGCGGGCTCGCAAAAGTAGCTCTCGATATGCAAGCGTTTCAAGCAGAGCCGAAAAGCGGTCGCTTTCAAGAAGCGAAATTTCATCGTCATTTAGATGCTTTTTAAAAAGCTCTTTAACAGCTTTTAAAATTTCATCGTAGCTAAGCTGTTCGATTACATTGGGATAAGGCAAATTTTTAAGAAAACTCATATCTCTACTCCGATCTCTTTGCCGTTTGTTAGCACAATTTTAAAACTCAGCTTGTGATCTTTGAAGCTTATGAGCTTCACTTCGTCGATCTGCACCCGCTTTTCCCAGCGCTGCACCGCTTCGATGACGAAATAGCTCAAATCGGCGCGAAACTCATCATTGACCCGCCTATCGATCAGCTCAAAAAGGCGGCTGCCATATTCGGGCAGCATCACGCGCGAGCCGATAGGAGTGCTTAGAATATCTTTTATGCTATCTTCTACGCTTATTAAGTATTTACCCATCTCAATCCCTCGCTACTCCGCCGTTGGTATGGCTCGAAAGCGAGCCCCTGCCATCGCTGATGTCGCCGCTTGCCTTGAGCGAGCCTATGATACTCAGATCTCCATTGATCGCAAAGCTTCCGCTTCCTCCGCCGCTTCCCGCGGTCGAGATTGATCCTTGAATGACCGTATTTCCCAAAAGCTTGATATTTCCGCTTTGCACGGTAGTATCGTCCGCTTTTACGCTCACCGATTTTGCGGTCAAGCTTGCGTTTTCGCAGGTGATATTGATCTGCTTCGGACTTGAAATTTCAAGGCTGGAGCTAGCCGTATCATACGAAAAGCTTACTCCATCCTCAAAACTTGCGTGGATCTTCTTATCGGTCGCGGCCGCCTTGTGAGCGGCCTGATAGATACCACGTAGGATCACGCCTGCATTGAGCTCGCCTCGTATCGGCAGCACAAGCACCTGCTCTCCAACGCGAATCGGCGCGAAGCCCGTGGCGAAAGAATTGGCAAAAGGCTGGAATACGGGTAAGAAGTCGGTGACCATATCGCCGATCGCAACCCGTGCGCGATCTCCGCCTACTTCGCTGATGATGCCGATCTCGTTTAGGTTATTGCTCATATTGTTCGTCCTTGTTTCTATCGTCTAGATCAAATTTATTTCTTATAAATCCGACTGCCAAATCCAAAATTCCGCTACCTTTAAAGGCGCCGATCCCGCAGATCGCAAGGCTCAGGCGCATATCTTTGAAGAAAAAGAAAGATATTTCATAAACGATGTATGCGCTAAAACAGCCGTCCAATACTCGTTTGATAAAATTGCCCGCGCCACGCTCGCCATGTTTCAAAAAAGCCGTTACGCTGCCCGCAACGCCCGCAGCTAGCACATAAAGCAGATACTCCATTGCTCATACTTTAAAGGTTCTATAGAGCGACGCAGGCGAAAAAAGAGCGCCCGTAACGCCTATACAAAGCGACCAAAGCAGGAGTACTAAATTTTCGCTTCGTATAAGATTGTCAAAGACTACGTAAAGCTCAAGATTAAATACCACTAAGACAAAAGCCCTCAGTAAATAAATCAAAGCTTTCATCGTTTCTCTCCCGTGCAGTCTTTGGCTATCTCCTCGCATCTCAAAAAGTACCTCACAAGCTCTTTATGCGCTTCAAAGCTGCCGTTTGCCGCAGGTTTAAGCGGCATTTTCAGATTACAGCGCACCGGCACATAGACTTGTTTTACCTGCGGCTCCTTTGCGCCGCAGCCGCATAAATAAAGTACGCTAAAAAGCGCTATCAAGAAGTTTTTTATATGCATCGAGTTGTGCCTCGCAACTTTTATCTTTGACGTAAATTTTTGAAACGTTTTTGATCTTATCCTCGTTACGGCGGCTTGCATTCACCTCAAGGGATTTGATCGCGGCGTTTTGCAGGCTTAGATTTAGCTCGCATTGCTGTAACTGCACCTTTAGCCCTGCATTTTCGGTGCTTAGCTGCGAAATATCGCTTTTTAGAAGCGCTATGCAAATTCCGCTTGCGACCAGCGTTGCCGCAAAGGCGATGCCTACAAATTTAAGATTTAGAAAGTAGTCCATTTAGCACCTTCTTTGCACGATTTGGAGTTTGCTGCGCCCAGAGGCTGCGAAGTCCGTTTGCGATAGCCTTTTCATATTCGCTAGTTCTTATGTAGTGAAGCGTCGTAACGAATTTTTTAACCTTGTTAACGTCCATCTGATAGCACATCTCTATCACTACGTCCTGCACGTTTTGCGGTTTGTCTTGAAGCCAGGCAAAGGCTTCAAATACCCTAGGCTTTAACTTTTTTAATTTCAGCTCTAAAATTTGATCCGCCGCCGCGCGGCCCATCGGCTCTATCTTTCCGCCGTTTAGTGCTAGCTCGTCTTTGCTTAGCGCCGAAACTAAAAAGCCGTAGCCGATAGTCTTGTAGCCCCTTGTGTCCTCATAAATTTCACCGCAAAAGCCCTCGTTTTCCTTGATGTTTGCGATTAGGCTCATTCTTCGCTCCTCGGTTTATCTAAAACTTTTGCGGCAATAAATCTCATTTTTTACCTTTGTTCTTTTTGGCGGCAGCCTCATCAGGCGCAGTCTTTTCCGCCTGCCCTGCCTGCGATTCGGACTCGGTAGGCTGCTGCCCCGTGACTTCAGACGAGGCCGTATCAATATCCGGTTGCAGCTCTTGCGCCGCTCCTTCCGCCTGAGGCTCGTCCGTTTGGGTTTTATCCAGCTCCAAAGACTCTGCCTGCCCTATCGCGCCCACGCTTAGATACTCCGCGGCAACCTCTCCCCCTAGCTCCACATATTCACCCTCGCGGACGAAATTTCCGCCCGCGCAGATATTTTTTAGTGCAAGATATTTCATATCGCATCCTTATGCAGCGGTCGCTAGGCTGACCCACCTTTTGATTACGATCTCATAATCGACATAAAGATCAAAGACATATTTTAATGCCCGCTCCTCCGCGTCATACCAGCGGTTGCGGCGCACGTCAAGCCCCATTCCCAGCACGAGGTTTTTAAGCGGAGTAGCCATATATACGCCTTTTGGCATTAGTGGGGTAATCTCCAAAGGTACGCCTAAAATTTTGTCCGCGCCTCCTTGGATCAAGTGGATCGGAGAATTTAGCGCGCTTAGCTCTTTATTATAAGCCTGTGCGTCGGCAGGGTTGATCAGCACCACGCTTTCGCCCAAGATGTCGGAATTAATGGAGCCTACGAGCGCACTTAGTCTATCCGATACCTTATCCGAGCTTGCGTAGGTTAGCTTCGTAGTATCGCTAGCGTCTTTGGCGACTTGGATCCAGCCTTTATGCAGCTTTTTAAAGGTGCCGTCGTAGGTGTCGCTCTCGCCTATGAAACCAAGTAGGGCAAGATCGTTGCCGAATGCTTTCGTAAAGGCGTTTAGGGTCTCGGTCTCGAAATTTGGATTATCAGCATTGTCCTCCAGCGCGTCTTGCAAAATCCTAGCAAATAGCTGCACGCCTTTGGCATCGAGCTTCGTACCTACCTTGCCGAGTGCCGCTCGTTGCGCCTCGGTAGGCTTTTCGCCGCTTGCTACGCGCACCAAGATCCCTTTGGCTACGTCCCATGCGTCGAGCTCCTTGGTAAGCCTTCCCATCTTTTCGGTATGGATCTTGCTTAAAAAGCCGTTGTTGTTTTTGATCGCATCTACGAAGTTGTGCGCTTGCGCCGGCGTTAGAGATCCGCTTAACGTAACGCTTTGCGCATTTATTGAACCTTTTAAAATTTCACTTAGATTATTCATAGTATCCCCTCGCTGCCTAAAGTTTTTTGTTTTGAGACGCTCTCGTCTTGAGCGGACTTATTGATCTGCTCCTGCAAAGCTCCAAGCTTCGCTCCTAAATCCTCTAGCGATTTTTCCAAGTTCGCCATCTTTTCGTCGCTCTCCGCCGTTTTGGCCTTGATTAGCTCGGTAATTTCCTCTTTGTTCATTTCCTCTCCTTTTTCGGTTTTATTAGAAACCACCCCTTGTGGGGTCGCTTCGCTCTCATCTTTCTTGCTAAAAAACTCTCTCAGGCCCTGCCTGACCGCCTCTAACATACCGCCTTCCTTGCCTGTGCCGCTACCCGATTTGATGACTCCGGAGCCGTACATCGATAAACCCGAAAGCTCACCGCTTTTTACGCGAGCGCGCAGATCCTCGTCCTCGAGCTTAATGCCTACGGCCCAAGCGCCCGTTTCACTGAAAAACGCATCCTTTTCCTTGACTATCCAGCTCTCGCAGATATAAGCAGGCGCAGGGCGCAAGTCGTGATTTACGTCGACGCAATAGCTAAGATCGGCTCTTTTCATAAAGTCGTATGCCGCCTTTTTAATCTCGGCGGCATTTGCAAACTCGCCTTGGCTATCCACCTCGTCGGGAGCATATACTATGCCGTATACGATCCCTTCCTCGCCCGCTACGTCCTTGCTGAAATTTACCCGCAAAAGCTCCTCGAAATTCTTATCTTTATAGATGACGGTTTTATTATTCGCCCCTGCATTTACGAGCGAGATTAGATGAATTTGTAGATCCGTGATCTCTTTTGCCACCTTAGTACCTCCTTTGTTTTAATTTCTCGCGATGGGTTATTGCCATAAGCTCAAAAAGTTGCGTTATTTTTACAAAAATGTGAAAAAATTAAAACCCATATAAGCGCTATACGCGCTATTTAGCTTAACTTTTATAAAATTTTTCTATACAATATCGCTAAAAATTTAAGGTGTAATATGGATAGGATTTTTAAAGCTGCCGCAGAAGCCAGCGCGCAAATAAAAGATGAAACTGTAGGTGCGGACGGTATTATAGAGCCGTTTTGCGCTCCGGAACACTTGCTTGGATTATTTTATGCCAATACCTATCACCGTAGAGCGATCCAGCTAAAGGCCTCTTTGCTTTCAAACGTGCAAGACGGTAAAGCATTAGAAGGTATGGCAGGCACGCCTAAGGATTTTTTATACGCCTTCATATTAAATTTAGAAATCTTCGGCAATGCTTATTTGGAGATCGCCGGGCGAAATCTTTATATCTTGCCCTCCGTAGAAGCGCGAGTGGACAAAAACAAAGAGGTTTTTCAGGTAAAAAACGGGCGTAAGATCGCGCTAAATGCAAAGCAGCTGGCGTATTATTCGCCTATGAGCAGATACTACGGCGAGCCAGATTATTTAGGCGCGCTTTTAGCCATAATGACTAATCAAAAAGCCGATAGCTTCAATAACGCTTTTTTTGAAAACTCAGCTAGAGCCGATACGGCGATCATATTTGAAAACTCCGAACCTGATGAAGCGCAGCTTAATGCTTTTAGAGATTTTTTTGGAGTAAATTTTAAAGGCCATCAGAAAGCCCATAAAACTTTGGTGCTTACGGCAAACGGCGAAAACGCTAAGGTACGCATAGAAGATCTCAGCAAAGTAGAAGATATAAGTTTTGAAAAACTTAAGAATTTAAATAGAGACGAGATTATTGCCGCTCATGGCATACCGCCTCGGATGATGGGCATAATAAACGCTTCTCAACTCGGCGGCGGCGGCGAGGTTGCCCAGCAGCTACATAGCTTTAATGAGCTTACTATTATACCTAAGCAGAAACAGATAGAGTGGTTTTTCGATTCTTTGGGTTTTAAGATCAAACTAAATCCGATAGATGTTAGCAGCTTTAAGGACGACGGCGAGCTAATGAGTTCTTTGGTTGCTAGCGGTATCTTATCGCTCGCCGAGGCACGTGGAATTTTAGGATACGACAAATAAAAGCGTTTAAGCCGTTTTATGTCTTAGGACGATAAAACATACAGGCAAAAGTTTTGCGGCAAAATTGAAAGCGTTTTGAAGCTTTTTGAAGGGGGTTTTAAATTATGAGTGCAGAGGATAAAAAACATGGATGAAATTTTAAACGAAATTCGCAGATATAACAAATTAAAGATGATAAGCGACGAAGAGATTATCCCATATATCGAGATGGCAGAATATGAGATAAAAAAATATGATATTAGCGGGCTAAACTTGATTAAGGCTAAAGCCTATATGAGCCTTGCTCTTTTGGGGCAAAAGCTTTGGCTAAAGATCCAGCAACGTGCGAACGAATACGACGAAAGCCTGGAGACCTTCAAGGACGTAAAGCAATGGGAGGAGTACTGGATGGATAAATTTTATAAGCTAACGACGAAAAAGAATACGAACGGCTACTTTTATGCCGCGGTTTAGGGAGTAAAAATGGATCTGGGCGAAAAAATCACTACCGAAAAAGCGCTTATTGCGCTTTGCGAGGAGCTTATTTTAAAACATGAGGACGATTATAAGGTTTTTGTATCCGAAAGATCGGCGCTAAATCTTACGCAATACCGCGCCAATCTTAGCGTAATAGTACCTATCGCGAGCGGAGAGGCGGTGTTAAAAGAGCTGATGCGGCTGACCCCTCTATTACGCTTTACGGGCTCTAGCGTAGATGCTACGGATGAGCGCGGCGTGGACATACTAAATTTCACCTTTACCCTAGATTTTTTGGCTACGGCTAGCCTGGATGAGTGATGTATAGCAAAAAGACTAAAGAGCTTATCCTAAATCTTTTGCACTCGGGTTATGCCGCCTCCGAGCTAGCTAAATCTTACGGAGTGAATGCCGCTACGATCGCGCGCTGGCGTAAGAGGGGCGCGGAAGATGGCGGCGCGATGACGATACGCAATCTAAAAGCTCAAATAGCTGCGCTTAGCAAGGGCAAAAGCAGCGACTCCAAGGCAAAGCAGATCGCTATGCTTACAGCTTCGCTTTCTAGGCTGCAGGGCGCCAAAGCAAAAGAGCAAAAGGTAAAAAATAAGAAAAAACCCATCGCGCTAATGAACGGAGCATATGAAAGCCTAAAAGAAATAGCGCTTAAAAGCGGCGAGCTATTCGATTATCAAAAGGATTTTTTAAACGACGCTTCGCAATTTCGCATCGTATTAAAATCCCGTCAGATAGGTTTTTCCTATGTTTCGAGCCTCGATGCGCTCCTTGGCGCCGTAGCGGGGCGAAATCAACTATTTTTAAGCGCCAGCGAGGAGCAGGCTAGAATTTTAATGAATTATTCGCAAATGTGGGCAAAAAAGCTAGGCGTATCTTTTGCCAAGGATAGCGAATATGAAAAAAGCCTTGATAATGGCGCTACCATCCGCGTTATGGCGCATAATTTCCGCACGGTGCAAGGCTTTACCGGCGATATTTGGATGGATGAGTTTGCCTGGTATCCTAATCAAAAGCGTATCTGGCACGCTTTTGTGCCCTCTATCGGCGCCGTAGCGGGTAGGCTTACCATCCTCTCCACCCCTTTTGAAGAAAATAGCTTTTTTGCCGAGCTGTTTGGCGACGAGCTTAAATTTTATATGTTTAGCCGCCACCGCGTAGATATTTACCGGGCTATGGCGGGGGGATTGAAATTTGATCTTGAGACGATGAGGGCATTATTTGATGCCGATACCTGGGCTAGCGCCTATGAATGTCAATTCGTAGATGATGAAAGCGCGCTTTTAGGTATTGAGCTTATCAAATCTTGTGTGAGTGATTTTACCCCTACATTGCCGCCGAAAAATATACCCGTGTTTTCAGGTTATGACGTAGGACGCACCAAGGACAGAAGCGTGCATATGGGGGTTTATGACGCCGGGGAGGGCATCAAAAGGCTCTGCCTTTACGATGTGATAGCAAAAGCAAGCTTTGAGGCGCAAGAAAATCTATTAACGGATTTTTTGAGACTAAATTTACTGGCTTGCCTTAAGATCGATAAAACCGGCATCGGTATGCCGGTAGCAGAGCGGCTTAAATCGCGCTTTACCTCTCGCGTGAGCGGAGTATATTTTACCGCTAGCGTCAAGGAGGCTTTGGCTCTGAATTTAAAGAAGCACTTCGAGGACAAAAGCATATCTATCCCTAACGATCCTTTGCTTATCGCAGACCTGCACGCTATAAAGCGTAAAGCGGGGCAAAAGAGCTTTTTATACGATAGCGATCGAAACGAGCACGGCCATGCCGATAGGTTTTGGGCGTTGGCTTTAGCGCTTAGCTACTTTGAAAAGGTACGCGAGAGGAGGAATAAGGCGTATATAATTTAAAATTTCAGGCACCGTAAACATAAAACTAGCTACCCGAGATAAGTAAGTTATCTTGCGGATGTTCTTTCGTGTATAGTTTGTAGCTGTTGCCGAATGGTTTTCTTATGATATCTCCGTATTCTGCTGCATAATAGAGTACGTATCGCATATCCTCAACAGAATAAACTCCGTCAGGACTTACGTCGTTGTATATCGTTGATTGTTTTATGCCTTGACTTTTAGAAACTATCTTTTGTACCTTTGACAATATATCTATATACATCGGATCGCGCTTTACGAAAAACATGCCTATCTTTTTTACGGCATCGCTTTGTGGCGTGCTAGCAAATTTATAGGCTAACTGGCTTATCAACATTCTTAACTCATCGAAGTTACCTATTTTAAAAAGTTCGATCATTTCATCAGTCGTTCCGACCGGATACTCGTCCGAGTCGATTACCTCTGCCTCTAAAACTTGCGGCAAAGCTTTAAAATTTTCATCAAACAGTTCTTTATATTTCCCGCGTATTGCATCTTGATCTGCGGCTAAATCTCCCATACCTTTTTCTAAATGCTCTTTTGCCATATCAAAATACTTGCCCTTGGCTTTTTGCGATTTTAATGTTTGGTATTTTTCATAATAGGCCTGTGCCACATTGATATATTTAGCCGTGTATGCTCTTCTTAAAAGGTCTTTATATTTATTTTCTATAGCTTTGGCAAAATAGCTATCATATTTTATAATTTTTTTAAATTTATCTTCGGCTACACCGATTCTGCTTTCTATCGTATCTAGTTTTTTACTATTTATGGCTATATGAAGGCTTTGATATACGATATCGGCACATCTATTGGCACAGATGTCGGTACTATAGATCGTCTGTTCATCACCCGGGTCTATGATCTCTATCTCGTCCACTAACCCTTCCGGTTCTTGTTCATACGCCGTAATTTCTATGGGTCTATTTTGCAACTCCTGCCGTTTTGTTTGAAACCTTAATTCTTGTTTTTTATCTTTTACAATGGCATCAATTGCCTTTTTATCAAGCATTTTTGAGTTAAATGCGTGTAAAATTTCGATTATTTTTTCTTGAGAATATTCGACAGCTCTAAGTTCAAGTATAATACTCATCTCGTCTAATGTAGGCTCGTAGCCTAAAATTTTGCTCCATTTTTTCTTATTAACAATTGAAATTAGCAGAAGAATCGCGAACAATCCTAATAAAATGATAAAAATTTGAAACACCAGCGCACCTTTAAATCTTTCTTTAAATTATAAATCGTTTAAAGTCTGATGTCAAATTCAACAATATATGAGAGTATGCAATTTTGAATTTTTATCGCGTTTTACGGCGCTGCTTTTTATAAGCTCGCCTTTATCTCTGTCACCAACTCGTGCCCGATCTCTTTCGTAAGCATCGCGGTAGCCCTCCGCAATCCTCTTATTTTATAGCCCTCCCAGGCCTTTAAAAGATAGGGGTTCGGTTTCTGCCCTTTTATGGATTTACGGTATCCGTATGGCGTCTTGAGCGCCTTATATTTTTTCGGCACGATTTTTTTCTTTTTGGCTCCGTAAAGCCCCGTACCGCCGTGTACGAACTTAGCATATTTCACCCCTGCAGTATTGCCTATCGTTACGCTTCTTGCATCCACTCTTACGACCATGATATCTCGCTTTAGCCTGCCCGTTTTAATAGGCGCGGTATGCTCTTTAGCTACGTTTACGGTCTCTGCACCCACGCGATAGAGAAATTTTTCTAAAATTTTATTTAAATTTTTCATTTAGCCGAATGCTCCTTTATATATTTAAGCGCGTCAATAAATGAGCCCTTAAAACTCTCTTTAAATTTATTATGAATGAGTACCCTGAAGTTGCAAACTTCCCTCATCATCTCATCGTTGCGCGCCGTTTTTATTACTTCGTCCGAGATAGATATATCGAAAAAGCCCATAATCAGGCCCTCTTTAACGCAAAGCGCGGCAAAGGGATATCTATCCGCGAGCTTTTTATCGTGATCCGCTGCTACCCAAAGGTCATAATCCTTTTGATATACGCCCCATTCGGGCTCATCGATATAAAGAATAAAATCTCTCATTTGTGCCACCACCTTTTAATGATCTCCTGCTTCGATGTTACGCTTTTTTCCTTAAAATACGCGAGTGCGCCTTTAGCGGGTTTAAAAGCCGTCACTATTCTGTCGCCGTCAAATACCATAAAATAGCCGTTGCTGCTTATAGCGTTGCTTAATTTTTCCTCGCCCTTTTGAGGGGCTATGGCGGTTATCGAATTGAGCGCTTTTATTATATCGCTTTTTAATTCGTCGTTTCGTTCTAATCTCTCTTTTAACCCGTGCCCGCCGTTCGCCGCCTTAGCGTCTAGGATACGCTCAACTCCGGTTTTATCGATATGGCGGATAAGTTCGTCCTCCCATAGCGGCTGTGTGTTTCGCATCATCACTCCGCCTTCCTCCTCTTCATCGATCCACACCGGCACGGCCTCGGTACGGCAACGAAAATGATATGGAGGCAGACCGAAGTTTTTAGGCAGGTTCTTGCCGAAAAAGGCCTGATCTCGCCAAGCGGCAGCGGCTTTTTTGTCGGCTAAGCTATGGGCGTTTAAAATTTTATCCGCCTGCGCACTTAGATGCTCGGCGGGTATTATGCGCCCGTGCATCGAGCGGCAAATTTGAGAGGTTTTTGCGTCCATTATCGCTAAAATTTTATAGTATTCTACCCCGTATTTTTGCCCCTGCGTGATCGTCGCGACATTTTGCGCCTGAAGTGCGATATGATCGGCTACTCCTTTAAAATAGCTCTCATCTGCGTTTATAATAGAGCCGAACTCCTCTTTCAGTGCGGAGCCCACCTCCTCGTTTGCAATCTCTGCTTTAAAAACCCGCTCGATAATATCTTTTAGCCTATTCTGCAGCCTTTCGTTGTATTCTTTGCCCATCCAATAAAAGCCCTTGCGCATAGCCTCGATCGCTTCGGCATCGACGGTGTCAAAGCTAAATTTAACGGCTTCTTTAATGTGCCCCACAGCCGCTACGGCAAGCTTTTTGCTCACCTTTTGCGCAAGGATGATATAGATGCTCTCTAAATCCTGCGGGCTAACCTCGATATTTGCACTTGCAGCCTTATCTAAGAGTAGCTTTTTTAACGTAGATGCGTCCGTTTCTTGCGTGCTAAGAGCTACGATTTCATCTAAGATCTGCTCCAGCCTCTGTCTTTGCATCTGTGAGTAGTTTTGTAGTAGGGCTTCTACCTCGCCCTTTGTTTTTAAAATTTTAAATCTTATTAAGGATCTAGCTAAATTTCTCATTTTTTACCTTTTAATTTTTCCAAACTGGGCGGATTTTGAACTTTTTATGCCTTTTTATCTATCTCATCGATATACTCTACATAATCCGCCAAGCTTTTATCCTTGAGCGGCTTTTCTTCCGTGATCCAGGTATAACCGCATTTTTCGCAGCGGCGCATACGGATATTTTTTAGCCCCTTTACGGTTTTTAACACGGCGGTTTTTTCGTGCGCGCACTTCGGACAAAACACTATCTGCTCTCCCTCATTTTCCTCAAAGCGGCTAAAACGCGTGAGGCTTGTCTTTTGCTTATTTTTGAGACATCGGCGCAAGGCTGCTTAATAATGCGCTTTATAAAAGCTAACAGCGCAGTTTCACTTACGTTTGCCGCTACGTTTTGCCACGCATTTCTTATAGCAAATACCTGCGGAGCGGTCGCAGCGTCTATAAATCTATGAGGAGCGGCCTTGCCGTCCATTACCGCTAGCACGTTTACGAGCTCTTTTATGTTTAGCTCGGCGCAGCTACCCACACCCCAGCTTTGCAAAAATACATCCCATGCCCCCTCTTGCGCAGCGTGCTTATAAAACGGGTGCAGATGGATCATCGCAAGAAGTTTTTTGCGGTAGATCTCTTGGGATTTGGTCATGATTTCGCTCCTGCGGTTTAAAGATGCTGCGATTGTAGCAAAAACGGGCGGAATTTTTAACAGGGGCGATCTCTCGCCCCGATGAAGTTATTTTATGCTTTGGCGGGCTGTAGCCCCTCGGCTTTCGCTCGAGCCATATCGTCGCTTGCGCTGTCGCAGGATCTGCTTAAAAGATAGAGCGCTTCTTTTAGCCCGCTCGGGCTTTCGTAATTCTCGCACACTAAGCCTAGCCCCTGCATTAGGATGCCTAGGCATAAAAGCATATCCCTTGCTCTATCCGCCGCATCGATATAGGCAATACTTACCTCCCTCATAGCGCGCCTCCGAAAAGTCCGTATTCGCTGCGACGAGCCCTGCGTAGATTTCTCGCTACAGTGCTTAGGTTGCGCCCTAAAGCCTGCGCTATCCGGGCGTTCGTAAGCCCCTGAGCCTTTAACTTTTGCGCGCGCTGCAACTCCGAGGGGCTAAATTTACGCCCCGTGCCGACTAAAACGGGTGCGTTAAGGGGCGTATCGCTTACGCGCGCGGAGCGTAAAAGCTCGTTTTCGCGCTCAAGTGCGGCGGTGTATTTGCGGCTAGCTTCGATCAGCTCGCCTGCAAGGGCAGAGTTTTTGGCTTGAAGCTTATCTATCTTTTCGTTTAGAGAGCCCATATTGTTGATAAGCGCGTCAAGATGAGAGTCACCGCGCCTCATCATCGCTTCCATCTTATTAAAGGCGGCGATAAACTCTATTTTCCATCGATAGGCTCGCTCACCGGTAAAGCCCATAACGAGCAAAGAAAAACCGTCGCGGGTTATTTTATACATTGGACGAAATTCGCCTTTTTGGTCTTGATATTTAACGAGCGAAAAATTCCGTTCGTTAAAATCATCAGTTGGAAATTCGGATATTTTCGCTATAATATCGGCATGGCGTTTCTCAAAAACTGCTGCAACACTTAATGAAGTGGTGAATATCCCATTATCCATCACTTCAAACTCTACGCTTTGGTCGTTAATGACTACTAAATTTTTCATCTTTTACTCCTTTGGCAAAATTTTAAACGATTGAAGTCTTTCGACAAACCTTAGACCATAAGCCACTAAATGACTTTTATGGCGTAATTATATACTAAAAAGGACTTAATGTCAAGTATTTAGGTTTTGTAAAGTAGTTTTAATGCGTAGAATAATACTTTAAAAGACTTTTAAGAGTTTAAAAAGTCTTTTAAATTTTTCTTAAAATCTTCACAAGTCTTGAGCTTTGCTTCCAAGTCTTGAATTTTGAAGTATTGAGAAATGGCAAAACTCATAGGTTCGCTTACGTTTCCGACGGCCGCATTTTTGACGGCGCTCTCGGAATACCCTATCAGCTCTCCCAGCTGCTTATAGGTAAGCCCCAGCCGCTTGCAGGTAGTTTTGATTAGATTATCGCTCATCTTACTATTCTCCGCCCATAACATCCAGAATAGCAACTTCCTTTATTTTGCCGTATTCTTTAACAGTGCGTATCTTCAGCTTCACATTATTGCCTCTTTCTATAGCAGTGGCCAGCTTTATGCGTTGATCTGCGTTTATAAGGTTCGCGCTAACCCATTTTATGCCGTTTACGTCTATTTTAAATTTTCTATCTCCGCTATTTGTCTTTTCGTATCCTAAAATAGTAAATTCTCCGATTTGATCATCCGTTGTCGTCGTGTCGGTTAACTCTTTAAACTCGAATTTTTTTACTTTTTCGTGAGTTATAGGCTCTTCTTCGTCGTTGAATACGGCACTTTCGTCGTCACGAAGCACGGTAGCTACGGTCTTTTTCGGCTCATTAACGGCATTTTGTAATTTTTTATCAGACTTTAGGTCTGCTATGATACGCCTATTTTCGCTTTCAGCGCTTATTTCAGCCAAATTTTCGATATGCGTTAAATACTCACTGTAGGAGTATCCGCCTAAAATCGCTAGCGTTATAAATACGATTACAATCACTTTGTATGGATCACTCATATTTTTTATACTCTCCAATAAAGTTGCAATTAAGTCTTTTAGCTCTATTTGTAGGCTACCACGTTCCAATTTAAACTTTAAAAGTTTAGTCTTGTCTATATTTTCAACATTATAATTTTTTTCCAAAGTGGAAACTATTTTATAAAAATTATTTTGATACGATAAAACTATTTCGGCTATATCGGCATCTATAAGGCCTATGTCAAAATTGTCGAATCTACCACCTTTTAGTTTGATAGTATATGATATTTGCCCTATTTTATCTACGATAACGCTTTCGCCACTTATGAGTTTTTTTTGTAAAGAGCATAAATCGCTTAAAGTATTTATAGAAAAACATGCTTTTTGCATAGTTTTTACTCCTTTTTAAATTTTAGTATTTTACCAAAATTTCGCTTCATAAAACCTTAATCAAAAGCCCTTAGATAGGGCTTTTTGTTAAAGTTTAAAAGCGCGGATTTTTAGACATTTGCGCTTTGCAAATTCTCTATCTTGGTCTCGATGCGGAAGTTGTCTTTCACCGTGCGCTTTAAGCCGAGTTTAACGAGGCTTGCGTCATCAAGCTCGCAGATCGCTTCTTTGTTTATAGTCTCCTCGTAGGATATGCAATCATCAAGCTTATAGCTCTTTAGCGCTTTGATAAGCTTTTCGACCTTTTCTTTGATGCGCGGCAAGCTTACGCTTTTACTGAGCTTATAGCCTATCTTACCGAAGGTGAAATCCTTACTGCGCTTTTCGGCGAACTCCGCCTTATTGCTCTCGCAAAATGCGGTAATTTGAGCTTCGATATATTTCTTTTCGCTATCGAGCTTTTCTACCTTAGCTTTTTGCGCGTCCTTGATCTTGTTGCACTTTAGCGTTATCTCTCCGTTTATATCGGTCAAAGCCACCTCAAGCTCACACACTCGCTTTAGCGCGTTATCGACGTCTGCGAAGTTTTTGATCTCCATAGTTTTTCTCCTAAAATTTTAAATTTTTTGGCTAGTCCGTATTTTATGACGTAGCCGTATCTTAGGCAGATCGGAAGGTTGTTTTTATTCTTCTTTACGATCCGCACCGCATGCCTCTCACTCATCGAAAAGACTAAATTTCAACTCCCTCACGCCGAGCTTTTTTGCAAGCTCTCGCTCGTATGCCATGCCCTTGCTCTCCTTGCTGTACTCGCACGGAAAGAAATAGTAGTAACTGCAAACGCTTAGAAGCTCCTCGCAGTTTTTCATTATTCGCTCGCGCTCCAGCTCGCTATACACCCCCATCCATGCAAGCACGGGCGAGATGGGCTCGTAGCCGTTGGCGCGCACGATGGCGCAGGCTTGCTCGGCAAGCTTGCGGGCATAGTAGTCGCGGTCTCGCTCATGCTTGCACGGGATGCTTGCATACGGCGAGCTTACGAAACAGAGCCTTGCCGTTCGTTTGTCCATTATCTTTTGCTCCTTTGTTTTAAAATTTAAGCTTTAGCGCTTATATAGGCTCTTGCAAAAAGAGCCCGATAAAAGCTACGCCTCTCTTAGATATCTTAAAATTTTCTCAATATAAGGATCTGCCGCCATCGTCTCATCGGCGCAGATGTGAAGCCTACCGAAGCTCGCAATTTCCGCGCAGGGCTTTTTAGAGCCATAACAGAAGCTCACGTAAAACGCCCAACCCTTTACAAGCTGCCCGCCCTTTATTTCGTCGCGACGCACCGAGCGAAGACCTACGCTTACCATATCAGGCACGGTGGCGCTCATCTTTGCGTGTAATTCGCGCAGAGCTGCGGCGCTGTAGTTTTCGGCGCTTAGGTTTATCAAATCCTTTAGCTTCAATTCTTCGTTCCTTTCAGGCTCCAGCCGCTACCGAGCCTTTGAGCTTCGCAGCGCTCAAGCTCTGCGATGGTTTCAAATATCTCCATCCACTTCTTGCGGTTTTTCGGGTGCCTAAGCTTCGCAAGCGCCGTGCGCTCTATCATCGCGACGCGCTCGACGCTGATGCCTAGCATCGCCGCAAGCTCGCGGTAAGCTACATCCGCATCACCCTTTAGCATCCTCACCCGCTCGGCGCATACCTTGTCCGTGCGGTAGCCCTGAATTCTTTGCATTTCACCCTTCCTTTTGCTTCCGCTTATTGCACCTACTTAGTGCGGGCGACATCTTTTTTCTCTTCAAACAGCACACGCTGCTTATGCTCGCCTACCTTGCCAATATTGAAGCTTTCTACCGGGCGCAAGTAGCCCATCACGCGAGTATAGACGATACACTTGGTGCGTTTGGCTTGCAGCTCTTTTGGAAATTTCATACTTCATCCTTTAAATTTGATTTTATAAGACGCCCGCACGGGGCGCCATGTAAAATCAAAGTCTTAGCTCCAAATAGTGCCGAATCCGCGGCGGAAGTGCGGGATCGGTACCGTTATGCTCTCGCGCTTTCTCATCTTTGCGATCCAGCCCCGCGGGGTGCGAAATAGAATGAATGAGTGGGCGATTATGATCTCATCTTTGCAAGCTTTTAGATCGCTCATTTTCATATTTATATCTTTTGAAATTTTCATTTTTTACCCCTTATCTTTTTCGTACGTGATAAACTAAATTAGCGGCTACCTTTTGCTCGTAGCCTAGGGCTAAATTTAGTGCCGTCTTTTCATATAACCTTGCGTTTTGCCCCTCGGCTAAAAACTCCGCCACTTCTGCATCAATACCTGCCAGCTTGCCGATTTTAATGAGCTCATCCCTGCTTAGCGTCATCTCCGGCGAGTAGGTAAGCCTACTTTGCAGATAGCCTCCTAGCCTATCGATACGCTTTTTAAGCACTCCGATACCTACGGCGATTACGGCTATGCCTAGGTTTTCGCGTTTACTAAACTCATAGATCTCGCGCAAAAGCTCAAATTTTCGCTCAAAAGTCAGATCGTTATCGCGCACGAAAAGATCGGCTTCGTCGATTACTATCAGACGTGTTTTTAAGTTTGCGATCGCCTCGCAAAACTGCTCGAATTTATCATCCGTATTGCCCTTAGGCTTTTCGCCCACGGCTCGCAGCAGTAAACTCATAAATGCGCTGGCGCTTAGGCTCTTTCTAGCCTTTACGTAGATACCGCCGAGATCCGCCGTAAGCTTTTGAAGCAGGTAGGTTTTCCCCATGCCGCTTTCGCCCAAAATGAGCTCAAAAAAGCTAAGCTTCGTCTGCTCCATCTTATAGATGCGCTCCTTGATCTTTTGCTGTGCCAGGCTTAACCAAACTCCGCCATTTTGTGCCTCTTTTTTGGGAGTATTAGCGGTAATTACCTTATCTAAAAACGCCTCGATCGCGGCGGCATATAGCTCGCTTTTAGAGGAGTCATATTTGCCGTTTAGCACGCCGCTAACGGTGCCTTCTCTCTTGCCGATCGCATCTGCGATCTTGCCTAGGGTTATGCCATAAGCTTTGCATAACTCAAATTTTTCTTTTAAACTCATCGCTCTTTCCTTTGCCCGTAGGCTAAATTTAAGCAAACGCTTATAAAATCCGCCCGCTAGCAGATTTTAAAAGCGCTTTACATCGCCGCCAAAAGTTCCTCGTTGCTCATAGCAATTTTGGAGTGCAGGCGCCTGCTGTTTTGTCTTTGCTTATCGACTTCAAACGCCGTACTCGCATAGGAGCTGATAGTATTAGGGCGTTTATAAAGGTTTGCGTAATAGCCAAACGCCTGCCTAACGGCGCTCACCACGGCCTCATTTTTAGCTAGCTGCGCGCTAAGCGCGGTATGATTGCGCGGATCTATACGATCTATCAAATGAGCCTCGCAAATAGGGCGATTATTTTTCATATCTACGACGAATACGCTTTCTACCTCGCCTCTGTTTATCCTTACCTCTACGTTTTGCCCTACGAATTTGCAAAGCGCAGGATGCGAATATGTCCGCCTCTGCCCCATTACCGATAGAGCTATGCAGCTATTTCTCACTTTGATAGATCTGCGTTCGCTAAAGATATACTCAAGCGTAGTTTCATCAAATACCGCCCTAGGCTTAGCCTCCAACTTATCTAAGAAGCTTTTTAAAGGATGAATTTTGCGAGAGGCGTTATAGTGTTCGTTCCACCACCTCACCGCCCGCTCGAAATATGAGATAAAATCGGTAAAATTAAGCGGATTTTGCTTTATATATTCAGCTACGATCTCGCTTTGTCTATCACCGTCCTTGTGATATCCCGCTCCGCCGCACTCAGCTATTACCATCTCGCCCATGCGGCGCTGGACGTGATTAAAGATATTTTCGATAGGTTTTGCGCGAGAATTCCTTACCTTTGCTTTTTTATGAAGCAGATTTGGCGCTAGATCGTCAAAATCTCTAAATTTAATCCCGCTTAGCTGAGACCTGACGCCTGCGATATACTCGCTTAGCTCGGGTTTTCCGTTATCGGTATAGATGGCATCTGGGATGCCAAAGCGCAAAGCCATCTTTAGGCTGTTGCCCACGCTTAAGCGGTTATATTTTCCAAGCACTATATCTATGCCTATTATCGCTCCGCTTCCCATATCGATCCAGACATAAGCGTTGGGGTTAACTACCTCTCCGCCGGGGCCTACCGCATCGAAATCAAATACTATCTGATCGCCGCAGATCATCTCCATACTTTCGTAACAGTTTAGATCGCGGATGATATGCATAGCCCACTCGTTTCGTACGCCCCTATCGCCGCAGCTTGCACGAAGTAGCATCGCTTTGATCTCTGGCGCCGCGGTTAGGCGGGCGAAGCTTTGGTATGAGCCGATTTTAAGGGCGTTGTCTTTCGCATAGGATTGCAGCTGCTCGTAAGCAAAGCTCTTGCTAGCTAGCGGATTGTGCAGCATAAAACCCACCGCCCACTCTAAAGCGCTCATCTCAAAGCTGGAGCTTTTAAACTTAGCTTTGAAATCAATGCTTAGCTCATCGTTTTTAACCTCTACTTCACTTTGCTTAAATAGCTTAGCCCACGCATATAGCGTCTTTAAACTCACCTCGTATTTCGCCGCTACTCCCTTGCCCCATAGCGTCTTACTCATTCCCGCAGGGCAGCTTTTTAACTCGTTTATTGCTTTTAGCTTATTCATATGCTCAATATCCTTAATCTTTAGGCTCAGAGCGTTTTGCTCCGCTTCGCTACGCTCGCAAGAAACGCCGCTTCGGCTTCGCCTTGCGTCGCTACGCTCGTTTTGCGGTGCGGAGGGCGCGGGCTCCAGGCATTTATCTTCGCTCCCCGCGCTATTTTTAATGGGAGCGGGCGCGCTTTGCTGTGAAATTTCGCCGTTTTCGCCGTTTATCAGATTATCATCAATCCAAATTTGAAGGGTTTTACCGCCGCGCCCGATGCCGTCAATATACTTATACGAAATATTTTTCGTATCAACAATTAAATTTTTTTGCAGCTCGTCTTGAGCTTTAACTACTGTCCTTTGTAGTTTTCTCAAATTTACGCCCAAAATTTCAGCCGCACACTTGGAATTTACCCACATATCTCTAAGCCTTAGGCCACCCTACTTACCGCTATACCGTCTTTTTCGAGTATCTCTTTGCTCTTTTTGCTAATAAAGCCCTTATAAAGGCTCGTAACACTAAGCCCTCTTATCTCGCAGTAAGCCTTTAGATCATACTTTGTTTTAGCCTTTATCTGTCTTGCTAAGCTCTCTTTTCTTTTCGCTTTCAAAGCCACTCCTTTTTAAAATTTTATTGCTAAACCTAAAGATAACGTATTCCTGGGTTTAACGATAAAATTTCAAATAACTTTTAGAATTTTTTAACCTTTTTTGGCTAATATACTTCTAAATATGTTTGGAATTATACGAAAATATTTTCGTTTTGTCAAGGGGTAGAAGTGAATTTAGGAAAGAAAATTCGTATAGCCAGGGAAGATCTAGGCTTAAACCAAATAGAGTTGGCGGACAAACTTGATATTACAAGCCGAACTTTACAAAATTATGAATATGGTACAAGTGTTCCTGACATAAAAACCGTACAAAAAATGGCTAAAATTTTTAAAGTTAAAATTGATTATTTTTTGGATGAAAATTTTGACGTAAGTATTGACGTTAGTGATGACGCAAGTGTTGATAAAAATGACGTTAGTCTCTCAGACCTTAAAGAAGTCGGTATTGATAACGACGAGGATAGTAATATCATAGCCATACCTTATTACGAGGATACTTATGCAAGCGCCGGATACGGCGTCATAAACTACGACGAGGCGCCTGCTACACTAAAGCTTACGAAGAGCTTTCTGCGTGAATTTTTAAATATCAGCGGCGACCTATCGCAGATCCATGCACTAAATTCTCGCGGCGATAGCATGGAGCCTACGATCACCGGCGGCGAGTTGCTTTTTGTAAGAGCTATACAAAGTGAGCCCAGCATCGTCAGCGGCTACGTATACACCCTAAACTACGATGGAGATACCTTTGTCAAACGCCTAGAAAAGAACCCTGTGACAAAAACCATAACTCTGTTCTCGGATAATGAGAAATACGAGCCTGTCGTTATAAAAGGGCAAAATTTGAAAAGCTGCAATATAGTAGGGCGCGTAGTGGCGCATATCAAAAAAGGCGTAATTTAGAGCTTTTTGAATATTTTGAAGGATTTTTGAAGGTCTTTGAAAGTTTTTAAGGGCAGTGCTTCAAAAAATTCAAAAAATGCATAAATTTTGCAAATTTCGCATTTTAAGTTCTCATTTTTTACCCTAACCCTATATGCTTATGAATATCGCCCACATCGCTATTCGCACCGCATTTTTTATCAATCTAACTTTTTTACCTTTTATATGAGATTTATCATTTGGTTTAACTTCGCTTTTTCTCATTGCTTAGCCTTTATTGTTTAGATTATCTTTGCAAAGATTGGGCGAATTATGGCGTAAAACAAAATTTTAATCTAGCGCAAAAACGCCGTTAGAATCGATGTTAAAAATAAAATTATCGTGTTTAAAAAATGAGTAAAAATTAAAAATTTGAAGTAGAAAAAATAATAAATAAATTCTCTTAAAAAATAATAGAGAATTTATTTTTTCTGTGTTATCTAAAACTATAATCTGCTAAATCTCTAATTTTAGCGCGTAAATTTTCAATAGATTTATTTAAGTTCGTTTCACTAATGCCCTGTTTTTTTACTCGATTACAAAGCTTTAAAATACTATTTGAAAATTTATTATTCGCGCTACTTATTGTCACTTTGCTAATTTTATCTTGATATTGGGCTTCTTTGTCCAAAATATTTAAAAGCTCGTCTAACTTTTCTAAAATATCGGATTGGTTTTTATCGCTTTTTTTAACCGCCTTTAAAAAATCATACGGGCTTCTAGCGTGTGCCATTTGTGCTTGGTATGCGCTTATTGCTTGCATTTCTAAAAATAGCTTTTTGGTTTTATTGGCTTGGTTGATAACGTTTTTAAACGCCTTATTCTTTATTTCAATATCCAATGGAGCTTTATCGTCTAAAACTCTACTATTATCGCGCTTGTAAATAAATTTTAAAAAAATTACGTATTCGCGTATCGCTTCGCAAAATGCCCTCGCAAAGGTTTCATTGTAGACTATGCTATCATCTCGCTCTATTATTCTTATTCTCTCAAAAATAGGCGCGTAAAGCGCAAATGCCTTATTTTTAGTAATTTTTGGGATTTCGCAAAAATCCGGTATTCGTGAGCAAAATTTTAATTTTAAAAATCTGTCCTCATCTGTCTGAACCGTATCTGTAATAATATGTGTTAATTTAATGGTTTCTTTTTTACCACTATCCTTATTTAATATCTTAATTTTTAAAAAATCTCGCTCGCTAAAACTGTCGCAACTCGCTACACTAACGCCTTTTGTTACAGCGTGTTTAAAGCCGTAAGTATTTAAATTGTCGGTAAAGTCAAGTGCGCTTTTTAAGTCGTATATTTGATTTTCATCTAAATCCTGAAAAATAAAATTTTCCTTGTTAAATTCAAGATACCCAGCCTCTAAATATTTTAAATTATCAAAAATAATTTCAGACAATTTTAATTTTCTTGTTTCTTTTATTATTGTTTACCTCTCCTAGTTATCTTTTATTTCGAGTATGTAGCCGCTCCACCAGTCCAGCAAGATTTTAAGCTCGTCCAAAAAATCGGCTTTTTCGGAATAGCTTAAATCCACTTTATCGCCGTGTAGGTGGTCTAGCGCCTTTTTGATAGCCTCTTTGCTTACTCCGTGCTTTTGCATATTATTAAACGCCTGCGTCATAAATATGCCCCGTAGGCTATGCAGGGTTACGACGCGTCCCGTCTGTCTGTCTCTAAAGTCAAAGCCCTTAATCGCGTTCGTGGCGGTGTCTTTGTGGATATGCCCCGTAAAGTGCGAGTTAATAAAAATATACTCGTATGCCCTGCTTAATTTCGCCTGGTCCTCAAGTATCCGCATAACCTCATCGCTAAGCGGCAATTTGAAATCGCCTATCTCGCTGCGCTTGATTTTCTGCTCGGCACGCGGAATTGTTAAAAGCCTTCTATTAAAATCTACGTAATCCCATTTTAGGCGCGACAGCGGCGCGGCTCTTAGCGGTAGGTGTAGGCATAGCTTCATCGCGTTTTTAATCGTCTCAAAATGAGGATAATCATAAATGGCGTTAAAAAATGCCTTTAAGTCCTGGCGCTCGGTTAGCTTGGCGTAATGCTCGACTTTGGTTTTAGGGATTAGGCTTTTGGCGTCGATATTAGCCATAATATTAACTTCGGCGTAGCCGCTCGATACGGCGAATAAAAAGACGCGGTTTAAAATTTGATTGATTATCTCGGCGGTTTGCGGCGTAGTCTTTGACGTTTCTTTAAGGATGTCCGCTATCTCGCCGTGAGTAATGCTTTTTATGCCCCTATCTTTTAGTATCGGCATTACGTGGTTTTCAATGCGCCCGCGCTTGGTCTTTAGCGTTTGGGGCAGTATGCTTTTAGCTTCAAGCTCTAGCCACTCGTTAAAGACCTTTTCAAAACTGAGATTATGCTCGCTTATTCTTTGAGCTTTGGCGCGCTTCTTTTCCGTGATAGGGTCGATACCTCTCATCACTAGCTTTTTAAGCTCGGTTCGCTTCTCTCGCGCTTCGGCTAGCGATAAAACGGGGTAGTTGCCTAGCCCCGTGTTATTCAGCTTGCCAGTATCGGGGCTAATGAAAGCGAATACCCAGCGCTTGCGCCCGCTCTTGCTTACTATCAGCCCTAAGCCGTCGCCGTCCGTGAGCTTGTAGTCTTTGGCTTTCGGCTTTGCCTCTTTGATTTGCTTATCGCTAAGCGGTTTGACTATCCTAGCCATTACGTTTTAACTCCCTTAAATGCGTTATTTGAGACGATTTAAAAATATTTTTTCGGTTTTTAGCTCAAAATCCCGCGCAAAAATATTTTTAAAATCGCCGCCTTTTTGCTCTCTGCGTGCCTAAAATTGGGGATTTGATGAGGTTTAAAATATTTTTTGCCTCGAGGGCGTTTTTTTAAGCTTCATAAAACCCTATTTTAGGCGTTTCAAGCGTTTTAAAACATTTTTTGGAGTGCTTTGCAAGCCCGTTAAATAGGGCATTTGGTAAGTTTTAAAAATATTTTTTCGCTTGACTTTTGGAATTTTGCCAAAAATATTTTTAAAATGTTTTTAAATTGCTAGCTTTGCTTGATTATTTTAGACTGCTTTAGAGGGCTAAAATCGCTTGAAGTCCGTATTTTAGGGATTTTGTTAAATTGTATTAGATTGTAAAAAATAGGCAATGGTGGTTAGAGGCAGAATCGAACTGCCGACACGCAGATTTTCAGTCTGCTGCTC
>NZ_CALHIK010000101.1 GCF_938030785.1 uncultured Campylobacter sp.
TACTGGTCTTCGCGCGCATTTACGCCGCTTGCCTGTAACCGCTGCGTCGATGTTTTCGCAAAGTGCGCCGACGCGGTGCTGATGGATGCGTGGCTAAGCCCGCAGGTGAGGGATTTTCGCGGCAGTTCGCTCGTGATCACGCGCGACGAAAGGATCGACGAGCTATTTAAAAACGGCGGCGAGTTTTGCGAAAGTATCTCGCCAGCGCTAGTGCAAAGCTCGCAGCAAAGCGTGGTGGATACGAAAAACGAAATTTTTTACGGCACGAAAAATCCGCTTAAAAAATACATTTACAAGCTAAAATTTGAGATCCAAAACGAGAGCGCGAGGAGCTTTGACTGCGACGATTTTATCGCTGCGCGGGTTAGAAAGATACGCCGCGTCGCGCGGATTTTGGCATATTTTGCTACGGCGAAATTTCTGCTAGGCAAGCTAGCGGGCAAGCTTAAAAGGAAAAATGGATGAAAGTTGCGATTTTTACGCTACCTTTGGTAAATAATTACGGCGGAATTTTACAGGCTTATGCGCTGCAGCGCGCGCTTGAGAGCTACGGCTTCGAAGCGCCCGTGGTAAATTTAAAGATCAGGCAAAGAGGCCTTTTTTCGCGCGATTATTTAAAATTTTTGCTCGCGAAGCTGATCTATTTTAAAAAATACAAAAACGCCGAATTTAGCACGCTGCGCTACTACGCCGACACGCAGCGATTTGTCGCGCAAAATATCGAAACGACCCGCGAAATTTACTCGTCCGCGGCGCTAAAGCGGCTATTTGAACAGGAGCAATTCGGCGCTTGCGTGCTCGGAAGCGATCAAGTCTTTAATCCGCCGTATTTTGACGCGTTTGAAAACGACTTTTCGCTGGGCTTTGCGCCGCATGGTTGCATCAAAATCGCCTATGCAGCGAGCTTCGGCGGCGAGAGCTTCAAAGGCGCGCGCGATTTAGAGCTTCATAAGGCGAATTTAGCTAAATTTAAAGCGATTAGCGTGCGCGAGCGCAATGGCACGGCGCTTTGCGAAAGCGTGTTTGGAATTTCGGGCGCCGCTTTCGTGCTCGATCCTACGCTTTTGGCGGGCAGAGAGGTTTTTGAAAAATTTATTTCGCCCGCGGCAAACGGCGTAAAACTGGGTGTTGTAGAGTTCGCGCAAAGCGACGCAGGCCGCACGGAAGCGGACGGCGTGCAAGATGCCGCAAAAACAGACGGCGCCGCGCAAAATTTAAACGGCACCGCAGCGGATATTGCGGATACGGCTTTTTCGGCGCAGGATACCGGCGAGAATGCTGTTTGTGCAGCAAACGCCGCACAAAAAGGGCAAATTTTTGCCTACATTTTGGATCAAAACGAGAGCAAGAGCGAAATTTTAAAAAGCGTGAGCGAGCGCGAAGGGCTGGGCGTGCGCGAGGTGAACGACAAGGCAAATCGCGTAAGCATCGAGGAGTGGCTAAGCCTCATCGCGGGCGCGCAGCTCGTGATCACCGACTCCTTTCACGGATGCGCGTTTTCGATCTTGTTTAATAAGCCGTTTTTCGCGTTTATCAACGAAAACCGCGGCAGCTCACGCTTTTACTCGCTTTTTGAGAGCTTCGAGCTGCAAGATCGCGTCATAAAAAGCGCGAGCGACGTGAGCCTAAGCAAACAGGTCGATTGGGCGCGCGTGAATGAAATTTTATCGCGCAGGCGTGAGGCTTCGCGCGAGTTTTTGATCAGCAATTTAAGGGCGTAAATGAAGATAGCTTTAGTGATTTCATCTTTGGGTAAAGGCGGCGCCGAGCGCGTGCTAAGCGTGCTGGCGAATTATTTCTGCGAGCAGCACGACGTTTGCGTGATAAAATTTGACGCGGAAGAGCCGTTTTATAAAATTTCGCCCAAGGTGCGGGTTTTAAATTTGAACCTAGGCGTCGGCGAGCGGGGGATTTTGGGAAATTTTACGAAGCGATTTAATAAAATTTTCGCGCTTCGTAAAATTTTAAAGCAGCGCGAGTTTGACGTCGTGATCTCCTTTTTGGACAACACCAACGTGCTTACGCTCATCGCAAATTTAGGGCTTGAAAATAGGATCATCATCACCGAGCACACTAACCATCGCTTTTTAAAAAGTCCGATGTGGCGGGCTCTGAAGCGGATTTTTTATCCGTTTGCCGATGGGCTTAGCGTGCTTAGCAAGTTCGATTTCGACCACTACACCTACGTGCAAAATCGCGCGATCATGCCAAATCCGATGTTTGAGATCTCTCATGCCAAGGATGAGCGCCCTGCCAAGGAAAATATTATCCTCGCAGCGGGCAGGCTCAACGCCTACAAGGGCTTTGATACTCTGATTAAGGCGCTTGCGCTTATGGATTTTAATCTTTTAAAAGAGTGGAAGGTCGTGATCGCAGGCGACGGGCCGGAGCAAAAAAGCCTTGAAAGCCTGGCTGCGAAACTGCGCGTAAACGTGCAATTTATCGGCTTCGTGCGCGATATCGAGAGCCTTTACGAGCGCGCCAAAATCGTAGTCGTCACCAGCAGAGCCGAGGGCTTTTGCAATATCTTGATGGAGAGCCTATTTTTCGGCATCGCACGCATCTCTACAGACTGCATCGCAGGGCCGCGCGAGCTCATAAACGATGGCGTAGACGGGTTTTTGTGCCCTGTGGGCGATAGCGCGCAGATCGCTAAAAAGCTCGAAATTTTAATGAGCGACGAGAAGCTTCGAGACACTCTCGTGCAAAACGCAAACAAGCGCACGCAGGACTTTAGCATAGAAACGATCGGTAAAAAATGGACCGATTTTATAAATTTGAGCTTGGAGCAAAAATGAGGCAAAACCCGCTAGTTTCGGTGATAATCCCCGTTTATAACGTGCAGGATTTTTTGCGCGAGTGCCTAAATTCCGTCGTGCATCAGAGCTACTCGAATTTGGAAATTTTACTGATCGATGACGGCTCAACCGACGCTAGCGGGGAGATCTGCGATGAGTATGCGCGCTCGGACGCCCGCGTGCGCGTTATCCATAAGTCAAACGGCGGGCAGGCTAGCGCGCGAAACGCCGCGCTTGAGCTTGCGCGCGGCGAGTTTTTGACCTTCGTCGATAGCGACGACGTGGCGGATGTGGATCTCGTGCGGACGCTTTTAAATTTAATCAAAACATTCAATGTCAAGATCGCGATGTGCGGATACAAGGCGTTTGAAAGCTCGGCGCAGATTGCGGAGATCAGGGCGCATGAGGCTAAATTTAAAGAAACGGGGAGTGAAATTTTATCGGGGAAGCAAAGCGCAGCGTCAGATGAGGCTAAATTTAGCGGCTCCGCGGAGGATAAAATTAAATTTAATGTGCGCGACGCCGATAGCCCCGCAACCGCTGCAGCGCAAAACGGAGCTTTGCAAAGCGGCGTACAAACGTGCAACTCGCAAGACTGCGCTTCGCAAAATAGCGCACAAACCGGTAGCTTGCAAAACGGCGCGCGAGCTTGTGCGCCGCAGATAAAAGCGCAAAGCAAAGCCCAAAAGGGCGCGAGCCGCGAGCGGATTATAGAGCCGTGCGAGCTGTTTAGACAGAGCTGCCTACAAAATCCATATTTTAGCACCGGTCCCTGCCGTGCGCTGTTTGCGAGCGAAATTTTTAAAAGCCTGCGCTTTCCGCAGGGGCAGATCTACGAGGACGTGGCGATTTTTTTCGATATGTTTAATCACGGAGCTACCGCGTGCACGAGTGAGACGCTCTATTTTTACCGCATCCGCGCGGGCTCGACCGTTAATTCGTTCTCGCGCCGCCACCTGGCTGCGATCCCCGCAGTGCGCAGATTTACGGACTCCATTGTCTCTGCATATCCGCAGCTAAGGGAGGAGGCGAACTTCACGCGCTGCGAATCCGCGCTAAATACGGCGTTTATGGTGATAAGATCGCAAGCAACCGCGCCTGCTAGCGGCGCCGTAAATTCGAGCGCGAAAGAGGGCTCGGGCGAAATTTCAAGCAAGAAGGCGCCAAATAGCGACGAGGCGCTGGGCGGCGATGAAGCGGTCGCCGTCATTTCGCAGCTACACGGCTTTGTGCGTGAAAATTTAAATTTCAGATTTTTCATGCGCCATGCTAATAGGGTGCAAAAAATTTTAATGGTTTTGTTTTACGCAAACCCTGCTCTGTTGCGGTTTTTATATAAAATTTACAAGGCGTTTAGATGAAAATTTTATTCGTCATCGCGGCTCTTAGAAACGGCGGCGCCGAGCGTGTGCTTCAGGTTTTGGCGAACCATTTTGCGCGCGCGAACGACGTTACGATCGCGGTTTTGGAAAATGATGAGGGCAGGTATAAATTTAGCGAAAAGATAAAATTTTTGCATCTGGATGTTTATAAAAACGGCGGCAGGTTCGATAAATACAGAATTTTGCGCGAGTGTTTCAAGCGCGAGCGCCCAAACGTCATCATCAGCTTTATGGACTGGACGAACGTAGCGTGCGTGATCGCAAGCTTTGGGCTAGGCATCCCGCTCATCGCGACAGAGCACAACGCGCACGATTATCTGCCAAGCGGGCTTTTTAGCCGCGTGCGCGATCTGTGCTACAAAAAAGCGGATGCGCTTACGGTGCTTACGCGCTCGGACTTTGAGTACTATTCGCGATTTGTCAAAAACTGCTTCGTCGTGCATAACCCCTTTTTCGGCGAGATCTGCGATACTAAGGACGCCAAGCGAAACGTGATCTTAAGCGTCGGCAGGCTCGAGCCCGTCAAGGGGTATGAAATTTACTTTGACGCGCTAAGCGGGATCGATAAAGGCCTGCTTGCGAAGTGGGAAATTTTAATCGCAGGCGACGGCTCGCTGCGCGAAAGCTTGCGCGAGCTGGCGGCGCGGCTCGAGCTTGAAGTGCGATTTTTAGGGCACAAACAGGACGTGAACGAGCTGTATAAAGAAGCCAAAATTTTTGTGCTAAGCTCGCTTAGCGAGGGGCTTCCGAACGTGCTGATCGAGTCTGCATTTTACGGCTGTGCACGGCTCAGTAGCGACACGGCGGGCGCAAAAGAGCTCATAAAGGACGGCTTTAGCGGCGTTTTGTTTAAATGCGGCGATGCAAATGAACTTGCGAGCAAGCTTGAAAATTTAATGCGCGATGAGGCGCTGCAAAAGCGGCTGGTGCAAAATGCAAATGAGAATTTAGACGAGTTTTCGCAGGAGCGCATCGTTGAGCTCTGGCAGGGCTTGATCGATCGGTTTGCGCGCAAATAGTAGAGTCGTTTATTACGTCGCCGCGGCGCGCAGGGATTAAATTTAAACTTCAGTGTGCTAAGATAGCGTTTTACGCCCAAGCGAAACAACGCGTTTAAATTTGCCGCATCGCGCGATGAAATTTAGCCGCTTAGAGCGGCGTAAAATACGCTAAATTTAAACGGCGGGTATGGCGGCGCTCGCGTGAAAAACGGAAAGATTAAATTTAGAGCGCAACAGCAATTTAAAAGGTAAATGGATGAAGAAATTAAGCGTTTTTATATATTCGATGGGCGGCGGCGGCGCCGAGCGCGTCGTAAGCAACCTCCTAGGCGAGCTTACGGCACGCTACGAGGTGCATCTGGTGCTGATGAACGAGAGGATTTTTTATGAAATTCCAAGCGGCGTGCAGATCCATTTCATCGAAAAATCAGCCCCCTTTGAAAACGGGCTGCTGAAGCTTGCAAAGCTGCCGTTTTTGGCGCTGCGCTACAAAAAGCTATGCGAGAGACTGGGCATCGATATCCACTTCGTTTGGATGAACCGCCCGTGTTACGTGGCGGCGCTGGCGCGAGTTTACGGATTGGGCGGAGCGATGATTTTTAACGAATGCTCGACGCCGTCGGTGCTGTATAAAGATGCGAGCTTTAAATCCAAAATTTCAAAATTTTTGCTGCGCAAGCTCTATCCGAAGGCCGATTTTATCTTTCCAAACTCGCTCGGCAATCTACGTGACTTGGCGGATAATTTCGGAATCGATGAGCGCAAGATGAGCGTGCTGTATAACGCGATCGATTTGGATGAGATCGGTCACAAAGCTAGCGAGCCTATCGCGCAGGAGCGGCCCTTTTTCCTAAGCGTCGGCAGGCTCGATGCGGGTAAAAACCACGCACTTTTGATCCGCGCGTATGCGAATTTAAAAAATAACGACAAAGACCTGCTGATCTTGGGCGACGGCGTGCTGCGAGCCGAGCTTGAGGCTCTGATAGAGGGGCTGGGCTTAAGCGGTCGCGTGAAACTGTTGGGCTTTGACGCAAACCCGTATAAATATATGGCTAGATGCTATGCGTTTGTCTTCGTAAGCCTTTTTGAGGGCTTTTCAAACGCGCTCATCGAGGCTCTTGCGTGCGGCAAGCTCGTAATTTCAAGCGATCATCAAAGTGGCGCGCGCGAGCTTATGGGGCAAAGCGAATGGGGCGTGCTGGTGGGCGTGAACGATCTAGAAAGCACCCAAGCGGCGATGCAAAAAGCGCTGGATGATGAAAATTATGTAAAATTTTATGAGAAAAAGGCTAAAATTAGAGCCTCGTTTTTCGATAAAAAACGGATAGCAAGCGAGCTGATCGCAAAAATAGAACAAATCGACGAAGGAAAATAGGCGTGGCGGAGA
>NZ_CALHIK010000102.1 GCF_938030785.1 uncultured Campylobacter sp.
TAAAATACAAAAATTCTAGCGACGGCGTGCAGAGAAATTTTGAAGCGATTTCGGAATTTTCTAAAGATATGTCAAAAGGCGAGGAGAAATCATCGAAGTGGAAGAGCAAGGTCTTGGAGGATAAATAGCCTGGCTTGGGTTTCTTTGCGTTGATCTAACTTGGGCTTTGCCGGCTTATTTCGGAGCTTCGCTAAATTTAGCTTTTGATTCTGCCGATTTTAGCCTCGGACTTCGCCAAATTTAGCTTTTGACTCCGCTAAATTTAGACTTGGTTTTGAATCCCCTTAATCTTAACCTCCGGCTCTGCGTCGTAGCTTTTGCGGCGCAGAGCCTTTTATTTAAATTTCGAATTTTTTGCGCCGCATACAGCTTCTGTTAAAATTTTTACTTTTCTACGGCTTCTACGACGGCCGCATCGCAAAGCGGCATGTTCAGTCCAAACCTATCGCGGGTTCGGACAGCGGCGGCGGCGCGAGGTACCTCAAAGCGGCATGTTTAGTCCAAACAGCGCCTATCGCTACGGCGCGGCGCGTTTAAATTTAACGCCGCGATCTACCGCCTCTAGCGCCATGGATCCTGCGAGCTTCGGGAGCTCTTTATACCGAGCCATGCGGCGAGCAGTACGGCGGGCAGGACGATTTCCGACAACGCGTTTGCTACCCCGATGCATTTTACGACGCCACTTGTTATGAGGGTCGGTGTTAGTATTTCAAGCATGCCGTGGAGGAAGTTTACGGCGACTTTGGTAGCGAGCAGCACGGCGTACACGGCGAAAAACACGCAACCCGTATCGGCGCGCAATTTAAAATTTATGACTATCCACGCTATCGCGATGCCAAGCAGTAAAAACGACATACCGATGTCGATCAAGCCCAAGAAGGATTTGTCTATCACATAAAGAGCTATGCTGCATAGCAGCGCCAAAAGCACGGCGTTGTAAGTGTATTTGAAGATCGTAAAGACGTTCGAGCCCGAGAGCCTTTGGACGTTTGCGATCGCGTCGTAGAGAAAGACGAAGGCAAGAAGCCGCGCGAGCACCCGCACTATCTTTAAAAATTCCGGCTCGCCCTTTATAAAATACGTCGCGCCCGCAGCCAAAATACATATCGCACCGAGCGCGCCTTGTAACTTCGCTCTTTTTAAAATTTTCTCCATTTTCTCTACTTTTAAAATTTACTCGCATCCGCTCTGCGGCGCGATCATGCGATTAGACGCAACGGCAGAGCACGAGTGCTTGTTTTTTGGTGAACAGCTCGCGTTTTGCGCAGACGAAGCGCGCTTTACGCAGGCAGGTAGTGCGTTTTGCGCAACTAAAGAGCACTAAGCGCAGATAGGGCGTGCGTTTTATGCAGACGAGGCGCCGGTTTTGACGGACGGAGTGCATTTTACGCAGATGAGGCGCGCTCCGCGCGGGGTTTTACACCTATGAAGGGCGCTCGCGCGGGCAGGGCGTCCTTGCGCGCATGAAATGAAATTTACCCGCGCCTTGCTTTGCGGCACATCTCGTGGTGCGAATGGCGCTTTGCTCTGCCGCGGCTAGGTAAAATTTACGAGCCATGCTCGCTTCTTGTCGCGAGATATCGCAGCGCAGCACGAAATTTTACCGCGCCCGCTTTGTGCCGCAGATCGTCGCAGCGCCGAGGTTGAAATTTTACCGCACCGAGAAATCGTCTTACGCAAATCATCGCGGCACAAACTATCACAAACTATCACGCAGCTTACGCACCCCGTGCCGCGCATGACTAAAATTTAGGCGATGCGCGCACGAGCGAGCTGGCTCTATATTCGTCCGACTTAAAATTTAGCCGCATCCGCAGTGTCGAGTGCTGAGCGACTTTATAAGCAATTTCGCGGTAAAGAAATTCGACGATCAAAATTTTATCCCGCCGCAAAGCCGCAACTATTTAACCGGCTTCGCGGTTGTCTTTGTGCTACTACAGCCTACCTAGCGCTTTTTGGGCGTATTCGTTACCGCCGGCAGCTCCGCGTCTGTAGAGCTCTCTGGCTTTATTCAGATCCCTTGCGACGCCGTAGCTGTTCTCGTAGCATATAGCTAGATCGGTTAGAGCCTGCGCATTATTTTTTTCGGCGGCTCTTTGTATATATACGAGAGCCTTTTTATAATCCCTTGTATAATATATCCCGTTTAGATACATATTGCCTATCATCGCATCGGCCTGCACATTGCCTAAATCGCTTGCTTTTTCGTACGCCTTAGCGGCTAGTTTATAATCCCTCATTAGATAGTAGATCCAACCCATATTTTTATAAGCGAGGCTGTCGTTTAGCTCCATACCCTTTTTATACCACTTTATCCCTTCGCCGTAGCTATCAAACCTAACCTCATAAAGATAGCCTATAAGCGTAGTAGCCCTACCGTCGCCCGCCTCGGCTAAAGGCTTGAGAAATGCCAAAGCCTCTTTATATCTTCCGCTCTCATCCAGTGTGTCAAATTTATTGTAATCGCTATCCGATATACCAAATGCCGTAGTAATCGCAAATGCGCATAATGCCATTATCGTCTTTTTCATCTTAATTCTCCAGTACTAGTAGGTCTTTAAATTTATGCTTGACGCTCCTTATCGCGTCGCCGTCCTCGGTATAGTCGGTGATATAGCCGTCTTTGTCGGTGGTGAAATAGATGTAGCCGTAAGTGCTGTAATTAACGCCTACTACGCTGCAGCCCCAGAAGTTGCACGATCTCTCTACCGATAGTACTTCGCGCGGATCATATTGCAGATAGTATTTATTTGAAAACATGCCTATATCGATGTATGACCAGCCGCCGGTGTATTTCTCCATATCTAGGATATGGCGACCTTTGAGCTGGGTTAGTTCTTTGTTTTCTAAAAAGAGGTTAGTGGGGCCAAGGCCGTGTTTGTTACATCCGACCAGCATGAAGGCACAGAAAAGGGGCAGGAAAAATTTTCGCATTTTTGATCTCCTTTGTAAATTAATACGCCAAGATTTTAGCAAAAACGTAAATTTAAGTCAATGAAAAAATAATTTTTGTTTAACGTATATGGGGCTCTAATTCGGCTTTAAAATTTTTAATCACAGTAGCGAGTAAAAGGGCGGTTTTTAATTTAGATAGTAAGGATATAGCGGGCGTTTAAATTTACAATCTCGGCTTGAAATCGAGGAATTTTACTTCGCGTATAGACGCACTGACGCTAGTCGTTTGGCTTGATTGTTGCCTGGCTTGGCTTGGTTGCAGCCTGAGTCGGCTTGACCGCTGTCCGACTTAGTTTAGTTTGATTTGTTTGCCGTCCGGCTTATCCGCCATTATCGACTAGCGCAAGCCGCTAATGTCGGCGAAAATTTTAAAATTTTATTCCCTCTGTTTAAAAAGCCGGCTTATGCTCCCTGCGGCGCGCCGCTTTAAAATTTTGAAATTTACTTAAATTTCATCTTTGCCTATTTTGAAAACAAACATCTTGCATGCATTGCAAAAGGCGGGAATCAGGCTAAATAGGCGCCCTTTAAGACTCCAATGGCTTTTATACATTTTTAGCATTGCAGCCTCCCTGACGAATCTGATATGCGCGCTATCCCAGCCCTGCACCTCCGCGCCGCCGCCGATGCCCATTTTAAAGGGTGCGTTTTGCATGTGTTTCATCGCGTCGTGGCGCTTGGAGTCGAATTTTCTAACCGAAAACTCGCTCATAAAGTCGCTCAGCACGTAGCCGCGGAATTTTTGCGCAAGCGCGATAAAAAATTTTTTAAATTCCTCTTTCTTAAAATACATACTCACCCCCTCTAAAATGAATATGTAGCCCGCGTTGCCGTGCTTTGTGGCTAGCTCGTCCATCCACGAAAGATCCAGCATCGAGCGGGGCAGGCTGAAGTTGTTCTCCGCCTTGGGTAGCAGCGTGTCGCGTACGGCTATGACGTCGGGCAGATCGAGGTCGTAAAATAGGGCATTCGGCAGGACGTGTTGGAGCCTAAGCGGGCGGGTGTCGAGCCCCGCGCCAAGCTGCACGATGATAGGGCAGTCGAACTCCGCCGCGAGCCGCAGCGTCTCGTCGTCGAAAAATTTCGCGCGGATCACCGTGCCTGTCTTGCTAAGGCGTGCGTCGTCGAATTTCGCAAAATCATAATCGATCTGCTCTACGACGGCGCTTGAAAAGGGATCGTTTAGGATCGGATCCGCGTCTTTGAAATCCAGATGGCGCATATAGACGTTGATTAGTAGCGTCTCGGAAACGCTATCTTTAAAATTTGGCTTTTGCATATCTTTCCTTTCTATCGTATCTATCGCGAGCGAGCTTTCGGCGCAGCGGCTATGCAAGGGCTTTTTAGATTGCGGCAGCCCATTCATCACAGATTTTACTCGCGGCGTGAAATTTATATTGATTATTATATAGCGCAAAAGTTAAAAACCTGCTTTTGTGTCGAAATCACCTATTTTGCAAACAGAGCGCACAGGAGAGCCTTTAAATTTAGATCGGCTCTCGACGCTTTAAGCTTGGTATTGTATAATCACCGGTTTAAGGGAGAAAATTTTATGGAAAAATCGCGTTTGGGATTACTGCAAACCGAGGCTATCGCTACGCTTAGCGATGCGGAGCTCGCGTCATTCGAGCGCTCCGTCGTTAAAAAAGGCTATGTTTATTATAGCGATACCCCGAAGGTTTTTATTTTCAAAACCGGCTCTGCAAAGCTGTCGTTTTTCGAAGACGGCGAGGAGTTTATAATAAACTATTTGCAAAAGGGCGGTATCACGATTTTAAATGAAATTTGCGCTTTAGAATTTTTGGAAGATAGCGAAATTTACACGATCGACGTGGACGGTTTGGGTGAAATTCTGCAAAACAAGGAATTTTGCGAAATTTATATAAAAATACTTACGAATATTATTTTGATGCAGCGCAAAATCACGCGCTCCATTCTTTTTGAAAACGCCAAGGGGCGGATCGCAAGCTTTTTGATCGAGCTTGCGAACGAACAAAATTTTCATCAAAATGGCTTTAAATACGTTTTTTTACCGTTTTCGCTTAAGGTTTTGGCGTCTTTTATAGGACTAAAGCGCCAAAGCACCAGCACCGCATTTAACGAGCTCGTGAAGGATAATGTCATCAAAAAGGTCAGCCAGCACGAGTTTTTGATTTTGGATTACAACAAGCTTCTGGATTACTGCGTCTAAATTTAGCGCAGACTTCGGTGCGGCGTAAATTTAAAATCTAAATTTAAAAATAGGCTAAATTTAAAGAGTTTGAAATTTAAAAGGCGCGAACCGTAATTTCAAATGCTTGAAATCAAAAGCTCGCGCCGAATGGGTTTTGATTGCGCGCTTTCTAAGGCGATTGCGCCCTAAATTTAAAGCGCGATCCGCCTTAGTCTTTCTTTTTCATATCGAATTTATTTGTCATAAATCCGACTAGACCGACGAAAAATAGACCGCCGCAGACATTGCCTATAGTAACCGGAACTAGGTTTTTAACGATGAAATTTCCCCAGTTTAGTACTTCCAATTTTTCGGCGGTTATGCCGTGCCCTAAAGCCGTAGCCGCCGCAGCGATATCTCCGCCGTTTGCGGCGATGTAGTGGCCTTTAGCGATGATAGCTTCGGTGATGATAAACATATTTGCAACGCAGTGCTCCATCGAGCAAGCGACGAATGCGCCGATCATCCACATAATGGCGAAAAATTTGCCCGCTAGATTGCTCTCGCTCGTAGCGGTCCAGATGGACATACATACGAATACGTTACAGAAAATTCCGCGGATGAACAGCTCGTGAAACGGCGCAGTGATCTTGCCGATACCGGACGGAATGAAGTGCTGCAAGATGTAGCCGTCGTATTTTAGCGGCAAGCCGGAGTAGTAGTACATATACGCGATTAGCGCGCCGCCTACGAAGTTAAAAAACCAAACGATCGCCCAATAGCCAGCTGTTTTGCCTACAGGTAATTTGCCGTCTGCGACGGGAACGCCGGTAAGAACCGAGCTCGTAAATAGGTGACCGCCGTAGAAAACGACCATCATGAGACCGCAGCTAAAGGTGATACCGCCGATGAAATTCGACATGCCGATCGATTGCTTTTCAGCCATTCCGACGGTTGAGTGAGCCCAGAAAATATCGCCCATAGCGATCGCTGCACCCGCCATTATAGCTAGAAAAATTACGCTCATTAGCGGGGTATGCGCCTTGTGTTGCATCGAACTAGATATCGCTTGCGCGGTTTCTGCAGGATTTAACATTTACTCCTCCTCAATTAAATTTGAATCAATTTCTAAAATACGCTCATAAGCTTTTTGCGCGCTTTTTTTTGCGCTTTCGCTTAGCCCTTCTTTAAAATCAAGGACATTATCAAGCAGCACGCTGATGCCCAAAAACAGCGTCTTTGGGCAAATTTTGCGCAGATAGCTTAGAAGCACCGGCGTAGGCAGATTGTGCGTCGAGTAGATGTAATCGCGCTCATTGCTAAGATCGAAAAACTCGATCTTGCCGTCATTAAAGCCGCTCATCGCATCTACTACGATTAGAATTTCAGGGGCGAATTCCCTAAGGGCCGCAAATTCGTTTTCAGGTACATCCTGCCCGTAAAAAACGCGCCAGTCCTTTAAATTTGCCTCTACTATTCGCCCCGTTTCGTTACCTACGTCATCGTCGCCGCGAAGGGGATTGCCGATACAAAGCAACGCCTTTCGCATCAAAAATCCTTCCTAAGCACGAAGTATCCTTCGTGCATATCGCTCAATAAATCCTTAAGCTTACATTCGCAAAGCTGCGGTATGAGCTTCGCAGCGTGCTCGGCGAAAATTTCGACTTCAAAATACTTGCTTAGATTTCCGATTTTAAATTTAACGTAATCGCCGGAATTCTCGATGATACGGTTAAATTCCTCGTCGCTGATATCAAGAACCTTTTCGCTAAAATCGATCGTACCTACGCCGTGACCGACGCAGGTAGAAAAAACCTTGATCTGCTTTAGCTCTTTTGGCAGTTTTTCATTTTCGTCCATATGACGCTTCGTAAGCTTAAAAACCTGAATCATCGCTTGCTCCAAACCTCTTTTTCCGCATCGATCTTAAATTCCTCTCCCGCATTAGCGTATTTTAGATATACGTCGTTATGCAGGATCGCCATACATTCGGCATATCTTGGATCTTCCTCTGCATGGATTGCTTTAAGCATCGCTTCGCACGAAATTTCCGGATTATGCGCGTCTGAGGAGCCTTTGATCGCGTCCATATATTTCGCGAATAAAACTCTTCCGAAAATATAGCTCATCAGCCTTTTGGCCTCGGCTTGCAGATCGCGCTCGAATAGGATATTTCCTATAACGGAGTTTTCAACCGGCGGCGGAAGCGTGCTGTCTTGCTCGTAGCTTTTTTTGTGAAGTTTTTGATCTATGATGCCAAGCGCCATGCCAAGCCCATAGATAATGCTAGCAGGATGCGGAGGACAGCCCGGGATATATACATCTACCGGGATAATCTTATCGATACCGCTCCAAACGCTATATGCGTCATGGAAAATTCCACCCGTGCTTCCGCAGGCTCCAAGAGCCACTACGATCTTAGGGTCTGGCGCGGCTTCGTAAGCGCGAAGTAGCGGATAATACATCTGGCGCGTAACCGGGCCGGTGCAGACTAAGATATCTGCGTGGCGTGGGTTTGCGACTAGTTTAAAGCCAAAACGCTCCGGATCCCACATCGGCGTAATAGCGGCAAAAATTTCGATCTCGCAGCCGTTACAGCTTCCGCAGTCGATGCGGTAAACGCTGAAGCTTCGTTGGATATTTTTTAGATGCTCCAACTTTGCAGTTAGATCGTTTGCGTTTTTAATATTGTCGGGGACTTGATATAAACTCATTTTATTGCCTCCTCTAAACCTTTAGTCATTCTCTCAACCGATTGAGCCTTTTTGCATTCAGGACAGATATAGAGGTATTTTTTAGCCTCTTCCAATCTGCCCGGGAGTAAATTTGCCGTACTTAGCTTCTCTAGGGTGTAATTTATAAGCCTTTTTGGTGACAAAGGCTCGCCGCAGCAGCTGCATCTTTGCATCTCAAGCTCGCCGCGCTGAATAAGCGCGCTTTTGTCAAATTTAACGGCTAGCTCAAAGCTGCTTCCCAGCCTTACGGCGCCGGTAGGACAAACTTCGTCGCAGCGTCCGCAAAATATGCAGCGTCCGCAATCAAACTCCCAAACAAGCTTGGTTTGAGCCTCGTTCATCTTAAGCTCGATCGCATTGGACGGGCATGCGATTCCGCATGCCGCACAGCCTATACAAAGCTCGTAGGTGTATTCGGGCTGACCGCGAAAATTCTCGGGTACGATATAAGGCTCGAATGGATAAGCATAGGTCGCTTTACCGTATTTTTCGGTAATATCGAATAACTTCATCATCTTAAATCCTTTTTACTAGCCTTGCCGTCTTGGCAAAATTTCTTAAGGTCTTTTTCGGTTAGAATTTTACTCTTTCCACTATTAATATCAACTAAAGTCACGCGCTCGGTGCAGGAATAGCATGGATCGAGCGAGCAGACGATTAGCGCGGCATCCGAGATATTGTTTCCGCGGAATTGATAGCGCAAGCTCGGCCAGTTGTTATACGTAGCGGCGCGGCATCTCCAGCGATAAACCTTCTGAGCGTTGCCCTGCATGATCCAGTGGACGTTTTCGCCGCGCGGCGCCTCGTCGTGACCTAGAGCGTAATTCTCCGGCTTGATCATCGTTTGAGGATCGATGCTGATCGGAGTTTGCGGCATCTGCTCAAAGCATTGGCGGATGATATGGATCGATTGCTTAAGCTCGTTATATCTTACGATCTCGCGGCTTAAAACATCGCAGCCGTGCTCGACCGCAACTTTAAATTCGATCTTGTTGAAGAAATCATACGGATGATCGTAGCGGTTGTCGCGTTTAAAGCCCGAGCCTCGCATATTAGGACCCACCGGGCTAAAGTCGCGGGCTATGTTTCTATCCAAAATTCCCACGCCCTTCCAGCGTCCGATTTGGCGTTTGTCCTCCATCACGGCATCCCAAATTTCAGAAATTTGAATGTCGAGTTTATTGATGATCTCGATACCCTTGCGGATCTCGTTATCGGTCATATCGCGGCGAAGACCGCCCATAATGACGTTGCCGTAGGTTTTGCGGCCGCCGGTTACGAGCTGGGCTAGCTCCATAGAGTACTCGCGCACTCTAAAGATATGCATGAAAGCGTTGTAGTTGCCCGTTACCTCGCAAGCCAGACCGATATTTAAAAGGTGGCTGTGAAGGCGCTCGATCTCAAGGCAGATGACGCGGATAGCCTGCGCGCGAAGCGGAATTTCAAGCCTGATGGCCTTTTCCGCCGCTTCGATACAAGCGATCGCGTGAGCGTAGCCGCAAATTCCGCAGACGCGCTCTGCTAGGTAGCCCATCTGATCGTAGTTCATTCTGTTTTCGGCTAGCTTTTCCATACCGCGGTGCTGATAAAACAGGCGGTAGTCCGCGTCTATAATCTCGTCGCCGTCGCAAAATAGCCTGAAGTGCCCCGGCTCATCGCTCGTTACGTGAAGAGGTCCTAGCGGAACGTCCACTACGCCGTCGCCGGTAGGGAATAAAAACTCCGCATCCGGCTCATCTTGATGAGCGACCGGATCCGGCCTATAGCGGTAATCCATCGCGTCTTTTCTTAGCGGATGAAGTCCGTCAGGCCAATCATCGCTTAAAACTAGGCGGCGTTTATCAGGCAAGCCCTCGGCGATCAGGCCGAACATATCGAAGGCCTCTCTTTCGTACCATACGCAAGCAGGCACCAAAGGAGTTACCGACGGGAAGGTCGGATCGGAGCCAGGGATCAAAGTCTTAACCGTAACGAAGCATTTGTCTTCGGCGGCGAAATCGTCCGCCTCGGTCATCTTTGAGCCCTCCATCGATATGGCGTAGTAAAGCGCGAAATTTCCGTTTATTTCGCGCTCATCGCTAGGGATCATCGTGCTGAGAAATCCGCCGATGTCGTAATATAGCGTTTTGACTGCAAGCGGAAGATCGTTTCTATCTACTAAAACGGTGATCTGATCCTCGGCTTGGCGGGTTACGTCCAAAATTTTAACTTTGGTTCTTAAAATTTCTACAAATTTATCGCCTCTCATTTTTAACCTCTCATCATTATTTGAACGCCGTTGTTGACGAGCGACCAGAAATCTTCTACATGCCAAACACCGAAGATTATAACTAAGGCGCAAAGTAGAATCAACGGTAAATTTTCAAACAGGCTCATCTCTTTTGCGTAAACCACTTCGCCTTTAGGCTGGCCGAAGCTTGCCATATTGAAGTGCGCGAAGTCCGCAACGAAAATAATTACGAGCGCGATCGCAAATAACGCTACCGCAAAATATTGACCGTTTTCGATCGCTCCGTGGAATACATTAAATTCGCTGACGAATATCGCGAACGCCGGTACGCCTACGAGCGAGCAGACCGCAGCGCCGAACATTATCGTAGTAATCGGAGCGATCTTTATCATACCGCCCATCTTGGTCATATTTTTATGGCCGTAAATTCTAGCGATATTGCCGGTAGAGCAGAATGCAAGAGCCTTAGTAAAGCTGTGGGCTAGGCAGTGAAAGATCGCTGCGAATAGTCCAAATTTACCGCCGACACCCAGCGCAAACGCGATAACGCCCATATGAACGACCGAGTGGTAAGCAAACATTCTCTTTACGTCGTGCTGACGGACGAGGAAAATTCCTGCGACAAATAGCGTGATCGTTCCTGAGATCAACATTACTTGGCAAACGAAGGTAGATCCTACCGCCTGAGCGGTCACGGCATAGTATCTAAATAGCGCAAGCATAGCGCATTTTAAAAGTACGCCAGAAAGCAAGGCTGAAATCGGAGCCGGTCCTTCTGCGTGGACGTCTGGAAGCCAAGTGTGAGTAGGAGCAAGTCCTGCTTTGGTACCAAAACCGATCAATGCAAAGATAAAAATAAGCTTTATAGCATCGTGGTTTAAGCCTTTGGCGTGATCCATAATGCTAGTCCAAAGCATCGAAGCTTGGCCGTCGCCTGTGATTTTGAATGTAGCCGCATATAGTAAAACCGTCGCATAAAGTGCAAACGCTAAGCCGATCGAGCAGATAACGATATATTTGTAACCGCTCTCGGTAGATTTCTTATCTTTATGAATAGCGACCAAAAATACCGAAGCTAACGTAGTAGCCTCTACCGCAGCCCACATAAACGCGACGTTGTTGCAGATAACGCTAAGCGTCATCGTAAAAACGAAAACGTGGCAGAGCGCATAGTATTTTCTAAGATCGCTAAGATCCAAATGACCGCCCTGTATCTCCCATTTCATATAGGTGGTGGAGTATAAATTTACCAAAAAGCCCGTTACTGCAATTAGTACTAAAAATACACAGCCGAGGCTGTCTAAAAATAGAAATTTATTGAATTCGTAAAAAGGCTCCCAGTTTCCGCTGATAAGTTTGCCCACATTGCAAAGCAGTGCTGCCGAGGTAACCGCAGAGATCAAAACATGCAGCATACTAAGCAGTTTGAAATTTTTAGGACATAAAAACAGTATCAACGCACCGACCAAAGGAAGAATCAATATAAAAAGTAAACTATTCATCTTTATCCCTTTAAATTTGAAGCTTTGGACGTATCAAGCCCATCGTAAGCTTTGTAAAATCTAACCGCCAAGACGCTCATTATGATGACCGCGAAGATGGCGTCGGTTAAAATTCCAAGCTCGACTAGCTCGTGCGAATTGTAAGCCATAAGCGCAAGGCTTAGATGGATGCCGTTTTCAAAGAGGCAGTAAGCTAGAATTTGCTTGATGAAAGAATTTCTAAGCATGAAGCCGAAAATTCCCATCATAAATACGGTTACCGCCGCAATTAGCATGATTCTTTCCTGAATTAGCGAGAATTCTAAAAGAATCGGACTTATCGTCATTGCAATCGCCAAAGAAAATCCCATAGCGATAACTGGGCTTACGAAAAAGCCGCCCACCGGCTCATCCTCACTGATGACGCCGAGTTTTTTGATTAGGAAAAATACGATTCCCGGCACAAAAAGAACCTTCGTAAAAAACGCCACTACCGCCCAAATTTTAAGCTGCGGCGCATTGAAGGTAGAAGACAGCATAAAAAATATGCTCACCAAAAGTAGCGTCTGAACTGCGTAAATTCCGACGGAAAGTTTTAAATTTCTAAGTCCGAATACCGCTAGCGACGTTATTATCATACAGATTGCTAAAATATCGATACTAGTCATCTTAAAATCCTACTACGTAAAGCGTTAATGCCGCAAAAGCGATGGCAAGAGCGCCGCATGAAATTTTACGAAGGCTCGAAGTCATTCTAAATCTCGGTCCGAAGTTGTCGATGAAGACTGCGGCGACGTAGAACACGCCAGCTTTTAGGACGAAGATTATGATGGCCAAGAACGGATTGCTAAAATTCCATGGCTCAAATATCGTTAAAAATAGACCGATCATCGCAAATTGCTTCAAAATCAGCGCTGCTTGTACTAAGCCAAGATCGCTACCTGCGTATTCGCCAAGTAAGCCTTCCTGAAGCTCTTGCTCAGCTTCGGCAAGATCAAATGGCTTTCTGCCGGTTTCTACATACATGCACCATAAAAATGCGATTGATGCGACGGCAAAGCTTGGAATTTGATAGCCTATCTCTCCGCTTCGCACCATATGCTGAATCTCGACTAAATTTGAAGTACCGGCCGCAAGCATAACCGCAACCAAGCACATCATCATCACAGGCTCAACATAAACTGCAAGCATCTGCTCGCGTCCGCCGCCGGTTGCGGCAAACGGGTTACCGCTATCTATTGAAGCCGCACCGAATACGAAGCGTAAAAGCGCGCCCAGATATAAGATAACGAAGATATCCGAATATGCTCCGAAAATTTTATCGGTGGTTGGATCGCTGTAAGTAATAGGAATAGCCGCTAGTATCGCCGCCGAAGTGGCAAATAAGAAAAACGGCGCCCATCTAAATACCCAGTGAGAGCACTCAGGCACGGTTCTGCCGCGTCTAAATAGCTTTATGATGTCGCGATACGTCTGGAAAAAATCGCTGCCTTGTTTTGATTGCAGTTTGGCTCTTAGCTTTCTGGCCATACCGTCAAATAGCGGCGCGACTAGGACGATGACGACGACTTGAAATATCATTAAAAATATAGTCTGTAAAATTTCCATCTCACGCCCCCTATATCAAAAAGTAGCTAACCGCTAGTATCGCGCAAAGATATACGAGGATATATAGCGCGTAAACGTTGGTGTAGCCGCTTTGCATTATGCCTATTTTATCGGCTATTTTCTTGCTCCACTCGATCACAGGCTCGTAAAATAGCCCCCACCAGATATCTTTTGGATGGTTGTGGTATTCGACCGGGTTGAAATAGCCCTTGGTTACGACTTTTCTCTCGCCTTTAA
>NZ_CALHIK010000103.1 GCF_938030785.1 uncultured Campylobacter sp.
CGCGGTGGCACGGGTAGTCGCCGTAGAGCTCTGCCTGCGAGAGCACGCGCCCCAAGAGCCGCGAGTGGGCGGGCAGTCCGATCAGGCGCGCGATCTGTCCGTAGCTAGCGACCCTGCCCGCGGGGATCTCCTCCACAAGGGTAAAATTTCATAGATCAAATTTTGCGTCAAGACCATGGCGCGATTATACTTTTTCGCGTTTAAACTTAGGCGAAATCTCGCTAAATTTAACCTCGTGCCGGCGCTGTGAATTTCATTAAATTTAGCCGCGCTTTTAAAATTTTACCTTGGCGAGGCCTTTTGGCGAGCGAAATTTAAACCGAATATTCAGTCTCTCTTTATATGCAAAGGAATATAATTTCAAAACAGATATCAACTTTGATTTAAAGGAGAAAAGATGCAAAATCAAAGACGAGACCTACTAAAGGTAGCCGCTTTGGCGGCGGGCGCTGCGATGCTCGGTACGAGCGAACTGGCTGCGAGCGAAAAGGCGTTTAAACTCTCAAAGCGCGATCATAGCAAGCAAAGAGCGCTGCTGCTCTCAAGCTCGGGCTACAAAGACACGAAGTATCTATCGCACGCGGTGTCGTGGATCGGTAAATTTGCGCAGGAGAACAACCTCGCGGGCAAAAAGATCGTTTTCATCCCTTACGCAAGCCTACGCAGGAGCTACGACGAATATGAGAAGCGCGTCAAAGAGGCACTTGCGAGCTTAAATTTAAATATCGTCGGCGTCCATCACGCTAAAAACGCCGCGAAAGAAGTCGCAAGCGCGGATTGCATATTCGTAGGCGGCGGCAATACCTTCAAGCTCGTGCACGATATGTACAAAAACGAGCTCATCGCTCTGATTAGCAAAATGGTCGAGGACGGCACGCCGTATATCGGCTGGAGCGCGGGCTCGAACGTCGCGGGCGCTACGATGATGACGACGAACGATATGCCGATTATCGAGCCTGAGTCGTTTAATACTTTCAACATCTTCCCGCACCAGATCAATCCGCACTTCATCTCGGGCAAGCCTGTGGGGCACAACGGCGAGAGCAGAGAGGAGAGGCTGGAGGAATTTTTGATCGCTAATCAAAAATCGACGGTGTACGCGATGCCGGAGGGCACGGCGTTTTGGCTTGAGGGCGAGAAGGCGACCGTGCTAGGGCCTGCTGCGGTGCTAAAGATGAACTACAACAAAAAGGTCGAGTTGATCGAGCCGGGAATCTCGTTTAAGTATTGATCGCACCCGCTTAAATTTAGCCGAGAGGTGCGCCTGATCACACCTTTCGTTTGAATACGCAAATCGCTTAAATTTCAGTTGCGGCGCTCGGCTAAATTCGGGCGCCGCTTTTTAAATTTACGCGGCAAAGCGCGCTACCTATGCGGACGCGCGCGATCAAAAGATCAACATCGATTTAAAGCGACGCGCGATCGCCGCGACCGCAAAGCATAAATTTAAAAACGGAGGCAAAATGCCCTACATTCACCTTCTTATGCCGCTTAGCGATTTTATCCCATACATCGCGAGCATCCTCGCTGATTGCGGCGGGACGGTATATGTGCAAAAAAGCGGCGGCGCTTATAGTGCCGTAAAAATCGATGCGGGCGGCCGCCGAAACTTAAGCGATCGGAGGCAAAGTTTCAAATTTTTTATCTCGTCCGAACCGCCGCAAGAGCCCGAATTGCCTGCAAAGGTATTTTACGACGATATGTATCGAAGCATCATCGAAGGTACGGGCGGACGGGAGACGCAAGAAGCCGTAGAGATGATCGCGCTGCGACTCGTCGCAAAAAATCCGGGCGCGGCTATTCGGAAAATTTTCTCCGCGATCAAAAATAAACTAGAAAATGACGAAGCGATCGGTCGCGGGCTTAGCTGCGGCGCTTCTTTTTACAAAGATTATTTTTACGCGAAGCGCTGCGTGGACGGTAAAATTTTGAAATTTGATCTGAACAACGACAAACTGCCGAATATTACGACACCGTAAACGGGCGGCATCGCTAGCGTGAGCAAAGGGCGGCGTCCAAGCTAGGCGGTGTCGGCAAATTTTAAAAACAGGCAATGCGAGCGGCGGGTCTAAATTTCAACGCGACTTTAAATTTATACGGTCTCAAGGGCTTGCGGCGTAGAATTTTAACCACAAACGGCGAGCGTGATTTTAATAAAATTTGCCTCTGAAATTTAGCAAAATCGTTCGCTTATAAAATTTGCCGCTAAAATTTTTCAAAGCGACGGCTTTAAATTTAGCGGCGCGCGATTTACGGATCCGCTCACAGATCTGCCGCGCAAATTTAATAAAATTTTACGATCTCGCCGCCCCTATAGAGCTCAAAAACCCCATCCGATACGTAAATTTTAAATGTGTAGCCGCCCGCTTTCACCTCCCGCCGCGGCGCTAGTTTTTTGATAAATCTTACCAGCCTCTCATAAAATTTTATAAAATTTTCGCCCTTTTTGACGAGCTCGCCCGCCTCGTCGTAATAATCGCTCATCATATAAACCCTACCGCTTCTTGCTTTTTTGTCCGGTAAATTTACGACGCCGCCGTCAAATTCGATGATCTCGCACCTCGAAACGCTGCAGTGATCAAATTCGCGGCCCATGTGTTTATTAAAAACTCGCTCGATCTTTGGCGGCGCAAAACCATCCTTTGTAAAATGGCATTTCAGCCAGCCGTTTTGCGGCGAGAATGATCCTTTTTAATTCGCTCATTACGGGCGCGGGCAAGCCTGAACGGCGCCGTATAAATTAGCAAGACAAGGCGCGGAATTTACGTCCGATTTGCAAAGCTTGGGTTTGAGCTTAAATTTAAAAATCCGCCCCGTCGTCGTAAGCTGAAATTTTGCGTGATTGTTTTAAAATACATTTAAAATTTTAAGGAGAGCTCATGGCATTTTCAGATTTTTTCAAAAAAGGCGGCAAAAATAGCGCAAACGCCGCAAAGATCGGCAAGACCGCGCAGGAGCGCAAGGATATAAGCATCGAAATTTTAAAATCGCAGGGCGTGCCGTATATAGACCATCTGCCGCTACGATACGAGACGAGCGAGATCACTCCGCGCGAAAAGGACGAGGTCATCGCTCGCGCGATCTGTTCTTACGCCGCGATAATGTGCGCCTGCTCGATCAGGGACGAGGGGAAGCTTGCGGATGAGGATAAGCAGGGCGTGCAGGACTTTCTAGATAACCGCTACGGCTGCATAGACAAGCTCACGCGTATGGAGCGCCGCGTCACGCAGGGCGAGGCAAGCCGCGACGAGGCCGTAAATATGGGCTGGAAATACGAGTCGCTGTGGGCGCTGATGTGGGCCATGGGGCTCGTGGATGAGCTTAGCTTTCCGAGTGAGATCTGCGACTGCGCCTTTGTGATGGATACCTTTAGCGGCGGTGATTTTTCTGCGCGCGTGAAGCTACGCGACACGGATGAAATTTTGCAGGCGCTCGATCTTATCTACCGCTACCACTGGGCGTGCGTCAATGCCCGCGTGCACGGCTCAGACTGCGCGGGGCTAGATGAAGAGGTCGTGATGGAGAGGCGCGGCGGACTAGAGTGGCTGTGCTGTAAGGGGGACGAAAACGATAATCTGACGGACGAATATAACGCATGGGATTATCCGGACTTGAATACCTAGCGGCGTGTCTTTTTCTACTTATACTTCGTTGAAATTTAATTTTCAGGCTCGGCAGGCTATCTACCTGGTCTACGCCTAAAAATCAAATTTCGCCTCGTTTAAGCGAAAAATACTTCGCCTTAATTCCCGCGTTTTTTCTTTTTGCTATACATCGTTGCGTCTAAAATTTGCTCGGTCGCATATTTACATACACGCTCCACCCGTAAATTTTCATCCGCGCCTTGTTAGCTCCGCGGCACCGGCGCTTACACTCCTTCTTTGTACTCAAATTTAGAAACTATTTTTGCGTCGTCGCACCCACAACTGCAAGCATAAGATCGGAATTTAAAATTTAAAACCCGATCGCGCGCTGTTTTTTCTAAATCCAAAATATGTGCCGACGGATCGAAAAGCATACCGAATGTGAAAATTTATGAATTGATTGGAGATAGAATTTTAAAATTCTGTTGCAAACTACACAAAGCGGATCACGGGCGCAGATCCGCCGAAATTCAGACGCGGCCTGCTAAATTTCAGGGCGCCGTGGAATTTTAGAATTTAAAGTTGCGGGCGAGCAAGGCGCCCGTCCGCGTATTTTAAGCCCGCCAAATTTAAGCGGGCAACGTCTGCACCGCAGACCTAGAAATTGCATCAGCCCTGCGTCGCAGCGCTTCCGCTCGCAAACGCCGCCGCATTGAGCGCCGCGTCGTAATCCGGCTCATCTACGATGTCGTCCGTGATCTGCTTGTAGGCGATCTTGCCCGCGGTATCCACGACGAAAACCGCGCGGCACGTTAGCCCCGCAAGTGCGCCGTCCGCGATCAGCACGCCGTATGCGCGCGCAAACTCCTTATCGCGAAAGTCGCTTAGGGCGCGTAAATTTTTGATCCCCTCGGTCGAGCAAAATCTACCCGCGGCAAACGGCAAATCCATCGAGATCACGAAAACCTCGGTATTTTTTATGCTCGCGGCGCGCTCGTTAAATTTGCGCGTCTCGGTCGCGCACACGTCCGTATCCAGGGACGGCACGGCGATGATGACCTGCGCCTTGCCCATGCCGCCGCCGACTTTGACCTCGCTAAGATCGGCTGCGACCAGGCTAACCACAGGCGCCTTATCTCCCAGCTTAAGCTCGCTGCCCGAAAGGCTAACGCTTACGCCTTGTAATTTGGTTTGTTGCATGATTTTCCTTTGTTTTGAAATATTTAAAACGGGCGCATTATAACCCGCGAAAGCAAACGCCTGCTAAATCCGAAAACA
>NZ_CALHIK010000104.1 GCF_938030785.1 uncultured Campylobacter sp.
TATATGTTGATTTATAGCGTAATTAAAATTCTATTAGCGAAATTTGTTTTTAGAAAGTACAAAACGCCAAGCAATAAAACCAACGCTAGCCACTTATCGGCATGAAATTATTTAGTAAATTTACCCTGCGCCGGGCGAATAACAAATAATTTAATGCCTATTAGTTATAAAAACGCTAAAGCAGCTGTCGGCAAATCAAAAGCGTATCAAATTATAAATTTATGCCTCAATTCGTAATCGCCTCTACGGTGCTAGCAGTAGCATAAATCAATCCGCCTACAGTGATAAAAACTACGGTACCTACGATTAATACCGGTAGTGCTATGATAACGCCAAGAGGGTTTGGTCCGTCGCTTTCCCTACTGCCGGGTAGAATTTCAAGATTTGCTTTTATAGGCACCTTTAATCTATCGCTAGGCTTCATTATTTCGTTTAAATTTTTTATATCCACTACTTGCGCGTCAAAGTTAAAAACAACCTCGATCTCGCCTTTTTTCTCATCTATTTCGAGACGATCCGCCAGAGCCTTGATTTTGGCGACATCTGCGCCCGCGGCCGAATTTAAAAATGCGCTAAATTCACCCCGTGCGCGCCCGGTATCGGCATTCGTCACGACGATTTTAACAAGTTCACGCTTAAGCCCCTTGGCGTAACCCTCGTCGTAGAAGCGCGATATGTTTTTAAGCGAAGAGCCGCGCGTTAGCACGTAGCTAAATTTTTCGCCGACGATATACTCTTTGCCGTCATTTACGAAAAACGCCTTTATACTCTCGCTCGCCTGTTGCTTAGCCGTCACGGAGCCCTGTTTGCATTGACACCCAACTAGCACTACGGCTAATAAAATCGCGATAAATTTTTTCATACTATCTCCTTGTTTTAACGATCACCATAGGTTGATCGCCTCTTTGTTTTTATGTTTTTAATTTTACTATTTCGGGACTTAAATTTAGTATATTAAAAAATCTCATTTTAAGCGGTCTTTTTTTCAAAATTACATAAATTCCAGCTTAAGCAGATAAATTTTATCTTTTTATTGACGAGCCTCAATGCTTATCGAAATTTAAATAGGTAAAATTCTCTCCTAATTTCAGTTAAAGGAGTGAAAATGGCAGAATTTAAAAAGCTCTGGATGGCGCTTGTAGCGGTACTCATCGTGGGCTTTAGTTTCTTGGGTTTTTACGGCGGCGAGGTGTATAGGCAGTCTCCGCCGGTGGTAAAATTTACCGATGCTAGCGGAGCTGAGCTAATCAGTACCGAGCGCATTTACCGCGGACAGGAGGCCTGGCAGAGCATCGGCGGTATGCAGGTGGGCTCTATCTGGGGTCACGGAGCGTATCAAGCGCCCGATTGGAGCGCGGATTGGCTACATAAGGAGCTGGTCGCGTTTATGGATATTAAGGCGCAGGAGCGTTTCGGTGTGAAATTTGACGCTTTAAATGACGAGCAAAAGGCGCAGATCAAGGCACTTACTAAGGCCGAGTACCGCACCAACACCGTAAAAGACGGCACCGTCAAGCTAAGCGATGATCGCTTGAAGGCTATGGCGGTCGTAAAAGACGAGTATATGGGCGTTTTCGGAAACGATCCGCGCTTTAAAAAGCTTCGCGAGGATTACGCGATGAAGGAAAACACGCTCGCAAACGAGCAGCATCGCGCCGAGCTTATGGATTTCATCTTTTGGACCGCTTGGGCGGTTTCTACGGATCGTCCGAGCGGAGAGGCGACCTATACCAATAACTGGCCGCACGAGCCGCTGATAGACAATGTCCCTACCACGGAAAACGTCATTTGGACAATCATAAGCCTCGTTGTTTTGCTTACCGGCATCGGTTTGCTGGTTTGGTTCGGAAATTTCTACGGCAAAAAGGACGAGGATTTCGAGGCTCCTGCAAAGCTAAACGCCGATCCGATTGCCGCTTTAGCGCTTACGCCGTCGCAAAAGGCGCTCGGCAAGTACCTTTTCGTAGCGATTGCGTTGTTTGCATTTCAAGCCTTCATCGGCGGCTTTGTTGCGCACTATACGATCGAGGGTCAGTCCTTTTTCGGGCTTGATATTTCGCAATATATCCCTTACTCGCTAGCTCGCACCTGGCACGTGCAGGCGTCCATTTTTTGGATCGCTACGGGCTTTTTGGCGGCGGGATTGTTTCTAGCTCCGATCATCAACGGCGGCAAGGATCCTAAATTTCAAAAGCTCGGCGTGGACGTGCTTTTCTACGCGCTTCTTTTCTTGGTCGTCGGCAGCTTCGCGGGCGAATACATGGCGATTGCGGGCAAGATGGATCCAAGCAGCAGCTTCTGGATCGGACATCAAGGATATGAGTATTTAGACCTCGGTAGAATTTGGCAGCTGATACTGTTTGTGGGCCTTGTGATCTGGATGGTACTCGTGCTGCGCGGCTTTATCGCGGGCTTCAGAGCCGAGGGCGATAAGAATTTATTGGCGATCTTTACCGCTTCGGTCATCGCCGTGGGGCTTTTTTACGGCGCGGGTCTATTTTACGGGCAGCGCTCGCCGATCCCGGTGATGGAGTACTGGCGCTGGTGGGTCGTACACCTTTGGGTCGAGGGATTTTTCGAGGTTTTCGCGACGGCGTCTTTGGCGTTCGTGTTCGCGTCCTTGGGCTTAGTAAGCAAGAAATTTGCCACCTACACCTCGATTGCTAGCGCGTCGATTTTCCTAATCGGCGGAATTCCTGGTACCTTCCACCACCTCTATTTTGCGGGCACCACTACGCCGATAATGGCTGTGGGTGCGAGCTTCTCGGCGCTTGAGGTCGTGCCTTTGGTGCTTTTGGGTTCGGAAGCGTTTCATTACTACAAGCTTCAATTCGCGCAGGATTGGGCTAAGCGTTTAAAATGGCCGCTTTACTGCTTCATCGCAGTAGCGTTTTGGAATATGCTGGGCGCGGGCGTTTTTGGCTTTTTAATCAACCCGCCGCTTGCGCTGTTTTACATTCAGGGCTTAAATACCACCGCGGTGCACGCGCATACGGCATTATTCGGCGTATACGGCTTTTTGGCGCTCGGCTTCGTATGGCTCGTGGCGCTGTATATTTATAGAGAAAAGAGCTTTGACGATACGCTGATGAAGATCGGCTTTTGGGCGCTTAATGCGGGTCTGCTTCTAATGGTACTGATTTCGCTACTACCTGTCGGAATTTTGCAGGCGTTCGCGGCGATCGACGTGGGTATGTGGTACGCAAGAAGCGCGGAATTTTTGCAAAAAGACAGCCTCTACGGGCTTCGCTGGGCGCGCATCATCGGCGATACGATCTTTTTGGTAGGAAGCGTGTGCTTCTTGCTTCAAATCGTGCGAATGATATTCTCGCGCGCTAAATAGAGTCTTCGCGAGCTTTTATTACTCGCTTTGCCTCGCAGGAATTTTATATTCTTGCGAGGCTTTTTAAATTTAGCGCACTTTGCGCGAGCTTTTTTCCGCGAAGGGGAGCTGCGCGCGAGTCTTTGCCGCAGACGATACCCGCGGCTAGTTTTAAATTTAGCCGTAAATCGCGATCAATCTTTAAAATTTTAAAATTTCATCCTCTTAAATTTACCCGAGCCAAATTTTAAATTTGCTAAAATTACCGCCGAAATTTTAACCTAAAGGAGTGAAAAATGGGTGTGCGAGAGCAAATTTTAGAAGACATTAAAACAGCGATGAAGAGCGGCGATCACTTCCGCAGAGACAGCCTGCGGATGCTTAACGCCGCGCTTAAGCAGGTCGAGGTGGACGAGCGCATCAGCCTTAGCGACGAGCGCGTCTTTAGCATACTTCAAAGCGAGATCAAGCGCCGAAACGACTCTGTGGAGCAGTACCGCGCGGGCGGTCGCGACGATCTGGTACAAAAAGAGCAGGGCGAGATCGAGATCATCGCATCCTATCTGCCTGCGCAACTAAGCGACGCCGAGCTTGCCGCCGCCGCCAGCTCGCTAATTGCCAAGCTCGGTGCGAGCGGCACAAAGGATATGGGGCGCGTGATGAAAGCCGCCAAGGAAGCGCTCGGCTCAAGCGTGGATGGTAAGCGGCTAAGCGAGGCGGTCAAAGCGGCACTGAAGTAGCCTGCGTTTGGGGCTGAATTTAAGTTCGGCTACGGCTAAATTGTATCGGCGCAAAATTTCGCCGCTGAAATTTTTTAAGATAGAGCTTTGGCTGCGGAATTTATACGCTAATTTAAAATTTTAAAGGATTATCATGAAAAAATTTATCGCGGTTTTACTAGCCGTTCTGCTTGTGGGGTGCCAGTGCAAACAAAACGTAGTGCCCGGAGCGAATGAAACGCCCGAAAAGATCACGGCATTTTTCGTAAACGACGGCAAGGAATACATCGTAGGCGAGAAACTCAGCTATGTGCTGACGGATGGCTCGTCGCTTAAGAATATCTCGGAATTTTACGACGGCGGATACGCCAAGGGGCTTAAGCGCGAGTTTGTGCAGATCGAAGTGACGGATGCGAAAAACGGCGAGGTGCGCGGTAGCTTCAGCGCGTTTTTAAATTCCGCAGCCGGCGCAGATGTCGCCAAAATCAAGGCTCTAGCAAACCGCATCGAAATCGATGAGAAAAAAGGCGAGATAGAAGTGATTTTCTACTTCGATGCGCGCGTCGTGCAGATCAAAAATCTTAGCGAAATAATGAAGCCAAGCGATAGGCTGCGCTCTCCGATACCCGCTCACATCGAGGTTAGGTCTGAACGCTGCGAGGGTAACGCCCTATTGTATACGATAAGCACCATCGTAGCTATGCCGATAATAATCGTGGGAACGGTACTGTTTCTGCCCGTGGTGATGATGCAGGAATATAGCCCGCGATAATAAAAGCCGTAAAATTCCGTATCTTACAGCGAAACTTACAATGTTAATGATCGATGAAGCTCGGCGAAATTTGGTATAACTTAGATCGCAAGTTCGATCTATTTATGATCGCATTTTATTTGGCGGCGATGTGGTACGGATTTCTTTTTAGCTTGAATCCTAAAAGCTTAGATGATCTGAAAATCGCAAATGGAATAATCATGGATGTCAGAAGCGATGATGGGCGCGAATATATGCAGATTTTTACGGATGAGCGCAAATTTATCAAAGTCTTTTTAAATGGCGATACGGATAACTTAACCTCTTTTTATAAAAATAAAATTTTGCTCAATGCAGCAATTGCTGAAGCTAATTTTAAGCGGTCAGGAGCGGATGAGTGGCAAGGTGTAAATATCAAGCCTTCTATCTCGCTAATCGCATACAAATGGCTGGAAGGCAAGCGAGTTAAAGCTTGGTATCAAAGCCGTCCGTTTCCGTTTCGGGGTCGCGGTACGGCATATCAGGTCTTATTTTTGGATTATAATGCGAGCGTCGATCCGCCGCAGCGCGAGTATCTGATGAAATTCAGATATGACAAATACGCTACGACGGATGATAAATTTACAGCTACGATATTTGGAGCTTTTACGCTCATTTTTCTTGCGATAATGGCGTGCAAATTTTATCAAGCATGGCGCCAACTGCAATAAACATTGCGCCGCGAAATTTTAATTAGCATCGGATAACCTGAAAACACGGCACGCAGTATTGATACGAAGCATTTTAAAAGGCGCTAGGCTTGCGCTGCGTAATTTATCGCAGATAGCGGCGCGAGCAGTATAAATTTGCAGTGTTAAATTTGAAGCGCTATTAAAATACAGATCGAAACGAGATTAAAAATTTTTGATAAATAGTTTTCGCCGAGCTTTAAAATTTTGAGGCTCCGGCTGCGCCTGCAAGTGCAAAATTCTAAATTTTAAACTGCATAAAATTTTAAAATTTAAACTGCGCGAGATTTCAAAATTTCAAATTTCGCGCTCGTTTAGCAGTATCATAAATTCCAAACGCCAAATGGGAGCGAATGGGCTAAAATAGCCCATTTATCAGCCCTTTAATCGCGTCTGATTGCTCCTTTTTCGCGTCGTTTTTGCTGCTGTTATCGTCCTTTTTCACGCCGAAAAGCTTGTCGATGCCCTTGCCGATCTGCTTGTCGAGCTTGCCCTTTAGATAGTCCGATTGGATATTGTATTTCGGCTCTTTGATCGTGCCGGTGATGTTTATTTCAAGATCGGTTTTTTCGATGTTTGCCTTAACCGGTACCGAAATCGCGCCCGTTTTGCTATCCAGCGTGCCGCCCGTGACGTTTAGCTTGCTTTTTTGCGCGCTCATATCGGCGTTAAAATTGATTAAATTCTGCTTGATCGTGCCGTTTACTTTGGCGTCATTATATACCTCGCCGCCTAGATCGCGGCCTAAAATTTTGCCGATTTTATCGATCAATCCACCGCTAGGAAGGCGGCCGTTGTTGATGATCGCGTCGAATTTTCCGCTGTGCGAGCTAGTATTATACGTAAGATTTGCATTGCCCGTGCCGTCGTAGACGTGATCGATATTTAGAAGCGTCATAAGCTCTTTGACGATGAAATTTTGGATTTTAAAATTTGCCTCATCGCCCGCGATCTGCCCGTTCAGCTCGCCGCCCGCGACCTTGGAATTTATGGTCGCAAACAGGCTCTTGCCGTCATGCGAAAGCTCGCCGGTAGCGGCGATCTTGCCGTTTAGTCTACGATTTAAGAAAAACTCCAGTCGCTGCAGGCTCGGGATCAGCAGCGCGTAGTTTGCCTTAAGCGCTTTGTTTTTAAGCTCATAAGTGCCGTTTAAGCTCTGAAGCTGCGCCAGATCGGAGTTTGCGTTTGCGCTAAAGGTCGCGACTGAGTTTTTGATATTTGTCTGCGCCTGCGCGTCCGCTTTTAGATCGCTCGGAAAGCTCTTGCCCGTCGCGCCGTCTAAAAATTTCTTAAAAATCACGCCGTTAGCGAGCGAAATTTGCGCCGTGCCGTTGATACCGTCCTTTAAATTTAACTTCGCATCGCCGTTTATCGTGCCGTTTCCGATCGCGTTGCCGTAAAACAGAGCCGAAAGCACAGCCAGATTTAGATTGCTCGCCTTAAGCTTTAGATCGCTTAAATTTCCGCTCGCATTCAGGTTACCGCCCATCGCGTTTAGATTTAAGTTTAGATTTTTAAGCTCATTTTGCGCTAAAGCCGCGCTAAGCTCGCCGTTTGCTTTGCCTTGCAGCTTCACTCCCAGGACGTTTTGCAGCGCGGCTAGATCGTTTGCGTTTAGCTTTGCGGACAGCTCGCCGTTTTTGTTTTTCAGATCGTATTTGGCTCCCGCATCCGCTTTAAGCGCGTCTTTAAACGCTGAAATTTGCGAGTTTGAAAGCTCAAGCGTAGAAAAATCGGTCTTTAAATTTCCGTTTGCTTTAACGTCGCCAGAAATTTTGCGCCCGAGCAGGCTTTCGAGTTTCGCTAAATCGGGTAAAATTAGATTAAAATCGGAATTTAAAGTTTTGTTTTTCAGATCAAATTCCGATTTTTCGGCGCTGATCTTGCCCAGGGTTGAATCGATCTTGCTTGCTGCTCGCAGGACGTCATTTTGCGCCGTGATGTCCGAGTTTAGCGTGATCTGCACGCCCTTTGGGATGGAGATATTCATATCTTTAAACGCAGATTCGTTTAGGATCAAATTTGAGCTTTTGATGCTTGCGTTGCCCTCTGCGCCGCCGCTGCTAGCCTTGATGTCCGAGAGCACGTCGATATTTCCTTTTGCGTAGATCGGCAGAGAGGCTACGGCAAGGGCTTTTTCGACGTTTAGAGCCTTGGCGTCGATTTGCAGATCAAGCGGACTAAGGTCTTTTAAATTTGCCAAAAATTTTACGTTGCTATCAAAAATCCGCCCGCTGCCGTTGATGCCGAATTTGCCAAGATCGCCCAAAATTTGCCCCTTAAGGCTCAGCCCTTCGTCCATTTTTATGCCGAGCTTGGCTAAATCGTGCGCGTTTGCGTCGTAGTTAAGATCGAAAGAGCGCGCAAAAAGCGAGTATTTGCCCTTTACGTTTACGCTCGCAGCATCATTTACGTTGGCGCTGATGTCCAGATCGCCGAAATTTAGATCGAATTTATCGAGCTTCACGTCAAGGCCGCTTTTTTCTTTGATCAAATTTTCTATGTAAGGCTTGGTAAGATTGTTGCCAAAATCGCTGAAAAATAGGCAGCCGGCGCCTACGATAAGCAGGATTAAAATTCCTGCGATTATGCCGAAAATTTTCATTTCGTCCCCTTAAAATTTAAAATTTGAAGGTATTATAGCCCTTAAAATTTAACGTTTGAAATCTCAATACTTGAGTTTAAATCACTAAAGTTTTATAAAAATTTTTCATAAACTATTGACAAGAAAATAAATTTTGCATATAATCTTAGCACTCAAACACATTGAGTGCCAATTTTAGAAAATCACAAATCAAAGAAAGGACTGAAATGAAATTTCAACCACTTGGCAAGCGCGTTCTAATCGAGCGTGAGGAGGAGACCAAAAAGACCGCTTCGGGCATCATCATCCCCGACAATGCTTCAAAAGAGAAGCCTTCGACCGGCAAAATCGTAGCCGTCGGCAGCGAATGCGAGGGCGTGAAAAAGGGCGATACCGTGGCGTTTGCAAAATACGCAGGCAGCGAGATCAGCTTAGACGATAAGAAATTTCTTATCTTAAATTTAGAAGACGTTTTAGGCATAATTAAATAAAAAGGATTGAAAATGGCAAAAGAGATTATTTTTTCAGACGACGCAAGAAACAGGCTCTACGCTGGCGTTAGAAAGCTAAACGATGCGGTAAAAGTTACTATGGGACCTCGCGGTCGCAACGTATTGCTTCAAAAAAGCTTCGGCGCTCCTGCAATCACAAAAGACGGCGTAACCGTCGCTAAAGAGATCGAGCTAAAAGATACGCTCGAAAACATGGGCGCTTCTTTGGTGCGCGAGGTAGCGAGCAAAACCAATGATCAAGCGGGCGACGGCACTACTACGGCAACCGTGCTAGCTCACGCGATCTTTAAAGAGGGCCTACGTAACGTAACTGCGGGCGCAAATCCGATCGAGGTTAAGCGCGGTATGGATAAATTTAGTGCCGCGATCATCGAAGAGCTAAAAAAATCATCTAAAAAAGTAAGCGGTAAAAAAGAGATCGCTCAGGTCGCTACGATCTCTGCGAACAACGATAGCTCCGTCGGCGATCTGATCGCGGATGCGATGGAGAAGGTCGGCAAAGACGGCGTCATCACCGTAGAAGAGGCAAAGTCGATCAACGACGAGCTAACCGTCGTCGAGGGAATGCAGTTTGACCGCGGCTACCTAAGCCCGTATTTCATCACAAATGCAGAAAAAATGCTAGTCGAGCTCGGCTCGCCGCTAGTTTTGCTATTCGATAAAAAAATTACAAATTTAAAAGATCTGCTTCCGGTTTTGGAGCAGGTTCAAAAAAGCGGCAAGCCGCTTCTAATCATCGCTGAGGATATCGAGGGCGAGGCGCTTGCGACTTTGGTCGTAAATAAACTTCGCGGCGTGCTAAACATCTCCGCGGTCAAGGCCCCTGGATTTGGCGATCGCAGAAAGGCGATGCTTGAAGATATCGCGATTTTAACGGGCGGCACCGTCATCAGCGAGGAGCTTGGTAGAACGCTAGAAAGCGCTTCTATGGCTGATCTCGGACAGGCTGAGCGCATCGTGATCGACAAAGACAACACCACAATCGTAGGCGGTGCGGGCAAGAAAAAAGATATCGACGCGCGCGTTTCGCAGATCAAAGCTCAAATCGCCGAGACTACGAGCGATTACGACAAAGAGAAGCTTCAAGAGCGCATGGCTAAGCTTAGCGGCGGCGTTGCGGTTATAAAGGTGGGCGCTGCGACTGAAACCGAGATGAAAGAGAAAAAAGACCGCGTGGACGATGCTCTAAACGCAACTAAAGCAGCCGTAGACGAGGGTATCGTAATCGGCGGCGGCGCTGCGCTGATCAGAGCGGGACTTAGCGTAAAGCTAGCTCTAAGCGGCGACGAGCTTATCGGCGCGGACATCGTCAAACGCGCGCTTTTCGCTCCGCTTCGCCAGATCGCCGAGAATGCGGGATTTGACGCGGGCGTCGTAGCAAATGCCGTCGAGCAGAATAAAGACAAAAAATTCGGCTTCAACGCTGCAAACGGCGAGTACGTCAATATGTTTGACGCAGGCATCATCGATCCTGTGAAGGTCGAGCGCATCGCGCTTCAAAACGCGGTCTCCGTCGCAAGCCTGCTTCTAACGACCGAAGCAACCGTAAGCGAAATCAAAGAGGAGAAACCTGCAATGCCTCCAATGCCTGATATGGGCGGAATGGGCGGTATGGGCGGAATGATGTAGTCCCGTGGGGGCGTCATTCGGCGCTCCCATACGCATTGCGGCGGTGCTGCGAGATTTTGCGGCGTCCCGTGGGGTGCCGTGAAATCTTTACGGCACCTCGCCGCGTTATAAATTTTACGGCGCTTCGTCTTTTGCGCAGCTTGTCGCGAGTTTTTATGATGCTTTATACGACCTTTTCATTAATTTCAAAATCTATCATTTTAAATTTACGGCGCGAAATTTTAACTCCCGTGCTTAAATTTAACGCCGCTTAATCTAAGCTCTGCTAAATTTCATTCCAAAAGAAGGAAGACGATGAAAAATTTTACCCGTATTTTTATACTCGCGCTCGCTCTAGCAGGCTTTACGGAGCTATCCGCTCAAAGCGCTGAGCATCAAATCGTCGCGCCGCAAAATCACAAATCCCAAATCGCGATGCAAGAGGATGTGAAAACCAAAAAATATGCGAGTAAAAATTCCACGATCGAAATTTCAAATTTAAAAAGCTCTAAAATCGAAAAATCCGCCCTGAAAAGCTCGAAAGTAAAAAATTTAAAAGCAAAAAATTCCGCCGCACGATCAAAAAAATCGGCTGTAAAAAATCCCGCAAAAAACGTTCCGTTCAGATCCGCACAAAAAGGCGACGGGCGCGCTTTGCCGCCGCTTAGGCTGGAGGTAAGCGAGAGGGCGTATTACGAGGACGGTACTTGGAAGCTAAGCGATCCCGCTCCCTCTAGCGCGGGCACTGAGCAGGCGCGGCATCCAGGCAAGGGCTTTTCGTTCTCGCCCGAGTTCGGCTCGGACGCTCCTAGGTACAAATGGCAGCAGAAGGACGGCGTAGGCGGAGGCAAAAGTCGGAACGAATCGGCGCTGGACATCCTGCAAAATAAGATGGATACGATCAAGCTCGACGTGGAATTTAGGCACTAATCCCGCCGCACTTGGTCTGAAGGCTGGAAATTTATCGGCTCCTAAGAAGTTAAATTTTATTATTGCGCTAGCTCCACGTAAAATTTGGCCTGCGAGCGGCACGTGCGGCGTAAATTTAAAATCGAGCCTCGCACGCTGTACAAAATAGATCAAAACTAGTTGCTAGCAAAATTTAGAGATTAAGTACTCCGCGGGCATAAGCTCGACGCTTGCGGCTATGAAAATTTATGTAAAATTCGGCTGAAAATTTCCGCGCCCGTATCGGTTTGATCTCGCACTCCGCCCGTTTACTCTGTGGCAGAATTTTATTTAAGCAAACACTCCGAGCGCTCTTAAATTTAGCAAATATTGATCGCGCCGTGCTCGCTTCGCTCTGAAAGATCTACCGCTAAAATTTAGCAAATGAAATTTTCAAGCGCGCGGATTAAAAGCGTTCGGCGCCGCTTGCGCTCGCCTGCTAAATTTATAAAATTTGCGCTTCGCAAAGATAATGCAAGCGATATTTTGCTAAAATATCCGCTCAAAGGAAAAAGATGCAAAGATACAAGACCAAGCAGATCAAAGTGGGCTCCGTAGCGATCGGCGGCGGCGCGCCCATCTCCGTGCAGTCGATGAGCTTTTCTAAGACCAAGGACGTAGAGCGCACGCTAGAGCAGATTAACCGCCTGTATTTCGCTGGCTGCGACATCGTGCGCTGTGCCGTGCTCGATAAGCAGGACGCGGACGCGCTCGCGCGGATCAAAAAAAGCTCGCCGCTTCCCATCGTAGCGGACATCCATTTTAATTTTCGCTTGGCGCTGCAGGTCGCGGAGTTTGTCGACGCTATCCGCATAAATCCGGGCAATATCGGCGGCAAGGACCGCATCAAAGAGGTCGTGCGCGCGTGCAAAGCTCGCAGCCTGCCTATCCGCATCGGCGTAAATTTGGGCTCACTCGAGGAGCAGTTTGAGCAAAAGTACGGCCGCAGCGTGGAGGCGATGGTGCAAAGCGCGCTGTATAACGCCGCGTTGCTTGAGGATGAGGACTTTAGCGATATCGCGATCTCGCTTAAGACTTCGGACGCGCCGAGCACGGTGGCTGCGTATCGCGCGCTGCGCCCGCTATGCGAGTATCCTTTTCATCTAGGCGTGACCGAGGCGGGGACGAAATTTCACGCAAGCATCAAGAGCGCGATCGCGCTGGGCGCGCTTCTGATGGAGGGGATCGGCGATACGATGCGCGTGAGCATTACCGGCGAGCTTGAGGAGGAGATCCGCGTCGCGCGCGCGATCCTGCAGGACGCGGGCGTGCAGAAAAGCGGCGTCAATATCATTTCGTGCCCTACCTGCGGGCGTTTGCAAAGCGATCTGCTAAGCGCGATCAAAATCGTCGAAGAAAAAACCGCGCATATCAAAACGCCGCTAAATATCAGCGTCATGGGATGCGTCGTAAATGCGATCGGCGAGGCGAAGGGCGCGGATGTGGCGATCGCGTTCGGCAACGGGCGCGGCATCGTGATGCGCCACGGCGAAGTGGTCGCCAAACTCGAGGAGAGCAAGCTCGTGGAGCGGTTTTTGCAAGAGGTCGAGGACGAGGTGCGGGTTCGCGAAGGAGCGTGAGAGCTGCGGGGCGCTTAGCGGCTTAAATGTCGCTATGATTCGTAGCTTGGGCGGCTCGGCTCTGAATTTTGGCGCGCCTGGCTCATCGCAGCTCGTTTAGGTTTGTCGGTACAGCGCGTTTTGGCGTAAAATTTTAAAATTTCGTCTTTAAAGCGGCGCTTTTAAATTTGAGCCTTTGGGAGTGCGGCTTGGAATTTTGGATTTAAATTTTAACTCTGGAATTTTGTTTTTAAATTTTGGGTTTGAAATTTTAACTTTGCAATTCGCCGTAAAATTTTATTTTAAAATTTGAGCTTCGCGATTCGGCGCCAAATTTGCGGCGTAAAATTTCAAAGCACGGCGCAGGAGTCGAGCCGCGTTAAATTTAGCGCGATTTATTGCGACGGACGCACCGTTTGCGAAACAGAGGGCGAGCGTTAAATTTAAATGCCACGGCATTTGGCTCATTGTTTAAGGCGTTTGAAAAATTTCAAATCGCGACGTTTTGGTTTAAATTTAGAAAGGTTTGCTCGCCGCAGCTCGGGCGCAAAATTTAATGCCCGAGCTTGTAGCGCTAAATTTTAATAGGTCGGCTTAAAATTTTAAAAAATTCTAAGCCCTAGCGAAATTTCAAGCTCTATGAAATTTCAAAATTTTAAATCCGTCGCGGCTGCCTTTGGACGCAGTCTTAAATCGCCGCGGTGTGTGTGCGGCATAAGAGTAACGGCTTAAAATCGCGTAGCTTTTGGAAGCGTTAAGTTTCAAAATCGCGCGAGCTTTCAAGATCGCAAGCTGTTTGATCTAGCGAGATTTTGGGTTGCAAGGCCCCGAGCTTCGCAGGCTTTCAAGCACTAAGCTTTCAAAGCCGCGATAGTTCCAAGACTGCGGTGAGCGTTCAAAGCCGCATCGGTTTTCAAAAGTGCTGGACTGAGCTGCGGATTAAAATTTACGATTTTATAGAGCTTAAAATTTAGACGCGCAAAAGCGCGCAAAACGACGGGGGAAGCGATGGCAACGAAGCAGAATGTGCCTGCAAATTTATACGATCTGGATATGGAGCGCGCGATCTTAAGCTCGCTTTTGCAAAACGAGGACGCATACGGCGAGCTGAGCGAGATAATCTCGGTCGGCGATTTTTTCTACAAGCCGCATGCCGATATCTACGAGGCGATCGTCAAATGCTCATCGCACAATGAGCCGATAGCACCGAGCTTTGTTAAAAAATGGCTAGCCGAGCGCTACGACGATGGCGCATTTACCGAGGTCGTAGCCACCAGCGGCGTGGTCGATGCCCCAAAATACGCACTCGAGCTGCGCGAAAAATCGATCAAGCGCTCGCTAATCAAGGTCGCGCACGAGATCCCTTCGATGGTAAACGAAGCCGTGCGCAGCAAAGATACCGCCGATAAAATCAGCTCCAAAATTTACGAGCTAATCGACGAGGAACGCCACGGCGGCATCAAAAAATCGCACGAGATTATCGCCGACGTGGTAGAGGAACTGAAGCGCCAAAAGGCGCTCGCAGGCTCGGAGCTCGTGGGGCTGGATACCGGCTTTCGCTTCCTAAACGACTGCACGAAGGGGCTGAAGCCTGGCGAGCTCATCATAATCGCCGCTCGCCCCGGCATGGGTAAGACCGCCTTTGCGCTAAATTTGATGATGAAAACGCTGCAAAGCGGCAAAGGCGTCGTATTTTTCTCGCTCGAGATGCCCTCCGTGCAGCTGATGTATCGCATACTAAGCGCGCTTAGCTCGATCCCGCTAAGCGACATAATGAGCGCCAAGCTCAGCGACGACGACTGGACGCGTTTTAACGACGCTTGCGACGCGGTGCTGAATATGCCGCTTTTCGTCTATGACAGCGGCTATGTAAACATCCACCAGGTCCGCACCCAGCTGCGCAAACTTAAATCCGCGGACGCTAACATCGAGCTTTGCGTGATCGATTACATTGGACTTATGACGAGCACGAGCAACTACTCCGAGCGCCACCTGCAAATCGCCGAAATTTCGCGCGGGCTCAAGCTCTTAGCGCGCGAGCTAAACATCCCGATCATCGCGCTATCGCAGCTAAACCGCTCGCTCGAGGCGCGCTCGAACAAACGCCCGATGCTAAGCGATCTGCGCGAAAGCGGCGCGATCGAGCAGGATGCCGACATCATACTTTTCGTCTATCGCGACGAGGTTTATAAAGAGCAGATGGAGCGCGAGCGCATTTCGCGGCTGGAGGCCGAGGGCAAGGATGCGGGCGAGCCCGTGTTTAGGCGTAACGACTATCAGGAAAAAGCCGAAATTATCGTCGGCAAAAACCGCTCTGGAGAGGCGGGCAGGACGATCGAGGTGGGCTTTCAGGGCAGATTTACCCGTTTTGTCGATACGAGCTTCGGCGGCGAACCAAGCGAGAGCGCGATCTTTAATGAAAACGACAATCTCGACTACGTTTCGCAGCTGCAAGATCAGGGCTTTGAGGAGCCTGCTGCGCCGCGCCTCGATACGGCGCAGAATTTGCAGCAGAATTTAACGCAGAATTTTAATGAAGCTCAAAATTTTAACGAAGCGCAAAATAGCGGCGTAAATTTAAATACAAGCTCCGCTAGCGCTCGAAACCCCGGAGTAAATATCGATTTTGACGAGATGCCTAGCTTCGGCCAAAGCAGCGGGCAGGACGGCGAGGAGATAGACGGCGAGTTTAAGCTTAGCGCAGAGCAGGGCTTAGCAGAGGTGCGTCGTGCGGCACAGAACGCACCGCAAAAGCAAGAATTTAAGGGGCAAAATTTAGATGATACGAGAGCGGGCGTCGTCGCGCCTCAAACAGAGGGCGCGCATAAAAATTTAGCGGGCACTCTGCAAGGCGTAAAAGGCACATCGCGGGGTACAAAAGGCGCGCAGCAAGGTGCAAATAACGCACGGCAAGAGGATGCTACGTATTTTGAAAGCGGTAAGGGCGATGAGCCGCCTTTTGAGATGCAGGAGCGGCAAGAGGACGAGGCGAAATTTAAACCCGCACCGCCTCTAAATATCGAAGAGATGGGCATTCCAAAGATCAATGAGGCAAACAGGCTCGATGACGACGACGCGCCGCTGGATCTGTGAAATAGCGCTTAGGCTAGCGTTGATCGTTAGCGTTTTTTGCTTCGCGCTTTACGCGCAGGATTTGGGCGACGCGGGCTTTTGCGCGCTAGCGGCGTTTTGGGCTTATGCGCTATTTCGGGTGCTATTTAGCTTTTTTTACGAGGCGAAGCAGCGCGCCAACGCGGCTCTATTTCGCAGCGGCGGAACTTTGATTAAAATTTTTAGAGGCAGGCTGATAAGCGGGGTTTTGGCCTGCGCGGGCGCGATCCTCTTAAGCGCCACTTTGGCGCTAGGCCTAGCAGATCTGCGCGGCGCGGAGTTATTCGTGACGCTCGCGGCGCTGCCTGCAGCTCTTGCTCTGATGCGCCTAGCGGTGCTGAAGCTCAGTCTAAAAGAGATTAAAAATCCTAGAATTTTATCGCTCAAACTTAGCATTTTGCTACTCGCCGTGCTTGCCGTAGCGGTAAATTTTGCCATAAATTTAGCCTATTTGCGGCTTGCGGATGCTGCGGATTTAGACATGCACTCTCAAAATTCCGCGATAAATTTTACTTCGCCCGCCCGCACCGCCACATCCATGGGAAATTTCGCGACAAACGACGCTTCCGCGCCCGTCGGAAATTTAGCAACAGATAATGCCGCCAAATCCGCTAAAAATTCCGCTGCGAACAACGCCGCCATAGTTGTGCGAAATTCCGAGGCGGACAATGTTATCAAGTCCGCGTCGGACGCCGTTAAAAAGCTCGCTGCTTCGGCCGCAAATTTTAAAGCGAGCTCCGTCAGGACGGCGCAGGTCTCGGCTGCAAATTATAAGGCAAATACCGCCGCTGCGCTGCAAATCAACGCTAAAAATTCTACGGCAAGCTCCGCCGCAGCGCAAAATTTAAATTTAGCTCCAAGTCCCGCCGCACCGAGCATGGCCGCCGACAGTTCCGCTAAAAATTCCGCGACAAGCTCCGCATCAATCCCTGAAATTTTTGAAATTTTAAAATCTACCGCGCCGCAAGCGCACTTCAGATCCGCCCTGTTAAATGAAATTTACGCTTTGAAATTTTACAAAAACGCGCTGTTTGAGCTGGCGCTGTCGCAGAGCCCTAGCTCGCTAAAAATCGCTCTTTTGTTTCTGATCTGCGCGGGTGATTTCCTCTTTTACTGCGCGATTTTGCATCTTTGCGCCTTCGTGCTTTTTATGCCGCGAGCCGCAGCCGCGCCCAAAATAGGGCGCTTTAGCGGCACGATATTCGCGCTTGCCTACGTCACGCTGTGTTTGATCTGCGCCGCGCAGACGCGCGCGGCAGGCGGCGGCTCGGAGAGTGTGCATCCTAAAAGCGCGGTCGAGACGAGCGTGCAGATCGTGCTGCAAAGCGGCGAGCGGCTGATCTTAAGCGCGCGCGAGGCGGACGTTCTAAGAGGCGAGCTAAACGCCACGCGCTTCGCCGCGGAAGCAAACGCCGCGTCCGCGCTGAATAGCTACATCGACGCCGTTTACGACGAGGGCGCGAGGCTTAGCGCGCAGAAAATGGCGGATTTCAATTACTCGTTTCTGAGCGATTATCTAGTGCTGTGGCACGGCGTGTGGGACGATGACGCGGGGGCGTATCTGAATGAGAAATTTGCGCTCTTCGTAAGCGAAAGCTTCCCGAAAGATTTTGGCGAGAACATCGCTAAAATCGCTGCGGCAAACGTCAAAAATTATGAGAACTCGCTAAATTTTACGCTCAAAAAATACGGCGCGAAAGTTGATCTCAACGTCACGCAGAGCTTCAGCCTAAAAAGTAAGGCGTATCGCGCGAGCGGAACGGGGCTTGGGGCGCTGGGCGGCGTGCTAGGCGCAAAACTGATAAGTAAGAGCCTCGCTAAAACTGCGGCCAAGACGGGCGCGAAAACCCTTGCCAAGGCGGGTGCCAGCGCGACTAGCGGTAGCGCGGGGCTCGTATGCGGCCCGGGCGCGGTAGTGTGCGTGCCTGCGTTTGCCGTGGTTACGTGGTTCGGGCTGGATTTTGCGTTTGCCAAGGGCGACGAGGCGCTGAACCGAGAGGAGTTTGAAGCCGCGATCGTGCGCGATATGATGGTGGCGAAAGAGGAGCTAAAGCGCGCGTTGGCGCAGGATTTCAACGCGACGATAGATGAAATTTCGAGTGAAATTTTAAATTTAGACGGGAAGTAGGGCGGCAGATTATTCCCGCGCAACTTAGACCCGTTGCGAGCGAAATTTTACGGCGGATTATGGAGCCTTCGTGCGTAGCGTACGGCGTACGGCGTGCATCAAAACGGGCAGTTCGGTAGATGCGAAACAGTAGCGAAACTAGCGGCAAAAAAATAGGCGGCACAAAACGAATAGCGTAGCAGATGCGCAATAAACAGCGCCTCAGGTTTTGAATTTATAAAATTTTATCCTACGCGAAATGCGGCGCGATTTAGACCCGTTGCGAGTAAAATTTAGCGGCGGATTGAGGAATTTGCGTGCGCGAGGCTTGCGCGACAGCGGCTAAAATTTAAAATTTCATCTAAGCGCAGGCGGGTGGGATTACGGCGCACTTATCGCGCCGCCGCACCCTTTAAATTTAAGAGCCAGCTAAAAATTTTTAAATATAATCGCCGCTTAAAACAAGGAGCGATAATGAAAAAATTCTATCTTAAAATTTCGTTATTTGCGTTTATAGTGGCATTTGCGGCGATTCCTACTGCAGCAAAATCGCATTTGACAAGCTTGATAAAGTTAGAGGATTTTAATAACGAAGAGCAAAGGACGCTTTTTAAATCCTGCGATTACGGTGACGGAAAATACGGTTCGTGCAATAAACTCGTTGAAATTTTATCTAAAGAGTGCGACGATGATAGGCGTTATTTAAGTTGTGAATTAAATGCACTTCTTTTATTGACATTAAATAGAGACGAAAAAGCTATAAATTATCTTGTTAAAAGTTGCGATGCAAATTTAATGACGAGTTGCTTATGCCTTAATTGGGAAGATCTGTATTTCACCGGAAATACGGATAGGGTTTTAAAGAGCTTTAAAAAAATATGTAGTATGGATTCGGAATCTGCACATGAGTATTGCGGATTTTACGATGAACTTAAAAAAAATTTGTATGGAAGACAAAGAGTGCAACCCAAGAGGAAAAATGAAAGAAATTTATAATAAACTATATGGGGAGTTGAAATGACAAGGCTAGGCTTTATATTTTATTCTATGATATTTTTAGTTTCTGTCGCAATGGCTGGCAAGCCTACGGCTGAAGAGGAAAATCTTTATAATGAATGCGATAAAGGAAACGGCAAATATAGCTCGTGCACTAGGCTAATAAAAATTTTATCCGAAAAATGCGATAGTGGAGATATGATCGGATGTGCCGATGTGGGTTATATTATGGGCTTTGAACTGGGTATGCGTGAAGCCTCGGTCGCACCATTAGATAAATCTTGCAAGGCAGGCATCGCCGAGTCCTGCTACAATCTGGGAATATTTGACATTATGAGAAGAGGTAATATTGAAAGGGCTTTTAGTAGCTATGTTATAGCTTGCGAAAGATTTACCGATGAGAAAAAACTACTTAAGTTAAAATCTTGCGAACTAAGAGAAGCTCTAGACGGCTGTTTGCGCGGCAGTAAAGATCGCGATCCTGTAAAATGCGCTAGAAAGGCATACGGGAAAATTTATCAAGAATACCATGAAAATGAAAATTCAACCAAGGAGTAAAAGATGGCAAATCCAAAGAGGAGTAAAGAGCGATAATGAAAGAATTTTATCCTGCAATTTGGCGTCTTTGATCTTAATGATGCCGGTCGCGGCAGAGCGCAACTAAAGCGTAGCCGCTAGTAAAAAGATAAAATTTACGTCGCCTGCCGATCTAAATTTAAATTTATATCATTCGTAAAGATTAAAATGAAAGCACTATTGTTTATACTCGCGTCGGTTCTGTTTTTAAAGGCTGAGAGCGTAAGCGAAATTTATTCTCTAGCGGCGCCTGCATGCGATACTTACGATTTAAATTTTAAGAAATGCAGTAGCGGCGACGGCAAAGCATGCTATTTGGCGGCTTTAATTCTAAATAATAGATTTTGCACACGAAAAAACGACGATTTGGCATTGGAATTTTTTGAAAAATCATGCAGTTTGGGATATGCCAAAGGTTGCATTTTTATGGGACAAGCGTATTCGCTTACTTCTTTGGATGAAAAACACGCGAAAATCAAGACATATTATGAAAGAGCTTGCGAGCTGGACGCGAAATTTTGCGACGATTACGGGCATTTATATTTTTACGGCGAGGGCGTAAAAAAGGATGAGCTTGTGGCAAAAGAGTATTTTAAAAAATCCTGCGATGCAGGAAATCCCGCAGGATGCGGGCACTTTGCCACATCGTTAAACAGAGAGAATGAGAATATAAATGAGGTTATGAAATTTTATGAAATCGGCTGCAACGGAGAGCATTACCCTTCGTGCTACGCTTACGGACTACTGTTGTGGGCTAAAGTAGATAAAAATGAAGGCAAAAATTTTTGTAAAAAGGCTTGCGACAGGGGCAATATAAAGGAGGCGTGCAAATGGGTGCTTGATATGAGCAAAGAGGAGAAAGAGCAAATTTTATATTTGAGGCGATATTTAAAGCTAGGTTGCGAGGGTGGCGACACGCAAATGTGCAAGGATTTAGAAAAAATCAAGCGATGGTAGGCAAATTTAAAACGGTATAAATTTGCTTGCTCGTAAAATTTTTAAAATTTTAGCTTTAAATTTTGAAATTTTCAGCTTCATTTATACGCATTCTTTTCACGTCATACGGCTCTACAGATGCTTGAAATTCTATAAATCTTTCACCGCAGCGATCTACTTTATATTTGCGTAGTATTATTTCGAACCTGGCATGAGGAGTCGAAATTTAAAGTAGGCTAAATCAATCGCAATTCTTATTTAAAATACGGATCAAATTTAGCCGTAGAATTTCCAAATTTAAAGAGCTACTCTCTTACGATAAATGCGCCGCTAAATTTACCGCCGTGCGCGAAATCTCTCGCCTCGTCCTCGCTCTTAAATCCGCTTAAAAAGACGCGGTAGATCGGAGCGCCTTCGAAAACAAACTCTTTGATTATAGCCGGATAGCCCGAGGTGTTGTGGTAGTCGAGTTGGTAAATTTGCGCCCCGCTTCTGTTTCTAAACGCGCCGATTTGCACCATAAAATTTCCGCCGACGATGGTTGCTTTCGGCGAGCCTTTGGCGATGGTATGTCCGTAAAAGCCCACTACTTCGAGCTTTACCGGCGCCGTACCCCTGGCAAAAACGCCCACTAGATTGGCCGCCGTTTTGCTAAGATCGATGACGCGTCCGTCCACGAATGGACCGCGGTCGTTGATACGCACGGTTACGGTGGCGCCGGTATCGCGATTAACGACCTTTACCATAGTATTCATCGGGTAGGTTTTATGTGCGGCGGTCATTCCGTTCATATCGTAAATTTCGCCGTTTGAGGTGTATTTGCCGTGAAAATTCGGCCCGTACCAGCTGGCGATACCGATCTGGGTATCGCCGACGCTTACTTGCTCGGGGTAGTAGGTTTTGCCGTTGATCTTATAGGGCCGCATGGTGGCGGGGGAGTTTTTGCCGATCTTGGCGCCGCCCGTAGATCTGGATGACGGTGTGGTACGAAACGAGCAGCCGGCGAAGATCAGCGCAAAAAACACGCTAAGAAGGGCTATTTTTCGATACGACACCTACGCTCCGATCTATTTGTTAAATTTTATATTATTTAAAGCCACTACCTTTTTATTTTTCGCGCTAAGCTCGTCCGTTAAGCCGGCAAGTGCGCCCTTGGCTTTGCCTTTGCGATTTTTTAGGCGCGGCTCATAGGCTTGCAAGATGCCTTGATTTACGACAAACTCGGCGTATTTGCTCTGCGGGATGTAGAAAAAGTACTTGCCGTTAAGCGGAGAGATGCCGTTTTTAATGTGCGCGTTGTAATCCTGCATCTGCGACGGCGAAATTCCGATCTGCTTGGCGACGGCGCTTAGCTTCGTGCCTGGAGCTACGGCGATACGCTTTAGTCCCCACGGCTCGTTTTCGAAGAGTAAAATTTTACGCATATTCTCGTTTTGCGCGATATAGGCGTATTTGATGATGCGTTTGATGAAATTTTTAGTCTCCGTAGGGAGCGCTTTGCTCTTTAAAAGGCGACCCAAATCGTCGCTTCCGGTGGCGTTAATGGCGTTTCTAAGTCTCTGCTCGCCGCAGTTATACGCCATAAGCGCTAGATACCATTTGCCGAAATTTTGCTTTAGGTGCAAGATGTATGAAAACGCCGCATCCGTCGAGGCTGCCGGATCGCGGCGCTCGTCTACGGCATTATCGACTCTAAGGCCGAAATTTTTTGCCGTCGTGGGCATCAGCTGCCACATACCGCCCGCGCTTGCGCCAGAAGTTACGGTATTTTTAAGATGCGATTCGACCATCGCGAGATAGAGCAGAAACTCCGGCGCCTCGATATTGTCGATTTCGGTTTTTACCAGATACGCGTTATGCGATTGGCTGGTGACTATGTGTTTAAACTGCCTGCGGTCGCCTGCGTCGATCGCGCGAAAGATACCCGCGACTACGTTTTGACTCGATTCGTTATTCTCGATACCGAATTGATTTAAAATATAGTCGTGGTTTGCGCGCATCAAATTCGGCTGACTTGCAAACCCTTCAGCTACTAAAAGTAGTGCTAAAAATATGAATTTCAAGGCTTTCATTATTCTCCTTTGATCTGATCGCCAAAAAGCCTACAGGCGTTTTGGCTGGTTATATCTTCGATTTCATCTACACTTAAATTTAAAATTTCGGCTATTTTTTCTACCACCAGCCTCGTGTATGCCGGCTCGTTGCGCTCGCCGCGATGAGGATGCGGCGTGAGATATGGCGCGTCCGTTTCTATTAATAATCGCTCTAGCGGAATTTGAGGTAAAATTTCTGCCAAGCTTTTGGCGTTTTTAAATGTCAAAACTCCTCCGATGCCGAAGTAAAACCCGCTATCTGCGAGACTTAGCAAAAGCTTGCTAGCGTTGAAGCAGTGCAAAACTCCGCCGCAAAGCTCACCCGCTCGCTTTTTTAAAATTTGAAAGCTATCTTCGTTGGCATCGCGGATATGGATTATGAGTGGTTTTTGGAGTTTTATTGCTAGGTCGATTTGTGATATGAAGGCTTGTTTTTGAGAGGAGATTTCGGCGGATTTGGCTTCGGGGCTCTGCTTCAGTCTAAAGTAGTCAAGCCCGCATTCGCCGATGCCCACGCACTTTGGATCGTCCGCGTACCGTTCCAGTACCTCCATATCTATGGATTTTATCTCGTATGGGTGCACGCCTGCGGCAAAATACACATTCGTGTGCGAATGCGCTATATCGCAGGCTTTGTCAAGATCGGCTATATCTGCGCCGGGTATTATGATGCTTCGCACGCCTGCACTCTGCGCGCGGTCTAAAACCGCGTCAAGATCGGCATCGAAGCTGGCATCGTCTAAATGGCAATGTGTATCTATAATCATAAAACTCACTTAATAAAATTTCTCGAAGCGGATTCTACGATTTTTTGCAAAATCACGCTTAAACTAAAATTAAACGCGGTATTGTAGCGAAAAATTTCAGATTTAAACTTAAACTTAAAATTCTTTTAACCGAGCCTTAGTTTTTTAGCGAATTCTAGGGCTTCGGCGGTGATCGTCTTGCCGCTTATCATCCTGGCAAGCTCGGTGATCTTCTCCTCTTCGCCCAGCAGCCTCACCGACGAGGAGCCGCCCTCTTTGCTTACCAAAAAATGCGCCGCGGCCTTGGAGCTAAGCTGCGGCTGGTGCGAGATCGCAAAAATTTGATAAAATTTTGAAATTTTTACTAGCACGTTTGCGATACTCATTGCCTCTTTGCCGCTTAAATTTGAATCGATCTCATCTAATATCAAAATTCCGCCGCCCTCGTTCGTAAGATCCAGGCTCGCGGCGATAAACGCGAGGCGCAGGCGGTTCGTCTCACCCGAGCTAAGGCTTTTAAAATCGGTTTTATCGATACTCGTGCCGATCTCGTCACGTCCGCGCTCGTTTAGCTCTGCTTCTTTAAACTCAAGCCCCACGCCGTTCATATAAAGCTCGCTAAGATAGGAATTTATGAGCTGCTCAAGGGCGTCCTTTTTGCTCTTTCTGGCTGCACTGATCGCGCCAGCAAGCTCATCCGTTTGCTTTTTTAAAATTTCAAACTCGCTTTGCAGCTTTGATTTTTCAAAGCCGATCTGCTCATAATGCGCAAGCTCTTTCTTGCGCGCTTCAAGCGTAGCTAGCGCCTCTTCGACGCTTCCGTAGCGCCTATTTAGCGCGCTAAGAGCCTCGATGCGATCTAAAATTTGCTCTATGTCGATGTTTTCTAGCTCGTCTAAATTTAGGCTCTCGCGCTTTAGTCGCAGCTCGTTCATCGCTTCTTCGAAAAAATCGCTCTCAAAGCCGCTGAGCTTCAGCGCCTCGGTCGCGCTGCGTTCGAAAGCGAAAATTTGCTCCGCCTGCGCCCAAAGCTCCTCGATCTTATCTTTTTTGCTGAGCCTCTTTTTGATCTGCAAAAGCTCGTCGTATTCGCCGATTTTAGGCGATACGCGCTCGATCTTTTCAATCTCGAAGCGAGCGAATTCTTTAAGCTCCTCGATCTTGCGCTCCTGCTCATTTATCAGCGCGATCTGTTTTTGCACGGCGATAAATTGCTCGAAAGCTTCTTTAAATTTGGCCAAATTTTGCCCGTGCGCGGCGCTTTTTTTGCAGGCGCACGCATCCAGCAGCGCGAGTAAATTTGCGCTGTTTATCTCGCCGCTGTCTTTGGAGCCTAAAAATTTTACGTAGCCGCCGACGATTAAATTTAGATTTTTTTTCGAGACCGATTGAGAGTTGATGAAATAGCGCACGGAGCGGTCTTTTACGAGCCTGAAGTTATTCGGCGTCTCGTTTTGTAGGCCGAACTCGTCCATCTCAAATTCACTATTCACATCGGCTTCGATGAGCCCCGCGTCGCTGTCTTTTAGAGCAAAGACCGCCAAAATCGCGTTCATCAGTATCGATTTGCCCGCGCCGCTGCTGCCCGTAAATACATTCAGCCCCGCGCCGAAGCGCAGATCAACTTCGCCGAAGCTTAGATTATTTTTGATATAGACCCGCTCTAGCATCCGCCGTGTCCCCATCTGAGTTTGGCTTTTAAAACGTCGAAATAATCGTAGCTCTTGCGTTTTATTAAATTTGCTTTGGCGTGTGAAATTTTAGCGCTCACGCTGCTAAATTCCGCCATATCAAAAACGTCTTGTCCATCGATGACGACGCCAACTTCTGAGCTTCCGGCGTTTTTGAAGCTTACGAGATATTCTTTGGGAAGGATCAAAGGCCGCTGCGTCAGGCTGTGCGAGCAGATCGGCGTGACGCAAAACACGTCGCATAGAGGATAGACGATCGGGCCGTTGGCGCTCATATTATACGCGGTCGAGCCCACGGCGGAGCTTACGATCACGCCGTCGCCGTAGTAGGTGTTGAAATATTTTCTGTTTAAAAAGGCGTCGATCTTTGCCATTGAAGAGATATGGCTGCGAGTGATTACGACGTCGTTAAATGCGGTCTTGCGGATGATTTTGCCGCTGCCGTTTTCCAGTATCACTTCGAGTAAAAACGGGCGCTCGATCTCATATTCGCCGCGCAAAAATTCCTTTAAAAATTTTGCGAATTCGCTCGGCTGCACATCCGTTAAGAAGCCCAAAGTGCCCGCGTTGATACCCAAAATAAAGGCGTTTTTGTCGCTTAGCAGCCTCGCAAGTCCGATGAGCGTGCCATCGCCGCCGAGGCTGATTAAAAAATTGGTCTTTTTTAAAATTTCGGCGAGTGTATGCGGCTTGAAGCCTAAAAATTCGGCGCTATCTTGCTGCATCAAAAGTTCGATACCTTGCGCTTTTAAAATTTCACAAATTTGCTCCGCGACGGGGCGAATTTCCTCCGATTTTTTGGCTATTAGCCCTGCAAATTTTAAATTTTCGTGGATTTTATTTTTGCTTTCCATTTTTCTACTTTCGGGCGCTATTTTATAAAAAATTAGCTTTGTAAAAGCAAAATTTAACTATAATCGGCTCTTGAAATTTTATTAAAAAGGAGTAATTTTGCGAAGTCATTACTGCACGGATTTGAGTAAAAAGGACATCGGCAAAAATGTAACCGTATGCGGCTGGGTAAATTCCTACCGCGACCACGGCGGCGTTATTTTCATAGATTTGCGCGACCGAAGCGGCTTGCTTCAGCTCGTGTGCGATCCCAAAGATAGCAAAAAAGCGTATGAAATTGCAAACGAAGTACGAAACGAATTTGTCCTAAAAGCCGTCGGCAAGGTCCGAGCTCGCGGCGAAGGGCTGGAAAATCCAAATTTAAAAACCGGCGACATCGAAGTCGTGGTAGAAGACCTACAGATCGAAAATCCAAGCAAACCGCTTCCTTTCGTAATCGGCGATAAAAGCGTCAATGAGGAAACGAAGCTGAAATACCGCTTTTTGGATCTGCGTGCCGATGGAAGCTTCGATAAATTTAAGATGCGCTCCAAGGCCGCGATCGCCGCGCGAAATGCGCTCGATAGGCTCGGCTTTGTAGAGGTCGAAACGCCGATCTTAACGCGCGCGACGCCCGAGGGCGCTAGGGATTATCTGGTGCCTAGCCGCGTCTATCCGGGCAGCTTCTACGCGCTTCCGCAAAGTCCGCAGCTTTTCAAGCAGCTTTTGATGTGCTCGGGCTTTGATAAATATTTCCAGATCGCGCGCTGCTTCCGCGACGAAGACCTCCGCGCCGACCGCCAGCCGGAATTTACGCAGATCGATATTGAGATGAGCTTCAACACCCAATACGACGTAATGAACGTAGCTGAGGAGGTTTTAAAGGACATTTTCAAATCCTGCGGCCGCGAGATCGTCACTCCTTTTAGACATATGGAGTATAAAGACGCGATGGAGCTTTACGGCAGCGACAAGCCCGATCTGCGCTACGATATGCCTTTCATCGACGTAGCCGATATTTTTGAAAAATCGAGCAACGAAATTTTTTCAAATTTAGCCAAGGATCGTAAAGCCAACCGCGTAAAAGCTCTGAAAGTCGAGGGCGGCGATCTAAAATTTAGCAAACGGCAGATGCAAGGCTTTGAGGAATACGTTAAAAAATTCGGCGCGCAAGGCCTTGCGTTTATCCAAGTAAAAGAGGATGGGCTGAAGGGGCCGCTGGTAAAATTCTTTGAAAAAAGCGAGCTGGACGAACTCATCAAACGCTGCGAGCTTAAAGTCGGCGACGTCGTATTTTTCGGCGCGGGCAAAAAGAAAATCGTGCTTGATTATATGGGCAGATTTAGAATTTTCCTCGCAAACGAGCTTGGTCTGATCGATCCGAACAGGCTTGAGTTTTTGTGGGTCGTAAATTTCCCTATGTTTGAGCAAAACGACGACGGCAGCTACTCCGCGATGCACCATCCTTTCACTATGCCGAACAATCCCGACGAGCCTGATTTAGAGGATATTACCTCGATTGCCTACGACGTCGTGCTAAACGGCATCGAGCTTGGCGGCGGTAGCATCAGGATCCACAAGGCGGACATTCAAGAAAAGGTCTTTAGGCTGCTTAAGATCGAGCCTGCGGAGCAGAGGGAGAAATTCGGCTTCCTGCTCGACGCGCTAAGCTTCGGCGCGCCTCCGCACGGAGGTATCGCGATTGGCTTTGATAGGCTGATGATGCTGGTTACCGGCTCAAGCAGTATCCGCGAGGTTATCGCGTTTCCTAAAACGCAGCGCGCGCAGTGTCCGCTTACCAAAGCCCCTAGCGTCGTTACAGACGAGCAGCTTCGCGAGCTAGGTCTCAGGCTTCATAAGAAGGAGCAAAAATGAAAAGCCTTTTTCTAATCATTGGCGCTCCTGGCAGCGGCAAAACGACCGATGCGAGCATGATCGCTCAGATGAATCAAAGCATCGAGCACTACTCCACAGGCGATCTGCTGCGTGCCGAGGTAGCAAGCGGCAGCGCTCTTGGTAGGCAGATAGACGGCTTCATCTCTAAAGGCAATCTCGTGCCGCTTGATATCGTCGTAAATGCTATCGTTAGCGCAATTAAAAGCTCACCTAAAGACTTCATCATCATCGACGGCTATCCAAGAAGCGTCGAGCAGATGAGCAAACTAGACGAGGTGCTGCGAGGAGACGATGATGTAAATCTTAGCGCGGTAATCGAGGTATGCGTTAGCGAGGAGGTCGCCAAGGAGCGTGTTTTAGGACGCGCTCGCGGAGCGGACGATAACGAGGAAGTCTTTAAAAACCGCATGGCGGTATTTTCAGAGCCGATCGAGGATATCCGTAAATTTTACGGCGACGCGGGCGTATTTTACAGCGTAAACGGCGAGCGCACGGTCGAGGAGATCGTAGCGGACATAAACGCTATAATCGCCGCGCAGATCGAAAAACTGGGCTAGCGCGCTTGGATGGCGACTTAAATTTTAAGCGCTTCCGGCTCCTTTTTTGCATCGCAAGCGGTACAGATCGCGCTTAAATTTAACGCGCCTCTGTGCGAGCGCGCCTTTAAATTTATAGCTTGCCGTTGCGCTAGATAGCCAAATTTTAAGCGTAAATTTAAGCAGCTCGCGCCGCAAATTTAATGCGAGCATCAAATTGCAAGCGGTTTTTAAATTTAATAAAATTTCAGATCTGTTTGCGAACGCAGAGATTAAAATTTTAAGGATAGATATGGTTAGAAAATTTTTACTTAGTATGGCTTTATGTGCGGCTGCATTCGGCGCGGGCGGGTTCGTCCCGAGCGGCTCCGCGGCGCAAACTCAGCCGTCGAGCGTCAAAGAGGCGCTTACATTAAGAGATGATTCTTTTGTCACGATCGACGGCAAGATAAAATCTCAACTCAGACACGAGCATTATAGATTTGTGGATCAAAACGGCGATAGCATCGAGGTTGAGATCGATGATGACGTTTGGCGCGGCGTGAGCGTGGATGAAAATACGCTCGTGCGAATTAGCGGCGAGATCGACAAAGATTTTACCAAAACGACGATAGACGTGAAAAATATCAAAATTTTAAATTCTAAATAAAGGAAAACTATGGATCTTTCAAAGATAAAAGTGGGCTCAAACCCCGACAAAATCAATGCAGTGATCGAGATCCCTTACGGCTCGAATATCAAATACGAGATCGACAAAGCAAGCGGTGCGCTCTGCGTAGATCGCGTGCTCTACGGCGCGATGTTTTATCCCGCAAACTACGGCTTCGTGCCCAATACCTTGGCCGACGACGGCGATCCTGCGGATGTTTTGGTTCTAAACGAATACCCGCTTGCCGCCGGTAGCGTGATCCCATGCCGTCTAATCGGTGTTTTGATGATGGAGGACGAAAGCGGCATGGACGAGAAGCTGCTTGCCGTGCCGGTTAGCAAGATCGATCCGCGATATGAGGGCATTAAATCTATCTCCGATCTGCCTAAAGCGACGCTGGATAAGATCAAAAATTTCTTCGAAACCTACAAGCTTTTAGAGCCGAATAAATGGGTCAAAGTAAAGGATTTCGCAAGCGCCGCCGAGGCGGAGAAAATCCTTGATAAAGCGATCAAGGCTTATAAATAATACATTTTTGCGCGCTCGGCGCTAAAATTTAATCAAAATTTGACCGATCCACTCGGTCAAATTTATCGTTAAATTTTAATTCTACAAATTTTCAAATTTTAAAATATTTTAAATTCCGTGCAAATTTTAACCGTAGCCCGCGCTTGGTTTTTTATCGCTTATTTTTTGGCGGTTAAGCCAAGCGGCTTTGGATTTATTTAATAAAGATTTTTTAAAACTACATTGCGTGAAATGGTGCTACGGGGATCGGAGCCTTATACGTTAACAACGGAGAAATTCCGCGAGCTAAAGGCTCCATATAGACCGCAGTTAAAATTAGAAATTCGCTATCTTGATTTTGAAAGAGATCGCGGGCGTCATTGCAAAATTACAAAGCTGATGTCATCACAGACAAGAGCCTTTGGTCTGCCGTACTACGTAAAAATTTAAAATTTACACGCTGCATAAAATTCGGAAATCTAAATGATGCCAAATGATTTACTATCGCCATCTTTTTAAATTTAGTAATAAATCTATAAATTTTGATTCCAAAGGCTTTTGTTTTAATAAGACGTCAAACACTTGATTAAATTTTTAAAACTGAAACTCCCATGTGAGTTTATAGTTCCTACCCGGCGAGTAAAAGCGGTTGATGCCAAGCCCTGTTTCTTGATCTATCAGATTGCTAGTTCCAAAAGGCCTTATTGATCTGGCGCTTTCCCAAGTGATATATTTGCGATCGGTTATATTATATGCGCCTGCACGAAGAGTTAGATATTTGATCGGCTTTACATATGTTACGAAGTCTATCGTGGTATATCCGCCGCTTCTCCATTCCACTTCGCTATTGCTTACAGGTTTGCCGTTTACGATTTTGCCGCTTCGCGCTTGCTCATACCAATACATATTATAGGTGTCGTCTCCTTTTTTTGCAGCTACCGCAGTTACAAATAGATCTGCGCCGAATTTATCGCCTGGGCTTTGGTAGCTTACACTATAAACCGCCGTTCTAGGCTGGATTGCATTCATCGGAGTATCTATTTTGCCATTGCCTATGTCCATTCTACCCTTTTGGATACTTAGCTTGTATCCAATGCTAAAACCCTGCAATGGCTGCCAAATTTGATCCAAAGCCAGTCTTGAATCTATCTCTATTCCTCTTACTCTTGCTTTTGGACGATTTACGTTTTGATACACAGAGGTAGGCATTGTACTTCCGCCGTTCCCGTAAGGAAGCTGGAATTCCCCCCTATATTGTAAATCTATAAAATTCCTATAATCCGTTTGGAATAAATTTAATGTAACGAAGCTTGGCGAATTATGAAACGTAAAGGCAATCTCTTTAGTCTTTGCCGTTTCTTTTTTCAAATCCAAATTCGGATATATCGAAAAATCCGGATGCTGGAAAGTGAAGTAAATTTCGTCCGAAGTAGGCGCCCTAAATCCGTTTGCATATTTAAGCTGAAGCCTGAAAAAATCAAGTGGATCGATGCTTGTAGATAAAGAATATGAATTTGCCGAATATTTTCTCTTCTGAGAAGCTAAATATACGGTGTTGGCTTCCGCATTTGCATTTTTATGCGCCTTTATCTCATCACTAGACGGTGTACCGGGAAGTGGAGTATAAGGAACAAACATTCCGATAAATAGATCAGTTGGAATTTTTGGGGTAACGCCTGGGGTATATGATGGATTGTGTTTAACCTTATCATACCTATAATTAAGATCAAAGGCTAAAACATCGTTTATACGAAAGTCATCTCCCACATAAAGCGCTCCGGTTTTGGTCTCAACCGGAATAAGAAAACTAAACGGTTCATCTGCGTGGCCGCAAGAATTATTATAAGAAGAAGCGTTGGTGTATGATTGGCATTTTTCTGGATACCAAGTGCCTAATATGGGAAACTTAGGATTCGTATTTCTAACTCCGGCAAAATATTTAGCCCACCATTGCTTATTTTGAGGAGAATAACCCGCTTTATTTATCATACTTTTATCGCTTTTGCTATAGAGTCCGCCATAGCTTAGAGAGTGTTCCGTACTTTTTATCTGAAAATCTTTTGTAAGATCAAGATTAAACTGCTTAGTATCGGTATTTAAATCTCTATCTTTCCAGTTATTTTCTACATATCCGTTTTCACTAGGTAAAAGTACTTGATCCGAGCCAACGGGTGATAATTTACCGTAATTGCCTTTGCTATAAGGTGTAGTTATTTTGTTTATGGAATATGTTTTATATGTGCCGCTATCGGTATCAAAAAGAGTCATACCTTTAGAACAATCATATTCATCACAATTTACGTAAACATCATCATTAGGTTTATAACTACTATACGCGTCCGTATTTAATATATGAGGTTCATTTTTTGGATTATCCGGATCTGAAAAATCAAATTGACTATCTACTAATGTAGGCATAAATCCCCACTTTAGCCATGTCTTTACTTCTCCTCCGTATTTATCTACCATTTTTCCGTTTTCGTTTATATGTAGACCGGACGGATTTGAAATACCCGCGCAGTTATCGCCCTCGCAATATTCGTCCGTTCTTGCCTTTAGTTTAATACGTTGCTTATTGTAGCTAAATTTCAGGCTATCCCATAAAGGCGTTTCATCGAAATTTTCGTAAGAAAACGAGTAATTCTTTCTTTCGCTTGTATCGTTAGTGTGTCGTATATCGTTAGTCAATGCTCCCCAAGGGGTTTGCGTATTGTAAAGAGCGAATTGATTTGACCAATCCGTTCCTTCCGATTTTATATTAGACTTATCGTATCCTAAGCTAAATCTATCGGTATCGGTAGGCTGAAAGCCAAATTTTACCAATGTGCTTTTTTTGTAAATTCTATACGGATCGGGCTTTTCCCTAACTTTTCTGATGACGGTTGGGTCATAGTCTTTATAACCCCAGTTTTTTAGTTCATGTCCTTCTCTATCGGTGTGAATAGCCAAGAGATCAAACCATTTAAACCGAACTGCAGCTGCGTGGCTTTGCCAGTTTTGTCTATCTGCGCTTTGATACCCGCGTTTAAATCCGTAATACCAATCCTTCTCCGTTAGATAGTCTCTCGCATCCTTTGTCTCAAACGCCACAGAACCACCTAGCGCGCCCGAGCCTCTTTTTACCGAATCTGCACCTTTAGTGATATCTACCTGTCTTACGTTTTCAACCTCAACGCCGTTTCTAGTGTTATTAAAGTTTCCGTATCCTTCAAATAGATCTTTAAAACCTTGCGAGCTTAACGTTTCTGCTTGGCGAAGTCCATCAATACTTATATCTACACGGTTTTCATCCACGCCGCGGATCGAATAACCACTAGCACCGAATCTTCCGCTTTCGACAACTGAAACGCCGGTTTCGTGACGAACCATATCTCTACTATCGCTAACTTGCTCTTTGGCAAGTTGCTTGGAGCTCTTTTTGGTTTCGCCGACTTTTTTGGTAAGCGGGTCGCTTTCTACGTTTCCCGTAACATTGATCTGCCCCAAATCTTGGGAGCCACCTTCGCTATCGTCTTGCGCAGCTAAAGTGACTGCACATAAACATAGCGTACCTATAGCCGCAACAGAAAGCCTAAGTAAGCTCATTTCGATCCTTTTATAATACTATTTCTCATATGCGTTATTAAAAGAGGCGCTATAATAGTGAAAAATTCTTTAAATTTAAATTAAAAAGAATTTATTTATCATTTATAATTATGGAACTTAATTAAGTTTAAAGAATTCCCCAGTCTTGCGCATCTATCTCTTAAATTTACGTTTTTTAAAATTACAAATTTTTACTTTAAATTTTAAAGTTTTTTATGAAATTCTAAACGATGATGGGGTAAATAAATTTTGAAATTTTAAGTTAAAAAATTTGAAAATTTTATCATAAGTAAGCGGAATTTTATCTACGCTCGTAGTATTTCGGGCATCATGCGGGTCGGCATTTTTACGAAGCTGCGCCCTGCAAAATTTATAAAATTTCGAATTTCCGTAAATTTACTCAAGCGTTTGCGGCGCAAAATTCCTCATTTAGCATTTATAAGCTCGGCTTGCGTGTGGGCTAGGTCCGTAGATAGCCCAAGACGGCGCAAAATTTCTAGGCGCCTAGCTCTCCTTCAAAAGCTTGGTTAGCGCCGTGCCGCTTTCGTCGTGTTTGCGGATGTTTTTATAAATTTTATTGAAATAAATTTCTAAAAATTCCTGATCGTCAATTTTCTCTTCGCCCTTTTTCGGCACGATCTTTCGGTACTCGCCGCTGCTTTGCAGCTCGAATGCGAGCTCATTGTCGCTTAGCTGAAGTTTTAAAATTTCTTTGAGCTTGTTTTGCAAATTTTCGTTGTAAATCGGGCTCATCAGCTCCAGCCTGCGCTCTAAATTTCGCGGCATCCAATCCGCGCTCGCGATGTATAGGCTGGGCTGCGCGTGCGCGAAATAAAAAATTCTAGCGTGCTCCAGGTATTTACCGACGATCGAGATCACGCGGATATTTTCGCTAACGCCCTTAAGCGCCGGGCGCAAGCAGCAGATGCCGCGCACGATGAGATCGATCTTTACGCCCGCAGCGCTTGCTTTATACAGCGCCTTGATCATATCGCCGTCGACAAGAGCGTTCATCTTAGCGATGATCCTGCCGGCAGAGCCTTTTTTCTCCTCGTTTTTTACCATCGCTAAGAGCCGCTCTTTGATCTGCATCGGCGACATAGCGAGGTTGTCAAGCTTGCGGTTTTTGTTGTAGCCCGAGAGGATGTGGAAGAAATTCGTCGTGTCCTTATCGAAGCGGTCGCCGCAGGTAAAAAAGCTCACGTCGGTGTAAATTTTAGCGCTCGAGCCGTTGTAGTTGCCCGTGCCTAGGTGGATATAAAATTTTAGCTTGCCGTCCTCTTTTTTGATGATCTGCGTTACCTTGGCGTGGACTTTAAAGCCCGTGATGCCGTAGATGACGTGCGCGCCCGCGTCTTCAAGCGCCTTCGCCCAGTGCAGGTTGTTTTCTTCATCAAACCTCGCCTTAAGCTCTACCATCACCGTTACCTGCTTGCCGTCGCTTGCGGCCTCGATCAGGCTCTGGACGATCGGGGAGTTTTTCTCCAC
>NZ_CALHIK010000105.1 GCF_938030785.1 uncultured Campylobacter sp.
TAATCGTCAAATTCGTCATTTTGTTTTTCATCAAAGCCCGCAGCTTAAACATCAAATTTAGCAGACTAGACGCCATCGTGTCACGCGCATACGCCAAATATGGGGTGCTGTTTAAGCTCAGCGTGCCGCTACTTGCCGCAGCATCGGTATTTGCGCTGCTTAATCTATACGATTTTGCCAAAGCCAACTACGCGCTGACGGTCTTTTTGCTCGCTTTGGGCGCGCCTCTTCTTACGTATAGCTTTTTCAAGGCGATAAAATCGGCGATGACCTTCGCGCTATTTGTGATCCCCTTTGCGGCGGTATTTGCGATCATCGCGGTGACGGGCGCGGAGAAGCTTGATAACTCGCTAAATTTTAACATCGTCTTTCCGCTGTTTTTCACCCTCGTGTGGTTTGCGATGTCGGTGATCGCCGATGAGGACGTGGCGCAGATCATGAATAAGATCGTATCGAAGCTCTCAACGCTTTTCGTGACGATTTTCATCCTTTACAACTACGAAGTATTGCACGGGATTTTAACTGCGGACGCGGGAGGGTATCATGCGAGCGGCGATGATCTGACCGCGCTTGATCTCGTGTTTATAACGATTAGATTTTTTACGCTGCCTTCGATTTTTACGTTGATGATTTTTGAGATCAAAGATTATCTTTTTACGAGATACAGCGCGTTCGTGCAGTCGCAGCAGGAGCGCATGCGGGATTTAAAAAATTCCAAGGGCTTGGAGTAAAATTTTAAATCTTGGTTCAATCTAGTTTTGCGCGCCGTAAATGGTCGCAAATACTGAAGATTGCAACTGCCGCGTATACGCTGGGCTTCGGCGCGGCGGCGAGAAAAATTAACAAAATTTAAAGCGAATTTCGAGACGAAATTTTAAGACCGCGTGGGTTAGAATTTAAAGCCGCAAAGCTTCAAATTCCGACCCGCAATCAAAATTTAAAATTCTAAAAGAAGCTGTATATGTCGTCTAAAAGGAAGTATTTTTTATCGACGGTGCCTCTATAAAACGGCTTGAAAGTGTCGTTGTACGCCCTTTTGAAAAAGCCCTCTTTGCTTAACTCGATTAGCGCTTGATTGACCGCTTCGACGAGTTCCGAATTTCCTTTTTGCATCGCGATGCCTAAAAATACGTTCTCGCCGAGACTTTTGATATTGACCTCAACGCTCGAATCCGCTACCGGATAGACCATTACGAATAGATTATCGTCGCACGCGCCGTCGATCTCGCTGCTTTTTAGCCGCTTGTAGCAATCGGAGGAGTTTTTGCAATACGCTAGATTGTATCCGCCGTCTTTTAGCATATACGCTTCGCCCGTAGAGCCGCGGATGACGCCTACTTTCTTGCCTTGCAGATCGCCTATTTTTTTGATGTTATCGCTTTTTCTGGTTAAAACTCCGGAATTTACCGAAAGATAGGGCATCGAAAAATCATAAATCTTCTTTCTCTCCTCGGTTATGCTCGCAGCCGCGATAACCATATCCGCCTGATTATTTTGAATAGACGAAAAGCGTGCCTGCGCCGACACCGGAATAAGCTCTATTCTGCCGCCCGCTGCGCCTAAAATTTTACCGCCGAGCGCGTTGGCAAGCTCAACGTCAAAGCCCTCAAAGTCGCCGTCCGTAACCTTGCTAAAGGGCGGTTCGTTTTCATAAACGGCAATTCTAACCACCCTGTTCTGCCTTATCTCGCTTAACGAATTCGCAAAGGCAAAGACGCAAGATAAAAGCATGAAAAATAGCGTTTTTTTCATTTTAAACTCCTCTAAAAAAACGCGCTATTTTATCCCAAAATTTCTTAAAAAACATTTGATTTAAAGCGCGCTTAGCGGAATTTGCTAAGCGCGTTTGAGGTTGTGTGTAAATTTAACGCAGGCTAATTCTTAGCAGAAATTTACTAGAAAAAGCTGTAAAGATCGTCGAGTAGGAAGTATTTTTTATCGACAGTGCCTTTATAGAAAGACTCGAAAGTGCCCTCATAGGCCTTTTTGAAAAAACCCTCTTTGCTAAGCGCGATTAGACCTTTATTCACCGCCTCAAGAAGCTCTGCATTGCCCTTTTGCACCGCGACGCCCAAAAATACGTTCTCGCCTAAATTTTTGATATTGACTTCGACCGCCGAATCCACGATAGGATAAACCATAACGAAAAGGTTGTTATTGCAGTATCCGTCGATCTCGCCGCTTTTTAATCTCCTGTAGCAATCGACCGAATCGTTGCAGTAAGAAACATTATAACCGCCGTCTTTTTTGATATACGCCTCGCCGGTAGTTTTGCGGATGACGCCGATCTTTTTACCCATCAGATCGCCCACTTTGTGGATATTCGACTCTTTCTTCGTTAAAATGCCTAAATTCACCGTAAAATACGGCATCGAAAAATCGACGCTGCCTTTACGCTCTTCGGTGATACTTGCAGCCGCGATTATCATATCGGCTTGGTTATTTTGAAGCATCGGAAAGCGCACTTCGTTCGTTACCGGGATAAGTTCGATGCGGCCGCCGGCGGAACCGAAAATTTTACCCGCCAAAGCGTTAGCAAGCTCGACTTCAAAACCTTCAAAGCCCTTTTCGGCGGACTTGCTAAAAGGCGGCTCATTTTCATAGACGCCCACTCTGATAACCTTGCTTTGCTTGATTTCGCTTAAAGAATTCGCAAATGCAAAAATAACCGACAATAGAATCAAAAGCAATGACTTTTTCATTTCTTTCCTCCAAAAAATTTATGGATATTGTAATATAAATTTTCTTAAAATCAAATTTTTATAAAACATAAATTTAACCTAAATATAAGCCTTGCGGATAAAATTTAGCGATCAAAAATTATTGCAGGTAATGATGGGGGTTTTTAAATCCGCTGTCGAATTCGTCCAAACGCAAGCGTCGTTTAAATTTAAATTTGAAAGATTTGGGCTAAATTTACGGCTTGTCGCAAAACAAGCCGTAAATTTGCAAAATTTTATCGACCAATCGCGAGTAAATTTACTCGGTCTAAATTTTACCCGCAGCGGCGACTTAATAGAGATTCCGCGCTATTAATAGAGATTCCGCGCGATCAATAGGGCTTCCACGCGAGCGCTAAAACAAGCTGTAAAGATCGTCCAGCAAGAAATATTTTTTCTCCGCCGTGCCCTTGTAATACGGCTCGATAGTTTCGTTGTAGGTCTTTTTCATAAAGCCCTCTTTGCTTAGCTTGATAAGCTCGCCGTTTAAGAAGTCCAGTAGCTCTTTGTTGCCCTTCTGCACGGCAACGCCCAAAAACTCCGAAGGGCCTAAATTCTTGATATTTACCTCAGTATCGCTATCGATGACGGCATAAGCCAAAACTAACAGGTTGTCGGTCGCGTAGCCGATGCCCTTATTTTCTTTTAACATCTTGTAGCATTCATTTGCAGTAGCGCAGTTTATGACGTCAAAGCCCTCTTTTCTAAAATACGCCTCGCCAGTGGTGCCGCTTTCGGCTATGATCGGCTTGCCGTGTAGATCGGATACGGTTTTGATCCTATCGCCTGTGCGGGTTAGTACGCCTATATTTACCGCAAAATATGGGGTCGTAAAGTCGACCACCTGCTTACGCTCGTTGGTGATAGTAAAGGTCGCGAGCACCATATCTACTTTGTTTTCTTCAAGCACTCTTAAACGCTCGCTGGCTTTTACCGGTACGAACTCGACTTTGCCCGATTTTGTGCCGAATATATCCTTCGACAGCGCCTCTGCCAAAGTAACCTCAAATCCTTCAAATTTGCCGTCTTCAAATTTACTAAAAGGCGGCTGCGCCTCGAAAACGCCCACTCTAATCGCACCCGATTGCCTGATCTCCGATAAGGTATTTGCCACTACACTGCTTGTAAATAGCAAAAAAATCCCTAAAATTATCCTCTTCATGATTGCTCCTAAAATTTTAATCCAAGCCGTTACCGCGCGCTCGCACGGTTTAGGCACTTAAACCAAGCCGCTTTGTCTAAATTTATCTCTAAATACCGCTCCTTGTGATAGTTCTTAAATCCTAGCCGTTTTAGAATTTACGCCACATTTTACGCAAATTTCATTTAAAATACATTTAATCTGCGCCGTGATTTAGATCCCAATCGATCTCTCCCAGACCGTGCGCGCGCAGATATTCGTTGCATCTGCTAAAATGCTTGCAGTCAAAAAACGCTCCCCCCGCAAGTGGGCTAGGATGCGCGGCAGTTAAAATGAGATGTCTCTGCGCATCGATCAGCGCAGATTTTGCTTTGGCGAAATTTCCCCACAGCATAAAGACTAAATTTTGCCGTCTCGCGCTTAAAATTTTAATCACGGCGTCGGTAAAAATTTGCCAGCCAAAGCCGCTGTGCGAGTTCGCGCGGTTCGCACCCACGCTAAGGCTCGCATTAAGTAGCAGCACGCCCTGCTTCGCCCAGTAGCTCAGATCGCCGCTAGCAGGCTCGCTGATACCCAGATCGCTCTTAATCTCTTTGTAGATGTTTACGAGGCTGGGCGGAATTCGCACGCCGTGCGGCACCGAAAAGCTAAGCCCCATCGCCTGATGCGCGCCGTGGTAGGGATCCTGCCCCAAAATCACCGCGCGCACCCGCTCAAACGGAGTGAGATTAAAGGCGTTAAAGATCAAATTTCCCGGCGGATAGACGATCTCGCGCGCCTTTGCGGCGAGTAGGTTTTCTTTGATCTTCGCAAAATACTCGCTTAAAAATTCCTCCCTAAGCGCCTCTTTCCAGCCGCTCTCGATCCTCACGTCGTCTAAATTTATCTGCATGCCAGCCCTTTAAGCTTTAATGAATTAACGTCCTAATTTTACAATAAATTTTAAAAATAGTACCGCTCGTGCGCGCCGCTGCAATCAAAGGCGGATCGCACGCGCTCTCTCGCCGCCAACCGATCCCGCCGATTTTATAGGCGCCGCTACACGATCACGATCAAAAGCGCCATAAACAGCAGCAGGGCGATCGTTTTTCTATTATCGTTAAGCAGGGTCTGCGGATAAAAAGCAAACAAAATCGCGTAGGCAAAAAGCGCGATTGCAAACTCCCACGGGTTATTATCTCTGAATTTTAACCTATAAATGATCGCCGCTACGAAAGATATATGCGAAAGCAGCGATAAAATTTGAGCCGGCTTTATGCTGTCTTTGTGATCTCCTATTTTATGTAAAACCCATTATATCGTTATTTTATCTACTTCGATAAACGTCCGTAAGACTAAAGTCCAATCTTTCAAATCTTTAAATTTTATCCTAAAGGCTTTTAAATTTAGTTCGCAACGTTATATTAAATCGGTCGTAAGTAAATTTAGCGCACACTATTAATACCCCATTTTATTTATTTGAATTATATTAAGTTCCGGATAAAAAATAACCTCGTGATCATAATCGCTCGGTTGTCCCGATTCGTGCTCTTTTTTGTGCCATATTCGCCTTTTATCGTTCACTATTGCCGTTATATTTAAATTTTTGATTGAACCATATATCAAATACTCCCGACTGCCGGCATAATAATAAGACGGCATCGCCCACGATAGCTTAAATTCATGCAAATTTGTAGTTTCAGCTATACAGTCGGACTCGGAAACAAACTCGTAGCCCTCTTGCAACATTTTTTGTTGCGTCAAAGTAAAGGGCTTATCCGCCTTTATAAAATGCGCGTAACAGATACAAGTCTGTATTTTTTCACTACACGATAAAGGAGGACTTTTTTTGCGATAAATGAGCAAAGTTTCTCCCTTCGTATTTATTAAGGCTTCAAATTTAGCCAAATTTTTATTTTCTATATATGAAAAATCCGTATTAAGGGGTGAAAATAGAAAAGCTATAAATAAAACAAACAATATCAATGCCGCAAACGGTAATATCAATGCTGCGAGTATGACGATCTTGATGACTTTCCACAATGTTTTTAATATCTTTACTGCTTGCATTAAGATTTACCTCCTCTCTATTTTAAAATTTACTGCGGTATTTATAAACCGCGCCACCGATCTTAGCGGCTTTAAAATTTCATCGCACAGGCTTGCTTCTAAAGCCATAATAAGGATAATCCATTGCCGCGGCGGCGGCTTCGCGCGCAGAGGCGCCTGCGAATTTCTCGATCACGCAAAGCCCAAGCTCGATAGAGCTGCTCACGCCGCCAGCAGTGATGATCTCGCCTCCTGCGGGCAGGCTCTCGCGTACGAGCCGCTCGTGCACGACGTCCGCGCAGTAAGGCGTCAGCAGATCGTAACAAAACGGATGCGTAGTCGCACGCCTACCTCGCAAAAACCCCGCCGCGCCCAGAAGCAGCGAACCGGTGCAAACGCTAAACTTATACTTCGCATCGCGCGCGGTTGCGAGCCACGAGATGAAGCCCGCATCGTCTTTAAGGCGGCGCGTCGCCATACCGCCGGGCACAAAAACCGCATCAAAGCCGCCTAGATCCGTCGTGATCTCGCCCGCATCGATCGTAAGGCCGCCGCTGTCCGAAACCTGCCGCTCGCGCGAGCAAAACCTCATCTCAAGCTGCGGGCGGACGGCTTTGAGCCTTAGCATACAATCGTAAAACCCCACAAAATCGAGGTGCGTCTGTCCGCTAAACATCACAAGCGCTAGATTTTTCATAATCCGTCCTTTAAATTTATCGCTCACCGTAGCAGTTTTCGGCTCGTCGCCGTTAAAATTTTCAGCGCTGCAGCCACAACGAGCGTCTGTTTAAAACGCCCGTTTAAATTTAGCGACCGAATGCCCGCTCGGCTAAAATTTTAAAATTTCATCCTGTCGGGCAGCAGAATTTTACCGCCTACGGGCGGAATTTTAAAAGCAAATTTAAAATTTCGCGCGCTTTTTATTCTGCATTACTCAGACCCGTAAAAGCCCGCAAGCCCGCATAATGCAGCTTTCTTGAAACATTCTCAAATTCCAAATCCCAAACCCCCTCGTCATATTTCCATTCAAACGGCGTTTTGTAATTTTCGTAAATTTTACGAGCCTGCTCATTTACCTCTTTGGTGAGCTCCGCGATATTCAAGGCCTTGCCCGCCTCGCTCATCATCAAATGCCAGTTATCCAAATCGGCGGGGTATTGCGTATGGATGGATTTCTCTCGCGGCAGATAATACACAAAATCGCTTGTATCAAAAGGAAATAGCGTATGACACAACGCTATTTCGTAGATGTCTTGGGCAAATACGGTCGAAAGCTGCTCGTCCGAATAGCCGAAAGTCGAAACATATAAAAAGCTACGCAAGATGCTCGCTAAATTTCTACAGACCGGCGCGAAGGCGTATCTGCGCGCCTGCTGCGTTAAGGCGCCGTTTCGAATAAAACTTATGGCGCTATCGATCTCTTTTCTTCTTGCTTGCACGTATTTTATCTTTTTAAACCGCCAAGCTTGCATCAGTTCTAAAGAATTGTCGATAGCTCGCAGATGCTTATCTCTTTTTTCATCCGCCGTGCCGCTTAGCTCCGCGATCCTCGCAGCAGCCTGCCTCCAAAACGGAATCAGGGTTTTTACCCATCCTAGATAGCTAAGATAAAGCGCGTCCGGCTCCTCCTTTTCAAAAGCCGCTCTCATCTGCGTAAGTTTTATCATCGCAGCCCTTTTTGTATCTAAATTTATCCCGCGCGCTACTCTTCGCCTTGCATCTTCTCGCCTGCCATGCAGCTTTGGAATATAAATTTATGCTCCTGCGGCAGCGCATGATAAATTTTACCGGCAAGCTCGCGGATCTCCCAAAGCGCCGCCTTGCTAGAGCGCAGAGCGAGGAAGTTTTGCAAGCTACGAGCGTTTATGCTCCAGCTAAGCTCGCTCTTGTAGCACTCTGGCAGGCAGTATTTGGCGATATCAAGGCTGATTGGGGTTTGTAAGATTACACGCAGATTTTCAAGAGCTGCGATACTTGCGTTATCGACCGCTTCGTTGCCCGTAAGCACTATGTATCGCGCGGCGTTTTCGAAATCTCCTTGCGCGAAGCTACCCTCGCCGCGCAATTCTTTGAGAGTGTAGCGAGTGGATTTTACGCTAAGGCTTGCGAGGCGGTGGCGCGCCAGCTCCTGAAGCAGCGCGCGCGAAATACCGCTGATGTAGAAGTTGTAGTAGAGGTGCTCGAGCGTGCTTGAGTGCTTGAGCTGGTTGCCGACGCGATCTATTAGCGCCAGGTCTTTGGTGCCACCGCAATCGCCGCGCTCAAAGCTCTGCCAGCAGGTGCGGATCGCGTTTGAGCAGACCCAAAGCGGAGTGAAATTTAGAAGTTTGACTTGCATGTTTTGCCTTTGGTTTTGAAATTTTTGGATGATTTTAGCGTTTCGGGACTTAAAATTTAGCAGGGCTCGGATATTCATATCCAAATCTCGCTCCGTTTGCTCTCTCAAGCGACTTTGGTAAAATTTAAATACCGCCTTTAAGCTGGAATTTGCTAATATTGCGGCTAAATTTTAAAAAAGGTGCAAAATGAACGATAAATTTACGCGCATCGGCTTTATCTTGGCCGTCGCAGGCAGTGCCGTGGGGCTCGGCAACGCGTGGAAATTCCCCACTCTCGTGGGTCAAAACGGCGGCAGCGCCTTCATCCTGCTCTATCTTTTGCTGACATTTTTAGTAAGTTTCGTCCTTTTTATCGGCGAAATTTGTATCGGAAGGATCGGCGAGAGCGATCCCGTGGACTCTTTCAGACGCCTAGCGCCTACGCATAAAGAGGCTTGGAGCAAGATGGGATTTTTTATGATCTCGGGACTTCTCATCTACTCGTTTTACAGCGTCGTGATGGGCTGGATCTTAAAATACACGATCACGTCGGCATTTTCGCTGCCAAGCAATATGGCGCAAAGCGGCGAGATATTTTCCGCTCTACTAAAAGATAGCCCGATCATCGCGATAGCCTGCTTTAGCGTGATGTCGCTCGTGTGCTTTTACATCGTCTCGCGCGGCATCAAAAGCGGTATCGAGCGGCTAAACGTCTGGATGATGCCCGCGCTTTTCATACTTTTAGTGCTGATGGTGGTGTATTCGATGAGCTTCGACGGCTTTAGCAAAAGCGCAAAATTCCTGCTCGTGCCCGATTTTAGCGCGCTAAATTCTAAAAGCGTGCTCGAAGCGCTCGGTCTTGCGTTTTTTACGCTATCGCTGGGCGTTACGACGATTATGACCTACGCCGCGAGCCTACCGGAGCGCACCAATATCCTAACTTCGAGCCTAAACATCGTATTTATTAACGTTATGATCGGCATAATGATGGGACTCGTGGTTTTTACCTTTATTTTTGAATTTAACGCAGATCCGGCGCAATCGGGCCCGGGGCTTATTTTTGTCTCGCTTGCGATGCTGTTTAGCAAGCTGGGCGCGATCGGGCACGTGCTGGCGTTCGCGTTTTTTCTTACATTGATTTTTGCAGCGATCACTTCGGCGATCTCGATGATCGAGCCTTCGGTGTATTATCTCGTAAAATCGCACAAAATAAGCCGCCTGCGCGCCTGCGCGATCGTTTTTGCGTTTACCTACGTCCTCGGCATCGCGTGCATTTTGGGCTACTACGGCGCTACGGCGGATAGCTTTAGCATACTCGGCACGCCGTTTTTCGATGTGCTAGACTACGCGACCTCGAAAATTTTAATGCCGATAGGCGGGCTCGTAATCGTAGTTTTCGTGGGATTTGTGATGCGAAAAGAAGCCGTCCACGCGCTACTGGCGCCGTATATGGGCGAGCTCGGATTTAAAATTTGGTACTTCGTGCTGCTGCGCTGCGTCTCGCCCGTAGCCATAATTTTGATCGCGCTAAGAGAGCTTGGAATTTTACGCATCTAAGCGCGGGTTGAAATTTTGCGGATTAGGCGCGAGTTAAATTTAAAATTCTACGCAGAAACGGTACGCAAAATTTTGCGGTAGCCCGCGCGGCATCGCGCTTGGAATTTTAAAATTTAGCGCTAAAGTGTAACCCAAAGCGGCGCGCCAAATTTCATAGCGAACTTGCGGCGATCCGTGAGCGGCTATGGCGGCTTACAAAAATCGCGCTTGGAATTTTATGTCCAGACAAGAGCGTGCGGCCACCGCAATCAGCTTTCGACGCGACCGCGCTAACCCACGCGCCAACCTGCGCAAGATCGCGGCAAAGACGCCGTAGTGCAGCTGCACGGCATCGCGCGCGAAATTTTAAAATTTAGCGCCAAAGCAGTCCAAAAGTAGCGCGCCAAATTTCATAGCGAGATTGCGGCGATAGTTTGGAATTTTAAAATTCCGCGGCTTTAAAATTTAAAAATCATCGGAGTGAAAATGAACGATAAATTTAGCAAAATCGGCTTCATACTTGCCGTCGCAGGCGGCGCGGTGGGGCTTGGCAACGCATGGAAATTCCCCACCCTCGTGGGTCAAAACGGCGGCAGCGCCTTCGTGCTTTTATACCTCGCGCTCACGCTGGGAGTGGGCTTTAGCATATTCTTAGCCGAGATGGCGCTAGGCAGGCTAAGCGGGAGGGATCTACCGAGCGCGTACGAGACGCTGGCACCGCGCGGCGGACGCAAATGGCGCGCGGGAGGCATTTTCATCGCGGGCGGCATGCTGGTGCTGTCCTTTTACCTCGTCATCCTCGGCTGGGTGATCCGATATATCTTTTTGGGCTTTTCTCCACTACCTTCAACCGCCGAAGAAGCGGGTGCCGTATTTGACGATCTCATCTCGCATTCGCTAGCCACGAGCCTGGGCTTTTACGCGCTTGCGCTCGTGCTGACGCTCTCCGTCGTCGCGCGCGGCATCAAAAGCGGCATCGAGCGGCTAAACGTCGTGATGATGCCGCTGCTTTTCGTGCTGCTGCTTGCGATGCTTGCGTATGCGTGCACGATGCAGGGCTTCGGCGCGGCGGCGAAATTTCTTTTCTACCCCGACTTCGGCAAAATCACCGTTAGCTCCATCCTCTCCGCGCTCGGGCTCGCGCTCTTTACCCTGTGCGTGGGCGTCGGCTGTATCGCAGCATACGCGGCGTCGCTTAGCGAGGGGGTGCGGCTGGTACGCAGCTCGGTAAACATCGTATTTATCAACATCGCGATCGGGCTGATGATGGGGCTCATCGTCTTTACCTTCATCTTCGAATTCCATGCCGATCCCGCGCAGGGTGCGGGGCTTGTGTTCGTCTCGCTCACTACGATGTTTGCAAAAATGGGGCTAGCTGGGCAGGTGCTTGAAGTCGCGTTTTTCGTCTCGCTCTTTTTCGCGGGGATCACGAGCGCGGTTTCGATGATCGAGCCTTTCGTCTTCTATCTCATCGGCAGGTTTAAAATTTCGCGTCTGCGCGCAGTCTGTATCTCTGGGTGCGTCATAGCGGTGCTCGGCGCGTGCTCGCTGCTATCGATGCACGCGGATTATGCGAGCAAATTTAAGCTTTTCGGCGCGAGCTTTTTTGACTGTTTGGACTTCGTAAGCTCAAACGTCATGCTGCCCCTCGGCGCGCT
>NZ_CALHIK010000106.1 GCF_938030785.1 uncultured Campylobacter sp.
AGCACGGCATCGGCGCGTTTTTCAGCGTTTTAAACGAGCCGATGAGCCTTGAGCGCGCGATGGATCCCGCCGTCGCGACGCAAAATTTAGCCCGCGTCGCCGAACAGGCGGTGCGTTTATTTATACTCGGGCGCGGCGCTAAATAGGGATTTTGGACCAAAATTTAAGGCGCGTTCGCTAAAACTTGCAGAGAGTGCGGCGAGTGCGGGCAGGGATATAGCGCGGCGACGGCTCGCGGCAGGCGGATGCTGGTTCATCACGCGCATGCACGGCAAGTAAATACCGCGCGTCTCGCAGTGAACGGTAAAATTTCATTTAGCTGAAAGCGCCATGAACGGACGAATTTTGCATTAGAGCAAAATTAAAGCGGAGCTCTACTGAAATTTAGCGTGTTTGAAAAGGCAGAAACGACTAGGCGGCGCGGCGGCGGACAGCGTGAAATTTTACTTTACTGCGCACGATACTACATATGCAAGACTCATTTTCCAATCAAGCGACTCGCGGATCCTCGCAATACATACCTCAAGACATGATTTAAAACAGATAGAATTTTTAAAATTTAACCGCCGTATTCGCAGCCTATGAGATTTGCAACGTAAATTTAAAAGCAGCGCCGCGTCTTATGAAATTCCGTTTAAATTTTAGCCCGCGATATGCCCTTTTTGAGGCGGGAAAGACCGCTCAATCGCAAGATCGCGCTTCTTGCAAAGATAACGGCGGCGCATTACTCCGCTCGCTCGCAAAGCCCGCCAGCCCTCCGATGACGCTTTGATTCGGAGCTGGGCGCGTCTGCGTAAAATTCGTATTATTAGGATCGCGGATTCGCTTATCGCTAAATTTTAGTACATATGCGACTACGGTACGCCGCTACGATAAATTTTGGGTTTACGTAAATTTACTCCGATCGCGCTGTGTTTTGCGATAAAAATTTATGAAATTTAATTTTCGGTCGACGCCAAAAAATTTTATAAAGCTCCATTTTAAAATTTGCGGCACGGGCACGTACCGACCAGGTCGTCAAGCTAAAATCAAATCTCAAAATTCTAAGCGGCGAATGCAGAAAACCCTCGTGCCTAGCGTATCTGTGGCGGCAGTGCGGGCACGCTAAATTTATCGCTTTTAGGACGCAAAAGACAGACAGGCGCGGACAAAATTTATTGATTTTATAGTTTAAAGCATCAAATTCGCGCGTCTAGGCTAAATTTTAAAATTTAAAGCGCACGACGCTTCGGACGTATCCACGCGACTGCAAGCGCTCATAAAATTCGCCCGAAGCAAGGTTGTAAAACCGCGGGCGGGCGCAAAATTTATCGCCGCAAAAGTCAAAACCGCGAAAGCAAAAAGGCTCCACGAGCACTCGCTGCCGCACCCGCCCGAGTAAATTAAAATCACGTGATCCCGCCTGGCCGGCATACGCGGAGTGCGCCGCTGCGGGCATTTACACTTAAATTCGGTGCGATCGCAATACGATTTAAAACTGCGCCTGCTTAAATTCGCGCCGTTTCGGTTCGCTCGCAATCACATCTCGCCGCAGTAGCGCTTTAAATTTGCGCCGCCGCGATTTGTGCGCATTCAATCGCTACGGCAAGGGTAAAATTTCAAAATCCAGGTCCATACACGCCGATTTGCGCCGCCCAAAATCGCTCGGATCGAATTATGCTACCGCAATCCGCGCAGATTAAAGCGTCGCCGCTTAAAAGCGCAAATTTTATCTCTCAAACGGCGGCGCGAAATTTCACTAAAATTTCGTCTCTTAATTCGGCGCGGGGTTTATAAAATTTCGCCATCGTCGCGCCCCGAAATCTGCGGCTTAGGCAGTGCCAGGCTCTTTGCGGTTTTGCTAAAAAGTATCAGATCCTCGGTGCTTTGCACGCTCCACGGCAGCCGCGAGAGCGCGGATTTGAAAATTTCAAAGCAGGAAACGGCGTCGCTAAATGCGCGGTGGTGGACGTTTTGCACGCCTAAAAGCTCTTTTAGCGAGCCGAGTCCGTATCTTTGCGCCTCGATCGTGCGGCGCGCGAGCTCGACGGTGCAGAGCCTGCGATTTAAAAGCATCCCAAAGCCGCATTTTTGCAGGCTCGCGTCGATAAAGCCGTAGTCAAATTTAACGTTGTGCGCCACAAAAACGCTATCGCCTAAAAACAGTCTAAACCGCTCCAGCACGCTAGCTAGCGGCGGCGCGCCCATAAGATCGTCCGCGCGGATACCGGTAAGCTCGGTGATATTTTCGGGCACGACGGGCGCGTAAACGAAGCTCTCGAAGCGGTCCAGCTCCTGCGTGCCGCGCGTTTTTATCGCGCCGATTTCGATGATCTGGCCGTTTGAGAGCCCGCCGTTCGTCTCTATATCTACGAAGCAAAAAATTTCATCCGAAATATCCGTCTCGCGGGTTTTGAGCGTGATTTTGCCGTTGTCGAGTTTTATTATCTCTATGCCCAGCGCCCGCCACATCGAGAGGTCTTTTGGCTCGAAAAGCTCGGTAATCTCGGCAATGTCGCTTGCTTTTGAGATAAAATCGTAATAATTTATGCTCTTTTGAGCCAGTAAATTTATGAGATTTTCGATCTGGCGCGTCAAAATTTTACCCCTGTGCCGCGCCTAAATTTTAAGCGCACGGATCGCCTCCGTGTAGTCGTTTGAAGAAAATATGTAGTTGCCGGCCACCACGACGTCGGCGCCCGCTTCATCGATACCAGCAATATTCAGCCCGTTTACGCCGCCGTCGACCTCGATGAGGCATTTTGCGCCTTTGCGATCGATCAGCTCGCGCAGTTGCTTAATTTTCTCAAGCGTCGATGGGATAAATTTCTGCCCTCCAAAGCCCGGATTAACGCTCATCAAAAGCACCATATCCACTTCGCCCAAGATAAACTCCAGCGCGCTAAGCGGGGTATGCGGGTTTAGCACGACCGCGGGCGAGATGCCGCTATGGCGGATATGATCTATGAGGCGCAGCGGATGGGTCTCCTCCTCGATGTGGAAGCTAAGAAATTTCGGCTTTAGCGGCAAAAAAAGATCGACGAAAAACGGCACGTTTTTAACCATCAGATGAACGTCCAAAGGCTTGCTGCTCACCTTTGCCGCGGCGCTTACTACGAGCGGCCCGATCGTGAGATTGGGTACGAAATGCCCGTCCATCACATCCACGTGAATGAGATCGGCGCCAGCTTCGCAGACTGCGCGAATTTCCTCCGAAAGCCTTCCGAAATCCGCCGATAAAATGCTGGGTGCGACATACATTAAGATTCCTTTAAAATTTCAAGATGCGGAATTTTACTTAGTTTTGTCATAAATTTCGCTAAATTTGAACCGCGGCGAATTTTAAGCATAATTTGAAATTTTTTCGCTATAATCGCCATTTATTTTAATCACCAAGGATCTATTATGGCAAGAAGATGCGCGATAACCGGCAAAGGTGCGATGGTAGGCAATAACGTCAGCCACGCAAACAACAAGACGAAGAAGAAATTTCAGGTAAATTTACGCAGCATACGCGTACAGCTTGAAGACGGCACGACCAAAAGGATCAAAGTCGCAGCCTCTACTCTAAGAACTATGAAAAAGCTATCAAAATAACCTCTTAAAGAGGAATTTATGTCTATCTTGGACAAGATCAAGCAATTCCTCGACTGGTCCGGCTCGACTAAGCCGGACATAAACCTCTACACGGAAATTTACGACCAGCTACGCCCATTCCGCCTACCGCTGATAACTATCGTATTGATGATGCTAATCGGCACGCTAGGCTATGTTTTTATAGCGGGCTTTTCGCTCGTGGACGCCTTTTATCAGGCGGGCATGACCTTTACGACGGTGGGTTTTACCGAAGTAGCGCCTATATCGCCCGCGGGTAGAATTTTTACCGTGCTATTCATCCTCATGGGATTCGGTACGTTTTCATTTTGTCTGGGCGTCGTCGTCGAAGTGATCAAAAAGGGCACGCTTCAAAATTTACTCAGGGAGCAACGAATGATAAACAACATCGCAAGGCTAAAAAACCACTACATCATCTGTTACAACAACATCTACTGTGCCGAGCTTGCCAAGCAGTTTCGCGAAAACCACCTGCCCTTCGTGGTGATCGATCCAAATCCGAATTTAGCCAAAATCGCCGAGGAAAACCGCTACCCTTATTATGTCGTAGGCGAGCCGCACGTGGAAACCACGATGCTAAAAGCTCACCTCTCATCGGCCAAATGCGTCATCACGCTGGCTTCAAATTTAGCCGATAATATCGCGATAATCTCGCTGGTACGCCTCTACGAAAAGGAGCTTGGCCGCATTACCCCCTACTCCATAATGGCAAACAGCGACGACGACAGCGACACGCAGAGGCTGAAAAAACTCGGCGCAAATTCCATCGTTTCGCCGTCCAAGCTCGCCGCGCAGAGGCTTTCGGCGATCAGCGTGCGCCCCGATATGGAAAATATTTTGGAGCGATTTTTGTATCAAAAAGACTCGCCCATCGACATCGAGGAGATCACGATACCCGATTTTTCCTGGGTGCGCTTTAAGCGCCTAAAAGAAACTCGTCTGCGCGATCTTACAAATGCCGACGTCGTGGGGATCAAAGAGCCGAACAACCGTTTCATCCCGATGCCAAGCGGCGACTATCTGATCGGCACGGGGGTGAAATTTTTAGTCATCGGTACGGCAGAGGGCATCCGCAACACCAAAAAGCTCATCCGCAGCAAATATAAACCGCAGGAGATGAGATATGTTTAAAATCGCCCCGCTTGAGCTTGGGCTGCAAAATGTCGAGGGCTTTTATTTTGACGGCGTGAATTCGGGCTTTAAAAAAGAGGGTAACGATCTAGGGTTTATCCGCGCGGATGAGCCCTTTGCCGTAAGTGCGATCTTTACGAGCAATAAATTTCAAGCAGCACCGATTAGGCATTTTAAAAAGGTGCAAGAGCGCGCGGACGGAGAACTTAAAACAAATTTTATCCTAGTAAATTCTAAAAACGCAAACTCTATGACCGGGAAGCAAGGCATCGCCGATATCGATGAAATTTTTAGCGAGCTTGGCAAAAAAATCCCTCTGATAAACCCCGTTATGAGCTCGACCGGCGTCATCGGCTACCGCCTCAAAAAGGAAAAAATTATCGCCGCCGCGCAAAATTTTGACCTCTCGGCACGAAACTCGAACGCCCTAGCCACCGCCATTATGACTACCGATACGATAAAAAAAGAGCTTGCGTATGAAATTTCTTTAGAAAACGGCGAGAAATTTCACATCGCAGCCGTTTGCAAGGGCGCAGGCATGATCAATCCCGCGCTTGCGACCATGCTCTGCTTCGTCCTGACCGACGCAAAAATCCCGCGCGCAGATATGGACGAACTACTAAAAAAAGCAGCGGAGCAGAGCTTCAACACCGTAAGCGTCGACGGCGATACCTCCACCAACGATACGATTATGCTCTGCAGCAGCGCCAAATGCGCCTACGAAAAGGAGGCCTTCGCCTCTGCGCTAAACGCCCTTACGCGCGAGCTTGCGCTAATGCTGGTAAAAGACGGCGAAGGCGCAAACAAGCTGGTGCGATTTAGAGTAAGCGGCGCCGCGAACGCCGAAGACGCCCGCACGGCGGCAAAGGCGTTAAGCAATTCGCCGCTTGTTAAAACGGCGATCTTCGGCGAAGACCCGAATTGGGGTCGCATAGCCTCCACTATAGGCGCCTGCGGTATCGAATGCGACGAAGAAAAGCTGCGTATCAAATACGACGATGTGCTGCTTTATGACGCGCAAAATCGCGAGCTGGACGCCGCGCGCGAGGCCGCGGCTCACGCCGTAATGCAGCAAAAAAGCTTTACGATCTGGTGCGATTTGGGGCTCGGAAATGGCGAGTTTAGCGCATACGGCTGCGATCTTAGCTACGACTACGTAAAAATCAACGCGGATTATAGATCTTAAATTTAAGGCTCTGCGCCGATAAAATTTCATGTAAATTTGGGCCCCGAGGGCGTAAAATTTTAAAGATGAATTAATCGCAGCGGATAAACAGCTGGCGCAGCGGCAATATTCCCCAAATCCGCGAAAAAATAATCGTAAAGGTAAAATTTTGTCGGCTCACGCGCCCGGCAACAAAGAACCTAAAAGAACGGGTTAAATTTATAAAATTTAGCCTGTTTTAAAAATCGCCGCGGCTCTCAAAAACTCAAAAAAACCGCATTAAATTTAGCCGAAATTTGCTTTTAAAATCGGGGCTTAAGCGCCCTTATGCTACACTATGATAAATTTTAAATAAGGAGCAAAAATGTTTCATGAATACAGAGATTTAATCACTGAGTTAAAAGGCAAAAACGCACGATTTGATTCGCTTTTCGAGAAGCACGACGAGCTGGATCACAAAATCGCCGACGCGCAGGCGGGCAGAGTGCATCTAAGCGATATGGAGCTTGATACGATGAAAAGGGAAAAGCTTCGTATAAAAGATGAGATAGGCGCCCTGCTAGCTCAATACAAAGCCGAAAAAGAGGGCAAATAGTCGATCTTTAATTCCGAGCCCACGCCTGCATTTTTGCGGCGGCGGGCTTTGCATGTGCGTCACAAAATACGCGAAGATCGGGCTTCCTATACGCAAGGACGAGCTAAAATTCTACGGCACAAACGCATAGTCGGCGGTTTTTTTCCTATTTAATGACGGCAAGCTAGTCGGCGCTCTCGCTTAGACTTTTATGCGCATAAGCGCGGCAGGTGGGCTGCGCTTCAACCTGTCCGTTCGCAAACATACGCCGAAATCGGCTAAATTTTAAAATTTGATCCTCGGCAAAGATTGTGCCGTAAAGATAAAAATTTATCGTAAAATTTCACCCTTACGGCCAGCGCGATCTTCGGCGACAAGCAGGCAATGATATAAAACATTCGCGGACAGGAAACGCTGTGCGTTAAAATTTAGCCGTACGATTAAATTTAGCGCGAGATCAAACGCAATCCGTATAAAACCCTAACGCGGTGCGGATCGTCAAAATGAGGGATAGGCGCGGCACAATATTCGATCGCTTAAGGCTTTCAGTTCGCTGCCCGAGGCTTCGTCAGAGCAAGGTATTCCCGATACAACAAATCAAAAGCCGAAACGATCCGTATTTCAAAGTAGCGATTTTAAAAATTTAAAACGAGCAAATTCCTATCGCCGTAAAGGCTTAGACGCGAATCGATCTGAAATTTAGATTTGCAGAAGTGGTTAAACGCAGCAAACGCCAAGGCTGCAAATTTTAAATTTTGCAGGTACGCCGCTTCGCAAAGCGTAAAATTTAACCCGC
>NZ_CALHIK010000107.1 GCF_938030785.1 uncultured Campylobacter sp.
CCATCATCGCGCGGTTTATCGCAAAAGGCCTCTGCACCCCGTAGCAAAAATTTACCTCCGTATCGTCGTTTAAGTGTTGATCTATCGAATGCAGCCCCGCCGATATATCGCGCTCGTAGTCGAATTCTTCTATCGTGTCGTGAGCGTAAATTTCGCCGTTTTCATCCGTGATCTCGCCCCCTAGCTGCTTAGATAGCGCCTGTAGATACGAGATCGCCAAAACCCAATCAAAGACCGTCGCGGGCGTATTTACGTGCACCGCGTAGCTTTGCTGCTCCTCGTCATATCTTATAGCTCGATTCCGCGCCCGCTCTTGCCCCGCACGCCCAAAATCAAACACTCATACTTGCTCAAAGGCGATTTTAAAAACGCCCTCTCGTCAAAGTCCTCGGCGCTCTCGTCTATGCCAAATACCGATAGATCGGGCAGCAGATCCAATGCCTTGCTAACGCTCATGGCGTCCGAATACCCCATAAATAGCAGTCGCTTTTTGTTTTTGACGCGGAATTCTACGCTCATCGTTTTCTCCTTATTGAAACGGCAAAATTGTAGCGAAATTTTACCCGCCGCGGCGAGCTAAATTTACGCGTGCAAGCCCACGCTGACGATTGCACGAGCGCGCCGTCACAAAGCTACACTCTCAATCGCGAAAGCTTACGCGCCGACCGCGTCTTTTAGGCTCTGTGCGCACAAGCCCGCATCCTTAAGCTCGCGCAAAATTTCATCCATCAGCTCCTCTTTGAAAACGTCCAGTATCATCGCGCTGCCGTCTAGCTCAGCATAGCGCAGGGCGGGCTCGCTGAAGTTTTTAAGCTCTTTAAACCGCCGCTCGCCCCGCCTGGCAAATCCGAGCCGAACCTCGTTCGGGCTAAGGCTCAGCACGCCGCCATCGCGAGGGAAATTATACACGCTAAAGCCGTAAAGCTGCGGATCGGCGGCTCTTGGGCGCACGCCTAAAATTTCCTCCAGCCGCGCCTTCGTGCCGTCTAGATCGAGCCCCGTGTGCAGCGCGATCTTGCCGCCTGTGTCGAGCCGCAAAAGCGTCAAAAACGAAGCGAAATCCTGCGCGATGATGCTTTGCTCATCGCATTCGACGTCGATATAGGCGACTGCAGGCTGCTCGCTCGCGCGGTAGTCCAGGCACAGATACCAATGCCCGTCGCCGCTGAAGGGCACCAGCCCGTCAAGCTCGAAGCTCACGCACTCGCGCTCCTCGCCCCAGCTAAAGCGCGTAAGCGACGGATGCGCCTCGCCGATGCCGCTGACGGCATCCAGCGGGTAGCCCTCTAGCTCGTAGCGCAGGTAGCCGCCGTTTTGGATGCTTAGCATCATGACTAGCTCGCGCGGCAGGGCGTGTCCTAGCTCCTCTTCTGCGGCTCGCAGCGCCTTGGGCGTGAGCGGATCTTGTAGATATGGCAGGTAGATCGGCCTGCGCCAGATGTTTGCAAGCTGGTTTGCGTTCATTTTTGCTCCTTTAAATTTGCGGGTTAAAATTTCAAGCGTGCCTTAAATTTCAAGCTCGAAGCCGAAATCTCAGTTATAAAATTTTAAAATTTTGCGGCGCCGAATTTTTCACGGCCCGCTTGCCGTATTCGGCGCGTCTGCAACTATACGGCTCGTCTTTCGGCGGCTTAAATTTAATCTAGATCGGGTGCGCCGCCGTTAAAATTTAAGCCGCACCGAGCAGGCTCAAAGCCGTGCGCCGATAAAATTCATCGTAAATTTACTCGCTCCCGGCGCCCGCCTGAAGCGGCGGAATTTTACCAGCAAGCTAAAGCCTTTCGCGCGCCTAATCGAAATCATAATACAGGCTCCATGCGCCGCTTTGCGGGTTTTTGGCAAACATCAAGCTGCCGCCATCTATGACGTTAAAGCCCGCTTTTTCGTCTGAAGAGACCTGAAAAACGAACTGATAGCCCTCGCCGAAGCTCACTCCCGACTGGCAAAAGGAGGGATAGCCGCTGAATTTCGTGCAGTTGTGATACTCCGGCCCAGCCGTGACGTCGGAATAATAGAGCCCGATCGACCTTTTAAGCTCTAAAATTTCATGCACGACGTCAGGCTCCAGCCCGCCGCCATCCCAGACCGCCGTATCGTCCGCGGCAAATTTTGGCTGCAAAGGAAAGGGCCTTATCTGTGAGCGCGGATTTGCAAGCTCCTTTATGACGAGCTCGCTTACGTCGCTATACTCGCGGATCGCCCACAGGCCGTCCATCTGCTCAGGGGATTTGCCGATGAGATCCTGCGAGATAAAGACCGCAAGCAGCTTGACGTCGTCCAAGACCTGCGGCACGTAGGGTAGCGCGGGCAGGTAAAACTGCGCTAGAGGAAGCATCGGCGCGCCGTTTTGATCCACAGGCAGCTCCTCATCCGCCGCGCAGGCGAGCACGCGGCCGATCCAGCACTCATCGATCGCGCCTCGCGGCCTCACTCCGCCCGTCTGAAAATAGGTGATTTCGCGCGCGATCTTGCGCTGCAGCTCCTTGATCTTTTCTTGCAGATCCGTTTGCATTTGCGTCCTTTTCGGTTGGAATTTTAGCGCTTTTGTGAAATTATAGCGTAAATTTTACCCGCCGCCGCGAGCTAAATTTGCGCTTGCCGTTTGCGATGGCTTGCGTATTTTGCGCACGCCCGCACGCCTATTTTGTGCTCGTGCGTCGCGAGCCCGGACTTTCGGTGCCAAACTTGCGAAAAGCAAGCTTAAAGCTTTTTGGGATAAAATTTAAACAGACCCACGTAGGCGGAAATTTAATCAAAAGGAGCGAAAATGACGAAAGATCAGTGCTGCGTTTTAAAGCATTTGACGGCGGGCGAAACGGAGGGTTTTGAAAAGATAGGCGAGCTTGATGACGGCGAGTTTTTGGATGCGCTTATCGCAAAAGGGCTTGTTTGGATGCTTGACTGGGCCGGCGAGGACGAGACTGGAGATGTAGGCAAATTTATCAGCTCTAGGCTTGATGCGCTGCAAAGCGGCGTGTCGCTAGACTGCGATAAAATTTACGCAAGGCTCGAAAAAGAAGCAAAAAAAGAGGGTTTCGAGCGCGGCGATGCGAGTCTATTTTTGATGAACGAGTTTCAAAAGGCGCTCAAAAAGAGCGATTTTAGGCTCTTTACTTTGGATCTTCATAGCGACGCTTACTATCTACTTGTCGCGCACAAGGACGCCGAGAAAGATTTTAAAAAGCTAGGCAAGCGTGAGGAGCTATTTTGGGATATCGCGCCGTGGGGCAAGCGCCGCAAAAGGCAGATTCTTTACGTCATAAACTGCGAGTGCGGCGAGATGTCAGCGTGGCAGCTGGACGCGGACGAGCCGTCGCCTAGAGATGAAGTCTGCGAGGTCTGCGGGCGGGTGCTTTTTGACGCAGACGGCAACGCGATGCAACCTTTGGAGAAGGAATTTATATAATATTGTTTATCGCGGCTTTGCGTGCGAAGTTTTGTTGGCTAAATGAAAGTCAAATTTTATTGCGCAGCTAGGCAGGATTTGGCGTACAGGTTTGGTTTGCGGCTCGGCGGCGAAGTGCGGTTTAAATTTAAAGCTTGTCCGAGCGGTGGAATGTAGTTTTTGATTTGCGGCTTGCTCGGCGGGCGGCGGAATGTGTTTTGATTTGAGGCTTGCTCTGGTAGTAAAATACGGTTCGGCGCGGCTCGCTTTGTTTTGCTGTTTGCGCGAGCGGCGAAATTTTGCAATTTGCGTTTGTGTCTTAATAAGACTACGGCGCAAGACGCACTATGTATCGCTTGCGTTCTTGGCTTAATTTTTTATCCAGCAAGTTCGCAGTCGTGGGCGTATCTACCTATGCTGCGCTAAATTTTGATTTTAATGGTTGTGGACGTAGGCTCGCGCGACTAAAAATCAAAATTTTGCCCTGCTGCGAGTGCCAA
>NZ_CALHIK010000108.1 GCF_938030785.1 uncultured Campylobacter sp.
TCGATTTTGACGGCGTCTGCGTTACCTTTGGCAAGAGCAGCTTTTTTAAGCGCCTCTTGATTTGCGCGCTCGACCTCGTATTTAGTGCGCTCAGCCTCCTGTTTGGCGATCTGCACGCGCTCGATCTGCTCCTTTACCTTTGCGGGCAGAATGATCTCGCGAAGCTGCACGGCTAGCAGATCCACTGGCGAATTAGACAACGATTCGATATTTTTGCGGATGCCGTCGTCGATCGCTTTAGCGATCTTGTCGCGTTTGGTAGGCAGCTCTTCGGCGGCATAGTTGCCGATGACGCTACGCACGACGTCCTTTACGCGCGGATCGATGATCTTATCCTCCCATAAAAAGCCCCACTCGGCGATCGTGTTGGGCGCCGTGGCTTCATTGAGCCTGTATTGCACGGTGATGTCGATGCTGACGGGTAAATTTCGCGAGTCTAGCACCGAGAGCGAGTTTTTGCTGATGATACCGCCCGCGGTACCGCTTTTAGTGGCGATACCCGCGCTCATATCTTCGCTGCTGGTGTAGTTGATGATACGCGTGCGAGTATCTACGACGAATACGTCCTGTATGAACGGCACGAAAAAGTGAAGTCCCGCGCCAAGAGGCGTCGGATCGTATTTGCCTAAATTTGATTTGATCCCCACCTCGCCCGATTGGATCGTGACGAAAGGCTTTGCGATCACGAGCAGCGCGATTAGTGCGATTATCACGTAAAACACGCCGCTAAACTTGCCCATCCCTCCGAAATTAGGAATTTTAAAATTTAAATTCCCGCCTTTTTTGTCGCTGTTTTTCTTATTAAAATAATCATTCAAATCCGCTGGCATGCGCGTCCTTATTTAACGTATGTGAGCCAGTGCTCAAATTTAGGGTCTTTGCCCGTGACTACCGCGAAATACGCCTTTTGCAAGCGGCTCGTAATCTCGCCCATCTCACCCTTACCGATGATCCTGCCGTCAATATTACTAATCGGCGTGACCTCTGCGGCGGTGCCGGTGAAAAACGCCTCGTCCGCGGCATAGAGCTGATCGCGAGCGATGCGCTCTCTGCGGACTTCGTAGCTCAGGCTGCGCGCGATTTCGATGACCGAGTTTTGAGTGATGCTCTCTAAGCTGGTATCGTTCGGCGGAGTGATGATGAGCCCATCTTTTACAATAAATAGGCACTCGCCCGGCCCCTCTGCGACGAAGCCTTGCGGATCGAGCAGTATCGCCTCATCGTATCCCGCGTCAACCGCCTCAAAATTTGCCATCTGCGAGTTAAAATAATTCGCGCTTGCCTTGGCTTTTGCCATCATCGAAAATTGCGCGGGCTTCATCCACGATGAAATTTTAGCTTTGATGCCCTTGCGTAGCGCCTCCTCGCCCATATACGCGCCCCATTGCCACGCTGCGACGATGACGTTTACCGGGCAGTTCGTAGACGAAACGCCCATCGAACCGTAACCGAAGTATGCAAGCGGGCGGATATAGACGGTCTGATCGAAGCGGTTTTTAGCGACGACGTCGATCTGTGCCTGACGGAGCTGCTCGAAGCTAAACGGAAGCTTGATTAGGCAGAGTTTTGCCGAAATTTCAAGCCTGCGAGTGTGCTCGTCCAAGCGGAAAATCGCGTAGCCTTTGTCGGTTTTATAGGCGCGCACGCCCTCAAATACGGCGTTTCCATAGTGCAAAGAGTGCGTCAAAACGTGGGTAGTGGCCTCCGCCCATGGGATTAGCTTGCCGTCTTTCCAGATGAGCTCGGCCTCTTGAATTTGTGCCATTTCTTGATCCTTTGATGAAATTTAATCCGTAATTCTAGCTAAAAGAATATTAATTTCTAAGAAATTCTACCTGCGGGGATTTGGTACGGTAGGCGAAATTCCGTCCGCAAAATTTAAGGCGATTTGCGCTGCTAAATTTTGCTTTTTAAAATTTAGCGAAGCAGAGCAAAAAGCTGCGAATTTTATATTTTATGTGGATAAAATTCCACCGCAGAATTTCAGGCTTTTTGATCCAAGCCCGCTTCTTAAAATTCTACGAATGAAAGCCCGATGCCGATCTTATTGACGCTGCGTTTATAGTCTGCTAGGCTTTCGCCGTAGCCATTGAAGTAGCGCAGATAGCCGTAAAATCCGCTGTTAAAGATCGGGAAGCTGTAGTTTAGCTCGATCGCGCCGCGGTTACTGCCGTCAAAATGCAGATTATTTCGCCACAGAGCGCTAAGTCGCTGCTTGCCGAAAGTGTATGATGCGCGCAGATCGCCGTAGCCCATATAATCCGCGATGTCCTCGTTCGTGCGGTCCAGCCAAAACGCATACCACGCTCTGGGGGTGATCGAAAATCCGTCCGCGCTCCAGGTGCTTTGCGCGTAGAGCCTATTCCACGAGCGCGATTCCTCGCCGCCCTTGCCGTTTGATTCGTGCATGGCGCCGATCTTTAGCTCATCCGCAAACGGCACTGGCGCGCTAACGTAGAGCTCGGGGCGATAGTTGCTTTCGCGGAAAGGGGCGCTATCCTGCGTGATCTGCCACCAGGAATTTTGCGCGTAAGCAAACGAAATTTTCTCTCCAAGCCCCAGCGCGTCATATGTTATCGGCCGCTCGAAGCTAAACTCAAAATGCAGCTCATCCGCTTTGCGATCGGGCTTTTTGCTAAAATCGTGGGTGAAAAGCATATAGATCGGCTCGTAGTATTTAAGCCCCAAAAATCCAAAATTTCGGCCATTTTGTTCGCCTTGCGGCACGGAATCCGGCGCGGCGGAATTTTGCGAGAGCGAGGCGGAATTAGATGCTAAATTTGATGCGGAGCCCGACGCAGCCGAGCCTGCGTCTGCGAAATTTGATGCAGCGGAATCCAGCGCGACGGGTTTCACTGCGACAGAATTTTGCGGCACCGCAGAGTTTAAAACGGCGGCATCATCTTGCGAAGCGCGGTTTTCTGCGGACGAGGTAGAATTTTCTGCGACTCTTCGGCGCGACTTTTCGCCCCTTTCTGCTAGACTTGCCGCGGCGATCTTTTTGTAATAGATCATCGCGTTTTTGTAATCGCCCCTGGCCTCGTATTCGCCGGCCTTTGCGTATAGTTCGGAGAGATCTTGCGCGGCTAGACTCATGGCGCAAAGTGCGAGCGCTAAAGCTTTAAATTTCATCTACGCCCTTTAAATCGTTTTGATAATTTATATTTAAAAACTGCTCTTTGTTTTTGAAATTTAGCACTTTGGAATTTGTAGATCCGATGAGCGCGCCGATCTTATGCTCTCCTGCGCGGTAGAGCTCAAGCGCGCGCGGAGCGAGATCCGCGTCAAAAAATCCGCACAGGCTGTGTCTGTGCAGGTCATCGCCCGCTACGCAAATTTGCCCCTCCTGCTCGCTAAGCGCGCGAATGGTAGAAATTTCTATAAAAGGCATATCGGCGGGGATGATAAAAATGCGCTCTCTGCTAAATGGCTTCAGCGCCGAATACAGCGCGCCCATCGGCGAAAAATCCTCAAATTCGTCGTAGATCATAGGAAGCGGCGGGTTAAATTTAGAGCTTTTGGCGCAGGCGAAAACCCGCTCAAACTCGCGGCTTAGGCGCGAGAAAAGAAAGTGCGTCATGCTGGGATGCCCGCGGAATGGAAACAGCGTTTTGTCGCTGCCGAAACGCGAGCTTTTGCCGCCGCAGAGAATGACGCAGGTTTTCATCGAAATTTCACCGGCTTTCATCGATCTTTATCGCGGCGAAATTTTAAATTTGAAAGTAAAATTTGAAAAGAGCGCGGGCATATCAGTCTTTTTGCATATATTTGGCTTTGCCAAGGGCGTTGTTTGCGATGAACTGATAAAGGCTCGGCGCTTGAAGCTTGGCTAGCTCGGGGTATTTGGCTTTAAGCGTCTTCCATATGTCATAGACGCGCATGCCGCTTGCGTAAAGCTTCATAATCTCGCTAAAATGCGGATCATAAAGGCTCGGCTTTTTATACAGCGAGAGTTTGCGGTCGGTATCAAGCACGGCGTTTGCCTCGATAAAAGCGGCAAGATCGCGCTCGCTTACTTTTGCAAAATCTTTTTCGTAGTGAGATTTCATATACTTTAAAATTTCTTTATTGCTAACGCCTTGGAAGTGCATTTTCTTGATCTCGAAGCGATACGCGTATAAGAAATCCTCGCTTTTTTTGGCGGTTGCGCGAAGTCTTGTTTTTTCATCTTTGAACGTCACGGAGATAAAGTGCGTAAGCCCTGCGGCGGTGACGGCGTTTTTAAACGCTTCGTCCTCCTCGCCGATCTTTTTTAAGATCGCCTTGACGGTGTAGCCTTGGGCGATGAGGTTTGAAATTTTATCTTTATACGGTTTGTAGTCGAATCGCACGCGTCTAAAGCCCGTCTCGGCGCTGATTTTTTTATAAATTCTAGCGTGCTCGTTGGCCGTAAAATAAGAGGATTTCAGCGCTTTGCGGAGCTGTTCGGCGACTGCGGTAAAATCGTCGTAGTCGATGATGCCTGCGATCAGCTCTTTTTCGTTTACGACCTTGCCGTTAACGATTGCGATAGTAATAACCTTCATGATCTCTCCTTATATCGGCAAAAATTCTAACCGAAAAATATAAACTCAAATTTAATTATTTGTTATCGGGCGCAGCCGGCTAAATTTAAAAGCCGCTTTAGGTCAAGCGCTTTTAAATTTGCCTATTTTGCGGCGCGGAGAGGAGGCGGGTTTTAAAATTTTTTCTCAGTTCGCAGCCATTTATTTAAGAATCTTGCGCAGTAAAATTTCAGCTCTTTTTAAATGAGAAAAGCTTTTTGATCTTCGTAAGCCCCAGCTTCATACCGCTGTATTTCATCATGCGAGCCATATTCGTCCACATTTCGCGCTCATAGCACGGATGCGGGCAGTGGTGGCAGCGCGGTTTTTCGGTGTGCGGACAGGCACCAAGGCGCGCGTATGCGTAGCGCAACATCCGCTCGCAGTCCGCGCAGAGATGAAACTGTGTCTGGACTAGCCCCTTGTCGTCTTTGTAGTTATGAAGCACGGCACCGTCCTTTTTAGGCGCATCCGCGTGCTTGTCGTCGCAGTAAATTTGGATAAATTTCGTTACCGTAGTTACTTCGTAGATAAATTTTTCACTCGTCATCTTTGATCCTTTGGGCGGATTTTATCTAAAAGAGACAAAAATACTCTTGAGCGCGCTCAAGCCCTTAAAGCTTTACTATTTTTCTACTTTATTGCCGAGCAGTGTCGCGATAGACTTCGTTTTGTCGTTTGAGGCAAGCGCGATCTGAATGCTCATCGTCAAAGGCACCGCCAAAAACAGCCCGCCGATGCCGAGCACGAAGCCCCATAGCAGCAGCCCTGCGAGCACGCTGATCGTTGAAAGCCCTAGCCCTTGCCCTAAAAATCGCGGCTCGATGATGTTGCCGATCGCGACGTTTACGGTTAGATATATCGCGATGGTCCAGACACTGTAGCTTATATCCATCGTAGAAAGGGTTACAAAAAGCGTCGGGAAGACCGCTACGATCGAGCCGATGGTAGGGATAAAATTTAGCACGAAGGCTAAAATCCCCCACAGCGCGGCGTACGGAACTCCGAGCGCCCATAGTCCGAGCCCGATTAGCGCGCCCGTGCAGGCCGAAGCAATGGTTTTAATAAGAAGGTATTTTTTCAAATTTGAAGCAAATTTTTTGACGAAAGTGTGCGTTGCGTGGCTGCGCTGCGAAAAGTAGCGGATCTTTTCGTCCATCATAGAGCTTTCAAAAACCATAAACGAGACCATTATGAAGATGAAAAATCCCGTCGAGACGATCGAGCCCGTTTTGCGAAGCAGGGTAGAGATTTGCGCCGCGACCTCGTTAGGATCGACGCCTAGTCCTTGGACATCAAACTCCACGCCGAAGCGAACAAGCCTCGTGCTGATGCCTTGCAAGACGTCGTTAAATTTAGCCTGAAGCTCCGGCAAGCGCGCCGAAAATTCCTTGATCGCGTCAAAGATCACTGAGCCGAAAAAAACCATAATCGCTACGAATGCGAAAGTCACGAGCAGGAAGCTAAAAACGCGGCCGACGCGGAGTTTTTGCACATATAACACCAGCGGCGAGACCAGCACGGTGATAAAAATAGCCAGCAAAAACGGCACGACGATGGTCTGCGCGGCTTTAAGACCCGCCAGGATAATAACTACGCAAGCGATGGAGATCAAGGACATCTGAAGTTTCAAGGCTTTTCCTAAATTTAGATTTTCGCTTTGGCGCGAAATTAAGGAGTGATTTTAACTAAAATTTCATAAAATTTAGCTCTGCTTTGAAATTTTATCCGCTAAATTTAAAACTCGCTCGGTATCGTTCCGCTCGTGCAGCTTTGGTTTTTTTGGCTTGCCCGCTAAATTTAAAAACGCAAGCAAATCCCAAATCCCGCGTGGCAAAAATTAAAATTTTTTGCTAAAATTTTGCGAAATTTACACGAGCAGGATCGAAAATGAAACTTCCCAAACATCTTTTAGACCGCTACGCCGCGGAGCGCCAAAGCGCGGGCGAGGCGCAGCGGACGGCGAATGAGATCGCCTTTGCGCCGGTGGTCTTTCAAGTCTCGCGACTGATGAAAAAATTTGGAATTTTAAGTGCGCTTAATGAGGCACGAGACGGGCTAAGCATAAGTGAGATCGCGAAGAAGCTCTCGCTTAGCGAATACGCCGTAAAGCTGCTTCTGGAAAGCTCGCTTAGCATCGGCACGGTGCTACTGTGCGGCGAGAAATTTCGGCTTAGTAAGGCGGGGTATTTTCTGCTTACCGACGAGCTGGTGGGAGTGGATATGGACTTCATCCACGATGTGTGCTACAAGGGTCTATTTAGGCTCGAAGAGACGCTAAAATCGGGCAAACCCGAGGGGCTAAAGGTTTTTGGGCAGTGGGCTACGATCTACGAGGCGCTTTCTCATCTGCCGCCGCACGTGCGCAAGAGCTGGCTCGCGTTTGATCATTTTTATTCGGATTTGGCGTTTGAGCCCGCACTAAAGATCATTTTCTCGCGCAAGACGGATAAAATTTTAGACGTAGGTGGCAATACGGGGCGCTTTGCTAAGCGGTGCGTAGGTTACGACGAAAATGTGCGCGTCACGATAATGGATCTTGCAGGGCAGATCGCGCTGATGAAAGACGCCGTCGCAGGCGCGCAGGGCGCTGAGCGTATAGAGGGGCTTGCGGCCGATCTGCTAGATGCTGCTACGCGCTTTCCGCGCGGCTTTGACGCGATCTGGCTCAGTCAGTTTCTGGACTGCTTTGCAGAGGAGCAGATCGTAAGTATCCTCTCGCGTGCGGCGGAGTCGATGAGTGCGGAGACGCGGCTTTATATTTTGGAACCGTTTTGGGATAGGCAGCGCTACGAAACCGCTGCGTATAGTATGACGCAGATCAGCGTGTATTTCGCCGCGATGGCAAACGGCAATAGCAAAATTTATCACTCCGACGATATGATTAAATTTGCGCAGCGCGCCGGGCTTAAAATTTCGCAAATTCACGACGGACTCGGCGTCGGACACACGCTGCTGTGCTGCGAAAGGGCGCGATGATGGACGCGCAAAGCTTAAGCGCGCGGCTAAATAAGCCGATTAAAATTTTACTAGTGCTACTTGGAATCGGAATTTTGGCAAATGTGGCGATGGAATTTTATGCGGAGAAACAACGCGGCGAGCTAGAGCGAAACTTCTGCGAAAGTAAACAGGTGCGAGATGCGCTAGCGCGGATAAACGAGGGCGCGCCGCGCAGGATCGACGATGCTACGACCCTAAAAGGCGCCGCATGCGAAGAGGGTAGCTTCATATACGATTACGCGCTAAATAGCTCGCCAAATTTAGATCTTAGCGCGCTGGATGCGGGTGATGCGGAAATTTTAAAAGAGATGCTATTTGCCAAGGCGAAAGCCGGCTTTTGCAGTGCGGAATTTTCGCAGCGCCTGCGGGAGCTAGGCAAAACGATGGTGTTAAATTACGAGATAGAGGGCTTGCCGCCGATAAAAATCGCGCTCGATAAAAACGCCTGCGAAAGATAATCTGCGAAGAGCCATAGAGGAAATGCCCGCAAAGCTTACGGGCATTTTGAAATTTTAGAATTTGAATTAGTTGCAATCGCTAGGTTTAAATTCCACCCGCATAAATTCCGAGCCGTTTTTTAGCTTATAGACCCACACTGCGCCGTTTATCAAGGAGTGCATAACCTTCATATTCTCGCAAAAAATCTGTTTATTTTGGCTGTCTACGACGTTTTGCATTACGTTTTTTTGCGTATCGTTGATACTGTCAAATTTTAGCCCCATGCCGTCGTTTAGCTCGTAGTTGTAGATAAAAGTGCCGTCTTTGCACTCGGCGCCCGTTAAAGTGGTAATCTCATCGACTCTCAGCGGCGCACTCTTATTGATACCTTCTACGGCGGCTTTGAGTTGGACATTATCGCAGCTTGGTGCCGCAAAAAGCGCTCCGCAAACAAGCGGAAGTAGTAGAAATTTTTTCATTTCATCTCCTTGCAAAATTTTTTAGAATGATACAAAAATTAATATTAATGAATGCTTTAAATTTACAAAGATAAATTCCGCTTTGCCGCACCCTAAATTTTAAAATTTCGCGTTATTTTTGCCGCCTTGCTACGCATGCTCACAAAACATAAGCGCTAATGCAAAAGACCGCCGGCAAATCGTCCGCCGCCTTGCTTAGAGCTTAGATCGTAGCAAAATTTACGAAAGATAGCGAAACGGGCGAGCTTTTAGCCTTTAAATGAGCTTTAGAGTTTTAAATTTAGGCTCGCTTCGCGCTTTTAAATTTAGATTTGTCCCACACGGGCGCGCCGTTGTCGCGGATATACTTTGCATTTTGGCTAAAATTTAGATTTGTACGTTCCGTATTTTGGCGCATCGATCAGACTTTAAAATTTCGCAAAATTCCGATGCGTCGATCAGCTTTTAAAATTTTGCGAAATTACAGCGCATGGCTCACAGGCGGGCTTTAAATTTAGGTTCGCTCCGCTCGCCCGTGAGCTTTAAATTTAGATTTGCTCTGCCGCCTTGCGATACGCCGCCGTTTTGTGACGCACCGCTAAGAACCCCGCGTAAAAAGCGCCGCACCGACCGCTCGCACCGAAGCAAATAGCGAGCCGATGCGAATTTAAAATTTTACTTCGCGGCGTCGATTGCGCTCAAAATCTCTCTAGCGTGCACGGCGTAGTCGTTCGCCATCGCCTTTTGAAAAATCCCGCCGATCTGCGCGTATGAGCCGCTGCCGCTGCCGAAAAACTCCTCCTCGCCGTAGTTGCGCTCGTTTACCGCGATGTTTTGGTTGTAGATCTGCCTTCCGTTTTTAAACATTTTTAGGCGCAGATTGTAGCGCACGAAGGGCTTGGCGGAGACGTCGATGCCGTCGGAGCTGTAAAAGCCGAAGCCGAACGAGCCGATCTCGGGGCTGATGACTAGCCCCTTGCCTTGCAGCGCCTTTTCGTCGCTCGTTACTTCGGCGCGCCTTAGATAGGTGCCGAAGAAGCGTTTTGCCTCGCCGCCTACGAACTCGCCGACGCTCATTTTAAGCTCGTCGTCTCTACCCAGCTGCGAGCTTGAGGTATATTTTTTGACTTCCATCAGCTCGCTTGGGATGTAGATCAGGGCGCTTTGCATGGAGTTATCGACGCCGATTGTGTCGTCAAAAGGCGCCACGTCTGCATTTTTATTGAATTGCGCCTCATGAGCGCAGCCGCTAAATAGCGCGCAAACTATTGCGGCTAGAAGGAATTTTTTCATTGCTTACTCCGTGTGAAAATTTTTGTAATTCTACCCCGCGGGTCTAAATTTTACGCTGAAACGGGCGGAATTCCGCTCTCTAATCCAAGCTAAAAAACCGTCTAAGCTTTCGCTTAAACGTGTCTTTTGGAATTTGCGTATCGCTAAAGTCGTCGCTCCAAATTTCGTTCTTGTCGGTAAATAAACCTTTATTCTGCGCCTGCGGCATAAAGACTGTTTTATTTGTAACTTGGACGTCCTTTTGCTTAAAATACTCTAATATCTCATCCAGATCCCGCCTGGAGTATATATTTATAAGAAAATAATTTCTGTTTTTAAATCTTAGCACGATATTTTTGCGGATTAAGCCCAAAGGTTCTGTTGCTCTTACCAGCATATAAATTTTAAACGGCAAGATGAATAATATAAAATTTATCGTATGATATAAAAACAATACAGCCTTTCCTATGTGCAACCCCTATGGACGATTTTTTATACAGCTCGTATGACGTAAAATAGTGGAATCTGCCGAAGCTATTATATAATTCCGATATAACACAAAAGCTCGCCTTATCCACGTCGCAGGCGTTGCCAATTTTTATTACTTCCTCTTTCTTTACGAAATAAAATTTATTTAACGCTTGATTTAACGATCCCGGTTTGTCGTCAAAAGCATTTATATAGCTAATTTTATTATTTTCCAACAAAAAATACGCGGGGCTGCCCTTTCTTTTAATAGGCCAAAGTAATGTAGCTGGTAACAATAAAAAAACTACTACGATAAACATAACTAAATCGGCACTAAAATGCGTGTAAAATTTCAAGTTTAACGGAGTAACTTCTAGATTGAATATTTTATATAGGCAACCGAGTGAAAGGAAAAGAACTATATCGTTTTGAAAGTAAACCGCTCTATCTATGATTTTGATCGGCTCTTTGTCGTAATCCCTCATAAAATTCCTTTTCGGTATGATTTTTGACGAAGCGCATTTTATCACCGTCTCGCTTTCGACGCGTTTAAGAGCGCAGGATATTTGCAGAGGCGCTTGTGGCGAGGCGAGTCGAGACGAGACGAGCAGTGGTTATCCGTAAGCGGACACTAGCGGTTTATCTGCGACCGCTTAGAGGACTGCTTCGGGTACCGAGCGATCTCATCTGCGATTGCCGCGGGCGGAATTTTGCTCGAAATCCAGCCTCAATCTCGCCGCGAAATACTTGCGCAGCATCCGCCTTTGTGCTTCGTTTACGTTTAGCCGTAGCCAGATTACCCCGCGGGTCTAAATTTTACGCTGAAAACCGAAAAATTTCACGCCTTAATGTCGTAGCTGGAATTTTTCAAAAAATATATGCGTAAAGCTTCGCGCTCGGCGCGGCTGGGACGGATGCAAAAAAATACCGCCGCGCCCGTATCGTCCTTGCCGCGCAGTAGCAGGCAGTCGCGCAGTCGTAGCCCCGCTCGTCCGTCTAGCCTTCGCGCGACGACGAGCTTTGAAGCGATCAAAATCGCAAAAATGCCCGCCGCTGCATAGATCGCAGCCTCGGCAAAGCCGAATTTGATCGTCAAAAACACGCCCGCGACGTATGCGAAAAGAAGCAAGAATTTTAAAATTTCTTGCAGTTTCAAAAACCGTTCGTAGCTTAGAAACGGCACGCGAAACGTCCGCACGAAGCCGAACGACGGCTCTATCAGATCGACGCATCCAAGCATAAGATCGTATTTGTCTAGCCCTCTGCGAAAGGATATTTCAAGCCCGTCAAATTCCACGCGCGCCGCCTCTTTACTGCCGCTTCGCAGATAAAGTAACTCTAAAAACATAAAAACGATCGTCAGGCTGGGCTTGGCTTGCTGCGAGCGTAGCGGGCTGTCCGTGTAAAACAGCTCCCCCGATCCGCCGATGTCCAAAGAGATAAAAATGCAAAAAAACGCAAGGATCGCTACGGAGAAAATTCTATAAAATGTATCGTCGCAGATGAGGCTGAATTCGGGCTTTTGCATTAGTTTTTATATAGCGGCGCGTCGGTGATTTTAAATCTAAATTTATTGCCTGCGCCGATAAATTTTACGAAGCTCGCTACGTCAAATCCCTGCTGCGGCGCGCTTAGCGGCGGCTTGGCAAGGATCTCGAAGCTTAGGCCTGCATAGTTGAAAAACTTGCCGCAGCGCCGAAAGCCGTGCCTGCCGTAGAATTCTATCCGGCGCAGGCGCTGCGCGAGGTTGGGCGCGTCCTCGTGCGGCGGCTCGACGTCAAGGACGATTTGCGCGCGCGGATTTTGC
>NZ_CALHIK010000109.1 GCF_938030785.1 uncultured Campylobacter sp.
CGATGCGCCCGCTACAGCCCGTCCAAAAGGCGCGAGCGTGAAGCTAAATGAGGGCAAAATCGCGCAGCAGAAGCAAACGGAGGGTATCACCGTGGGCGAGTTTAAAGACGCGAACTATCAGCTACATACGGGCTATTTTTTTGGGCTCGCGGGTAAAATTTTATGGTCGCTCGTTTCGCTTTGTATGGCGCTTTTTATCTTTAGTGGCTTTTATATGACGGTAAAAAGGGCGTTTAAGTCAGAAAAGCTCAGCTAAATTTTACCTTTGCGGAAAGGGCGGTAAATTATAAAATTTACCTCGGTAGCGAAGATGATAAAATTTAAATTTACCCGCCGCGACTGCTTAAAATTTCTTGCTTAGCGCTATTTGCTCCTTGCGCCGCGAGTGATCATCAAGGACTGTTCGTAGAAAATTAGCAGCGTTATTGAAACGCCCGTGCCGAGCGCCAGCGAGATCGAGATCGTGGCGAGGGCGTTGTCGAAAAACGAGATGAGGTGGGCGAGTTTCTGCTGCGCGCCCGCGGCTTTGATATAAGAAAACAGCGCCAAAACCGTCTTGTAAGCGTAGATGCCCGGGATCATCGGAAGCAGCGCGGGAAAGGCGATGATCTCTGCGGGCACCTTGAGGCGCTTGGCACAGAGCATTCCCAAAACGCCGATCAGAAACGACGCAAAAAGCGTCGCGGCGGCGATCGAAAAAATTTGGCTCTGTATCAGCAAAAACCTACACGAATGCGCAACCGCCGCAAGCAGTGCCGAGAAAATAAGCGTCTTTTTTGGCGGCATGCACGCATACGCAAACCCCAGCCCCGCCGCAGCGGCAAAGCAGGCGTCCTTAAATACCGAAAGCGCTATATCAAACATTTACGAGCCCCAAATTTGAGATGCTAAGCGTCAGAAAGAGCCCGATCGCGATGCAGATGATCAAAAGCCCCGTATTTAGCCCTCTGCTGATGCCTACGAGCATATTTTCGTTTAGGATGTCAAAGACGGAGTTTATCAGCCAGACGCCGGGGATCAAAAATAGTATGCTCGATCCCACGGCGACGTCGGGCGTGGCGCTAAGCCCGTAGCGAGCGCCTAGCGAGACGATGAAGGAGACTGCGAACGAAACCGCGATGTATTGGATTTTTAGGTTGATTTTGAGCTTGCTAAGCAGATGGCGGGCGCAAACTCCAAAAGCCGTAGCCGCAAAAACTAATGCCATCGCGCCGCCATCGCCGCCGAAAAGCTCGCAGAATGCGGCGTTTGCGACGCTGAGCAGAACGAGGGTTTTGGCAAAGCTTTTCTTTTGCGAGGCTAAAATTTCTGCAAATGCAGCCTTAGCGCGCGCAAGGGGGATTTTCTCGTCGTAAATTTCCCAGCTAAGCGCGCTTAGCTCCGAGATCAGATCGAAGCTGATCTGCGCCGCAGCGCCCGTTTTAACGTAGGTGCGGCGGATGGAGTTGTCCGCAGGATCCATCACGCTAATGATGAAGTGACGCACGAATATCATCAGGCTCGCCTCGTAGCCGTAAGCGCCCGCGATCCTGCACACGCAGCGCTCGATTCGCGCGGTGTAGGTGCCGATGCTAAGCATCTTGGCGGCGTATTCGCTAAGAAAATTGGTAAGCTCTTGGATCTGCGGTCTCGCCGCTTCTGCTTCTTTTGCTGTTGCCATTTCCGCCGTTGCGTTAGTGTTTCGTGTTGTTTTCGCGTCCGCCGCCGTTTTTGATACCGCTTCGGCATCCGTTGTGGCGGTAAAATTTTGATTGTTTAAATTTGGCATCGTTTTAGAATTTGAGTTATCTAAATTTAGCGCCGAGGCCGAATTTTGCTCGTTTAAATTTAACGCCTCCACAGAGCTTTCATCGCCCAAATTTGAAGCGGCGCAATTTTGCCCTTTTAAAGAATTCTGCTCGTCTAAATTTAAATCGCAGTCCGAATTCTGTCCGCTTAAATTTAAACTTTCGGCGTCCTCGCAAGATCCGCTAAATTTAGAATTTCCACCGCCCATGGCTTCACCTCAGACTTATGAGATCGAGCGGGTTGATGTGGTAGTTTTGCTGCGTCACCTCAAAGGTCAGATCCGAGCCGATGCGCCCGATGATGTAGCCCTTTTTGACATTGGAGCCGACGCGCACGGTGGGCGGGATCTGATTTAGATGCGCGTAGATCGTGTGGATGCCGCCGCTGTGCTCTAGGATCACCACCTTATCGAGCACGGCGGTTTCTTTAGCAAAGACCACTTTGCCCGGCAGCACCGCCTTAACCTGCGTGTCGCCGCTGTTTGAGCCCAGCACGATATTTTCGTTGAAAAGCTTGATGTTATACACCGGATCGTTGTAGTTGCCGAATTTTCGCTTCAAATACGCGCCGTTCAGAGGCGCCGCGGTCTTAGCTCCGCTGTATTTTTTAACGCGCGAGGACTGATAGCTAGAGCCGTACTGCTTGACTTTTTGGTTGATCTTGCTTACGCGCTCATCCGCGGGCTCGCTCACTTCTGGCTCGGGCTCGCTAGGAGGCGCAGGCTCGGGCTTGCCTGCCTTTTTGGCAGCCGCCTTTGCTTTGGCGTACTCTTTTTCGCGTGCCTGGCGCTCCTTTTGCTTCTGCGCTTCAAGCTTTGCTTGGCGCGCCGCTTCCTCCTTCTGCGCTTTGGCTTTTTCCTCGGCGTCGTCGATGATCTTAAGCTCCTGCAGGGTCTTAGATATGGCGTCTTGCTCGTCGTTTATCTTCTCTAGGCGCGCGATGTAGTCCTCTTTGTCCTTTTTCATCTGCGCGAGCTTCTCTTTTTGGGTGGTTAGCTTGGCGTTAAGATCGGTTTTTTTCTTGTCGTAGCCCGCCATGCTCGCCTGGATCGATTTGATCTTTTTATTCTGTTCGTTGATAAAATTTTGATTATTTTCGTAGTCTTTGATTAGACCTTTCAGCTCGTCGTTCATAACGACGCCGAGCCCCTCTAAAATTTCGCTAGCCACGATAGAATCGGGCGTAGTGGTGGAATTTACGTCGGTGATTAAATCAAACGATAACTCTTGCGAGATCACGCTTATGATCTTGCTCTCCAGTTCGCTTTGCACGCTAAGAAGAGTGGCGTTTTGGCTATTTAGCTTCTCAAGCTCCTGCGCTTCGGCGGCGTATTGATCCTTTAGTCCTTCGATCGTTTCGCTTAGCTGCTTGATCTCGCCCTCGCGCTTTTTAAAGCCCTCCTGCTCCTTTACGATCTGGCCTGCGATCTCATCGATCTTTTGCGAGAGTTGCATCCCCTCCTTTTGCGAGCTTTTGAGCTCTTGACCCGCTTTGGCGATCTTATCTTTCGTGCTTTGTCCCTTTGCGGGCGCGGCATAAGTAAGAGCTGCGGCAAGCCCTAGCGCAAGAAGCGGCGCTAAAAAAGCTCTTTTCATGCTCGTTTATTTCCGATTTGCAGCATCACAAAGCTAACTGCGATGATAGATAGCGCCAAGGCGGCACTCAAAAGGATTAGCGCATCGTAAGGTAGCACTATGGCGGTGCGCAGATCGCCGATGCCCTTAAGCGTGGTCGAAAACACCTCCCAAGAGGGAAGCGCAATGTAGAAGCAGGTCACGATCAGCGTAGCGATGAAGGAGTCTATTATCGCCATTCGGTAGAGTTTGCCGCTTTTTATCAGAAACGACGCGCCGAAAAGCTCCATGATCTCGATGCGCTCTTTGTGTTCGTAAACCCAGATACGCATCTGGCGGTGAATTAACATCACGCCTAAAAGCACGATCAGAAACGCAAAGCCGTAAACGAGGCTTTTGATAAGCAGCAAAATTTTAAAAATTTCATCGTGGGTCTTTTTAAAAATTTCAACCCGCGTAAGCGAACCGATCGATTTTAGATCCTGCTCGATCTTGGCAAGCTGCGCGGCGTCGGGGAAGCTTTCAAGCTTGACGCTATAAAATTTAGGCAAATTTTTACTAAGCTCGGCAAAGGCGTTTTGTGAAATTTTACCCTTCAGTCGCTCGGTGATGCCCGCGGTCGAAATTTCGCCAATCGAGCTGATTTTAGGCACCGCTTTTTGCGCGTCTTGCAAGCTGAGCGAGGTTTTGGAGACTAGCACGATGTTGTATTCGTTTTGGATCGAGCGCTCGTAGCTTTTGGTTAGATTGCTCATAAAAATTCCAAACTGCACGGAAAAAAGCAGCGCGACGAGCGAAAAGATCACGCCGAAATGGGTTTTAATCGATTTCATTTACTTTAGCGTCCTTAATCTCAAAATGTCGGTGCCTAAAACGCAGCGTGGCGGGCATTTTGTGTGTCACGATGACGACGCAGGCGTTCCACGACTCGCACGCCGAGCGCAGCAAATTCCAAATAATGGCGCTGGAGTAGTCGTCCAAATTTCCCGTAGGCTCGTCGCACAGCAGCAGGCGCGGATTATGCGCCATCGCGCGCGCCAAAGCCACGCGCTGCTGCTCGCCGCCGCTAAGTTCGAGCGGATACTTGCCCATCTTATGCCCGAGCTCGACGTGGCGCAGTAGCTTTTTGGCTTGGTCTTGGCAGACCTGCTGATTGTAGCCCATTATCATTAACGGAAGCATTATATTGCGCTCGATCGTCCATTCGTTGATCAGGCGGTAGTTTTGAAAGATAATGCCGATGCGCTGGCGTAGGGTGCGCAGATCGGAGTTCGTGATGCCCTTTAGATCGCACAGGCAGACGTTCAGCTCGCCGCCGATGATGTTGATGCCGCCGTAGAAGGACTTAAGCAGCGTGGATTTACCGCTACCGCTCTTGCCCGTGATGATGACGAAGTCCTTCGCGCCGATGCCGAAACTCGCGTCTTGGATGACCGCGCCCGCCTTTTCGTAGCCTAGCGTGAGGCCCGCTGCGGTGATGATGTTGTAATCGTCCGTTATCTCTGCCATTGTGAAAATATCTCCGAAATTTTTTGATGTGCCGCGTGGTTTTCGCGCGTAGGAAGCGGGCGGCGGATGAAGTAGCGCGTGCCGCTTGCGTTTGCGCGGATAAAACACTGCTGCGGAAAGTCGAACGCCCCGAGCGAAAGCAGGATTAGCACGTCCTGCGGCTCGGCGGTGCACGGCTTACTTTGTCGTTTGAGCTGTGACTTTGCGCAGTCTAGCTCGCTTTGGTGTTCGGCTCGCGGTTCTGCACGGCCTTCTAGGTTGCTTTGCTGTTTATCTTGCTGCTTGGTGAAGCTCGGCTTGCTTTGCCTTTCGGCTTGCGATACCTTTTTACAAGGTACGGCGCTTATGTTTAATGCCGCGTTTGTTTCGTTTGCGCGGGTCGCTGCGAACGAGCCGCCTGAATTCGGCGCATTGCTCGCATCTATTACACTGATCGTTGCAGGTGTAGTTCTCGCACCTGTCGCATCGATAGCTGCAAGCGCACCTTCCGTGCCGCTAGCATTTAGCGCGCTGCTTGCGTCGATTGTTGCGATCAGGTCGTTTGCGTTTAGTGTATCGCTTGCGGCGGCTGCGCTGTTTATCTGCGCGCCTTGCTTTGTTACGATCTGCTCGCAGGCTAAAGTGCGCTTTTCGCCAGGGGCGGTGCGGCTAAATTTAGCGCTTACCGCGATGGGAACGTCGCCCGTTAAATTTACGTCGTTTGAGTCCAAGTAATTTTGATTTAAATTTACGCTCTCTTTTGCGCCCGTTTCATTCGCGCGGTTTGTATTTGGCGCGGCGCTCGCTTTTTTTAGAATTTGCGTAGCGTTCTCGCAAGCTAAAATTTTATCGCCCGCCGCCGTAGCTGAAATTTTGCCGCAGTCTGACGAAATTTCATCCACGCTTGCTTGCTCGGTCAAATTTTTGTCGCGCATCGCGTCTAAATTTGTAGTCTCGTCGTTTATCGCTTCGCCCGCGCTGCTTAAATTCACGCCGTCCGCCGTGCAAATCCCGTCCGCGTCCAAGCTTTTCTGCGCGTCAAAGTAAAAAATTTCCTCAAAATGCACGAAAAAATCCTCGCCTTTGAAGGTGAAATTTTTAAAATTCTGCGCTATCTTCGCCGCGTCAAATTTTAAAAATTCCATCTCAAACCGCTGCGGCTCGCCCAGACCCGCGGTTTTGTTTTCGTAGATCAGATCGTAGATGTCTTTGTCCATCTTGCGCCATCTATCCTCGTATTTGCTAGCTACCGCGACGTCGCGGTTTTTGAAGTGCGAAATTTCGCCTGCTTTGTGCTGAACGTAGGGCGAGAGCTTTTGCATAGCGTAAAGGAAGTACTCCTCGCTGTCGGTGCGAAGCTCGAAGCGGCCGCCGAGCCCGAGCGTGCGCGCGATCTGTGAGGCGAACTCGTCGCTTACGACGCGGCGGTGCGGCGCGTCGTCCCACGGCACTGGGAAGTGCAAAAACACGCGCTGCAGGCAGCCTGCGGGAAGCAGACTTAGCAAAACCCGCGCGTCGGTGGCAATCAGCGCAATGTTTTGCAGCCCCTCGCGGATCGCTAGCTTTGCAACCTGTTCGATCGCGGGCTTGTAAATTTCGATGCCGATTAGTAGTGCGTCCTTATTCGAGCGCGCTTGATGAAGCAGGTGTCTGCCCGAGCCGAAGCCGATCTCGATAAAAATTTTATTAAATTTAGAGCTTTTTACGAGGGATAAAATTTCATTCTCGTCCAAAATCAGCGGCGTTTTTTCGGTAAGCGAGCTATCTTTGTAAGCAAACGCCTGCGAGATGATCTGCGCGCAGAAGCGCTCTTTAAAAATTTCGAGCGCTCGCTGCAGATGACCAATCTTAGCGGGCTTGGTGATCTTTTCGCCCTTTACTATCACCTTGTCGCCGCTGGGCTTTACGATGATAAAAAACTCGCTATCAAAGCTATTAGTTCGCACGAGCGTTAAATTTCTGCCGCGCGCCGTCTCTAAAAACTCGGTCTCGCCGAGTTTAATCGGCAGCCGCGGCAGGCTCACGCTGCGGGTTATGAAATTCGGCAAGCTTTATTCCGCCTGTGCCGTAGCGATAACCGCGCTAGGCTTTGACAACTCTCCTTTGCCGGTTTTTACGACGATTCTGTATTCGTATCCTTCGCCGTAATCGACGTAATCGATATACTCGGCGCTAAGTCTGCCGCGAACCTCTTTGACGCTGCTCCACGACTCGCTTCCTTTCGGACGGCGCTCGATGACGTAGGAGCTTACGCGAAGATCCGGATGCGGACGCCAGATGATCTTTACGCGGCCCGGAAGCCCGTAGATCGCCTGCGCAAACGGCACGGACTCTAGCATCTTAGCAGTACTTGCGATAGCGACCGGAGAAGGAGCCGAAACGCCCTTGGCGCCGTATGTGCGCACGGTGTATTTATACGAAGTGCCCGGCTGCAGCCTCGTATCTACGTAGTGAGTGGAGTATGGATCTGCGATGGTGGCGATCTTTTTGGCTTCGCCGCCGCTTGCGGGTGCTCGGTAAACGACAAAGCCCAGCACGGCGGCATCTAAGTCGTATCTAGGCCACTCAAGCCCGATCTCATTGTCGCTCGCGATCGTCCTAATCCCCTCTACGCGCGGCAGGCTCTCGTCGCTTGCACTAGGCGCGCTAGACATAGCGCAGCCACCCGCTAGTATCGCTAAAGTAGCGCTCAACGTTAGTCGGTAAAATTTTTTCATAAATTTCATCCTTTACCTTTTGATTTGTCGTAAAATTTAGAAATTCGCTCGGCAAGTTCGCGCATATTTTCACCTCTTTGCCGCTTCGCGGATGGATGAAATAGAGCAAATAGGCATGGAGCAAAATCCTGCCAATTTTAGCGTTTTCGCTCTTAAATCCGTATAAATGATCGCCCAAAATGTGCCGATTTATCGAGCTTAAATGCACGCGGATCTGATGCGTGCGACCCGTGAAGAGCTTTGCCGCGACGAGATTAAAGCTCTTTAGGTTTATCGGCGGCAAAATTTGGTTTTGAGCGGGATTTTTAAAATTTAAAGCTTTATTCTCGGCGAGATGGGCGGCTTTGGTTTCATTTGCGTTCATATCGGCGGTTAAAATTTTATCCGTGCTATCTACGTTGCCTACGTTGCCAGTACGGCTGCTTGGAATTTTATCTGCGCTCCGCATGCAGTTATTTGAAATTTCGTCCGCGTTATCCGCGCGGCTATTTAAAATTTTATCCGCGCCTGCGCTCTTGCCCGCAGCCGTACTATTGCCCGCGCCTAAAATTTCATCGCGCTTCTCGGCGGAGTTTTGAAGTTCCGTTAGTTCCGCGCCGCTTATAATTTCATAAAACGCGCTCTTTGCGTTGCGTCCGCCGGGCACGATCCCCATTTTTAGACGGTTTGCGGGATTGCGAGCGATCGGACGCTCGATTACGCATGGCTGCTTCAGCGGCAGGTCGATGAGCGCGAGGTATATCCGCCCCATGCTCTTATCGCTTAGTTGCGCCGAGAGCGCAGCGTGCGCAGCGTTGTTTTTAGCGACGAGCAGGGCGCCGCTGGTGAGCTTATCGAGGCGGTGCACGATGCCCGCGCGAAGCTCGCCGCCGAGCGTGGAAAGCAGATAGCCGCGAGACTTGAGCCAGTCCACGAGCGTGGGCTCTTTGACGCTTGCGGCGGGGTGGACGGTAAGACCCGCGGGCTTATTTACCACGAGCAGATCCTCGTCCTCGTATAAAATTTCAATGTCGAAGTTTAGCCGCTCTGCGCTCGTTTGTTGCGGCGCGGGCGCGGGGTAGTCGATGTGCACGAGCTCGCCCGCGGATAGCTTGTAGCCGGGCCTACTCTGCACGGCTCCGTCCACTCTGACCGCTTCGGATTTGATTAAATTTGATATTTGATTGCGCGAAATTCCAAGCTGCGAGCTTAAAAAAACATCGAGCCTTTCGCTACATTGTGCTATTAGATTATCCAAATTTATACCTTTTTTGGCTATTCTTACGTCAAAATTTTAATTAGGATTAAGCGTTGTTTAAAATTGACAAAAAGATTTTAGCATATTTTGATTTCATTCAACCTTTTTTGATCGTGCCGATAGTGGTTTTTTCATACGTTTTAATAAGCGAGGCAAACGACGTGCTGTCCTCGAAGCAGGTGGTTTATTTCGGCGTCGGATTTGCCGTTTTTACGCTGTTTTTTCTCTTTCCGATACGCAAATTTTTATATCTGATCCCGATATTTTATTGGACCAACATCATATTGCTGCTCAGCGTCGATTTTTTCGGCGTTAGCAAGCTAGGAGCGAGACGCTGGCTGGAGATTCCTTTCGTGCATTTTACGCTGCAGCCCAGCGAGGTGATGAAGCCCGCGTTTATCCTGATGCTGATGTATCTGATACACAAAAATCCGCCGCCGAAAAACGGCTACGGGCTGAAGGATTTTTTGCGCCTTAGCTTTTACATACTTCTACCTTTCGTTTTGATCGCTAAAGAGCCTGATCTGGGCACCGCCGCGATACTTTTTTTGACGGGATTTGCGATCCTTTTCATCATCGGCGTGGATAAAAAAATTTGGCTTACGCTGATCATTGTTTTTGTGGCCAGCTCGCCGATTTTGTACGAAAACATGCACGATTATCAAAAAAAGCGCATCGCCGATTTCATCAGCGAGGAGCCCAATTACCAGGTCAAGCAGGCGATCATCGCTATCGGAAACGGCGGCATCTACGGCAAGGATAGAGACGAGGCGACGCAGACGCACTTTAAATTTCTGCCGATTGCGACGAGCGATTTTATTTTCGCTTATACGATCGAGCGCTTCGGCTTCGTGGGGGCTGCCGCGCTGATCGCACTGTATGCGCTGCTGATACTGCATCTGCTGAGCCTGAACTACAACTTCAAAAACGATTATCTGATACGGGTCTTTACGAGCGCGCTTGCCTCGCTCATCTTTATCTACGCGGGGGTCAATATCTCGATGGTGGTGGGCTTCGCGCCCGTCGTGGGCGTGCCGCTGCCGTTTTTCAGCTACGGTGGCAGCAGCTTCATCACCTTTATGATCCTTTTTGGAATTTTACAAAATTTGCTGACGTTTAGGATGAAGGATAACTACAAGACCTACAAGATCAGGATGTAAATTTGGTGTTCGCGGATAAATTTTGAAATTCTACAAAATCGCGCGAGGTTTATTTTGAGCTTCGGCGGCGAAATTTGAAGCCGGGGCGCTAAATTTTAAAGCTCGCTACAAAATAACGCCGACGCCGAGCGTAAATACCACCGCAAAAAGGGCGTATGTAAAGGCGAATTCCAAAGTTTGCGAATTAAAAAATCCGTAGTACAAAACGCTCGTGAAAAATCCGCCCACGAAGGCTACGGCAAAGATCCCGATCCGCGCTGCGACTGGCTTTGCGCCGCAAAATTTGTATAGGTAAAAAATCCCGCAGAAGCTGATCGCAAACCAGATCATCGCAGGCACCGGCCCGCTTAGGCCTATCATGCCGAAAAGATTGGCTAAATTTAAAAGCAGCAAAAATATCACCGCAAGCGCGATTAGCGCGGATTTGATCATCTATCGTGCCTTGCGTCGGGCGCGAAATTTTCGTTCGAATCTAGCTTGGAATTTTCGCTGTCCTGATTGAAATTTTGCTCGGAATTTTCATCCGCGCCGCTATTTGAAATTTTAAAATTTCCGTTGGAATTTTCACCGCGATCGTCATTGGAATTTAAAATTTCATCCTCGCTTTGAGAATTTGAAATTTCATCGCCGCTTTTAAAGCTTAAAATTTCATCCGCCGCAGCGTCTTTGCTTTGCGGTTCCTGCGCCTTTTTTGCGTCATCAGAATCCGCGTCTTTTAAATTTGCGCCCTCGTCTAAATTTTCAGAGCCTTCGTCCACAGAATTTTTATAAGCTTTGTTTGAAAATCTTTTGTGCCTGATCTGTAGATAAAATACGAAGGCGACGAACGCTACCGCCGTGATCGCGATGTAGTAGCGGTTTTCAAAGAGCAGCACGCCCTCTACCA
>NZ_CALHIK010000110.1 GCF_938030785.1 uncultured Campylobacter sp.
GCGACATCGTGGGCTCTGGCCCTGGACGCAACTGGGCGCACGTAAATAGCGTGGACTACGACCCAAGTGACGATAGCATCATCATCTCCAGCCGCCACCAAGATGCCGTCATCAAGATCGGCCGCGACAAAAAAGTCAAATGGATAATGGGCGCGCACAAGGGCTGGAAGGACCAGTTTAAGGGATTCCTGCTTCAGCCGGTGGATAAAGACGGCAAAAAAATCGTCTGCGAGGACGAGTACTCAAAATGCCCGGGCTACGAAAGCGAAACGGGCGGATTTGACTGGCAGTGGACGCAGCATACGGCGTTTAGAATCGACAGCAAGTCCAAAAAAGGCGTCGTTTATCTAACTGTCTTTGACAACGGCGACACCCGCGGCATGGAGCAGCCTGCGATGGCGGGTATGAAATACTCCCGCGCGGTCGTTTATAAAATCGACGAAAAAGCTAAAACCGTCGAGCAGGTCTGGGAGTATGGCAAACAGCGCGGTAGCGAGTGGTACAGCTCGGTCACTTCGCTAGCGCAGTATCAAGACGACCTAGATAGCGTGATGGTTTACTCAGCGGTTGCGGGCATGCAGTTTGACATCGCCAAAGGCCGCCCGGTCGGTGTGCCTAGCCCTCACATCAACGAGTTTGAGTGGGGCGCAAAAGAGCCGTCAATCGAAATCAAAATGACCAACGCGATGGGCTATCAGGCGTTTCCGTTTAGCCTAGAAAAGGCGTTTGAGAAGTAAAATTTAAAATTTAGCGGTCGCGTTTCGGGCGCGGCCGCTTTGAGTCAAAGCTAGCTTCAGAGCCACTCTTGCTTTTTACCAGATTATAGATCCGATATACAACAGCAGGTTGCTTGCAAATACCGTAGAATAGGCAGAACTAAAGGCAATAATAAACTATCCAAGAAATTTTATTAGCTAATATAAAAATTTAAACTTACGAAGTATAAATTTGAATTTTATCTAAATAAATGGGCCAAATTTGCGCTTAGCGCGTAAATAATGATGTCGATATGTTTTTTATAAAATATCGATTCTAGCGCATATATACGAATACCGACATACAAAAAGCTTAATAAATTATTAAATTTAAATATTACCTTCTTTTATTTAGAAAACTATTGACAATTAATCATATTTATTATATAATCACGATTAGAAAAATAACTTGATTATGACTTAGTCAAAATTTAATGACCATAAGGAGTAAAGATGAAGATCCTAGTAGGATGCAAAGTTGTTCCAGAAGAACAAGATATCGCCGTAAACGGTGAAACTCTTGACGTTAGTAAGGCGAATCCGAAGATCAGCCAGTTTGATCTAAACGCCCTACAAGCGGCAGTAGACATCAAAGAGAAAAATGCCGACGCAAACATCAAAGTGCTAAGCATAGGTGGCAAAGGCCTTGAAAATACGAAAGTTAGAAAGGATATCCTTTCAAGAGGCGCAGACGAGCTCGTCGTTATATCAAGCGATAAATTTGAAAACTCGCTGCCTAGCGACACTGCCGAGATATTTAAACAAACAGCCTCAAATTTAGGCTTTGATCTTATCATCTGCGGCGACGGCTCAGGCGATCTTTTTGCCGGTCAAACCGGTCTTAGAGTAGGCGCACTTCTTGATATCCCTGCGATCAACTGCGTAAATAAAATCGTATCTATCGATGCTTCAAAAATCGTAGTTCAAAGAGAGCTTGAAAACGAGATCGAAGAGCTTGAGATCGCGCTTCCTGCGCTTATATGCGTATCTACCGATATCAACACTTCTGCGATTCCTGGCATGAAAGCGATCCTTGCGGCCGCTAAAAAACCGGTAAACGTTATGGATTCAAATTTTGATCTAAACGGCGTCGTAGAGCTAAAAGAGGTAAAAGCGCCTAAGAAAAAAGATAGGCTAAAAGTGATCGTAGAGGGCGATAGCGACGAGAAGATCGCCGAATTTGCGGCAAATTTCAAAAAAGCGTTGAATTAAGGAGAAGGCGATGAGTAAAGTTTCTAACGTATGGGTTTTTAGCGATGCGGCAAATCGCCTAGAAGAAGTAATGGGCGGCGCGAAAGAGCTTGGCGAAAAGGTAATTTGTTTCGTAATGAATGCAGAAGACGCAAAAAAAGCATTTGCGCTCGGAGCGGATGAGGCTTTGGTTGCTAAAGAGGGCGAGCTAGCAGAAAATTTGGTCCCTAGCTTTGCAAAAGCTTTAAACGGTCAAAGCGGCATAGTTTTAATGCCAAATTCCAGAAGATGCAAAGCCGTAGCTGCGATGCTAGGCGCTAAGCTAAATGCGGGCGTTTGCACCGAGGTAAACGAAGTAAGCGTAGAGGGCGGCGTGGTTTGTAAAAGGATGATGTACGGCGGTCTAGCCGTAGGTAGCGAGAAAATCGGCTCAAGCATCGCGATCATAGTCGCAAACAGCGGAGCGTTCGCCCCTGCACAGGCAAATTCCGCAAGCGACAAAGAGCCGAAAGCTTTAGAATTTGTAGAGCCGAAAAGCGCTATCAAATGCCTTAACAAGCTTCCGAAACAATCAAGCTCGGTCGATCTTAATAAAGCAAAAAGAATCGTCGCTGTCGGCCGCGGTATCGCAAGAGAGGAAGATCTTGCGATGGCTCGCGCGCTTTGCGAGGCTCTTGGCGCAGAGCTTGGTTGTTCACGCCCGATCGCCGAAAGCGAAAAATGGATGGAGCACGAGAGATATATCGGTATCTCAAGCGTTATGCCAAAACCTGAAATTTACGTATCAGTCGGTATTTCAGGACAGATCCAGCACATGGTCGGCGTAAAAGACGCAGGCAAGATCATCGTTATCAATAAAGACAAAAACGCACCTATCTTTGATTATGCAGATTACGGCATCGTAGGCGACCTTTATAAGGTCATTCCAACGCTTGTAAACGCTTTAAAATAAGGAGAATAAAATGGCAAATTATCACGGTTCAAACGAAGTTATCAGCGAGTTAAGAGAAGACGGAATTTTAATCCTAACGATCAATAGACCGGAGAAAAGAAACGCGCTAAATGGCGCTACTTCTGCAAAAATGGAAGAAATTTTAAATTTAGCCGAGAAAGATAAAGCCGTTCGCGTTATCATCGTAACAGGAGCGGGCGAGAAGAGCTTTTGCGCCGGCGAGGATCTAAGCGAGCTAAGCAGCACCGGCGAGTGCCAAACCGTTACCGAGCACGGATTCGGCGGTCTTACGAACAGACTAAGCGCTAAACCTATCATCTGCGCAGTAAACGGCACAGCCGTAGGCGGCGGTATGGAGATAGCCGTATCTTGCGATCTTATCGTTGCCGTTAAGGGCGCTAGATTTGGACTACCTGAAGTAAAAGTAGGTCTTATCGCATCAACCGGCGGTCTAGTACGCATGGCAAGAGAGCTTCCTAGAAAGATCGCTATGGAGCTATGCTTAACCGGTAGGCTAATCTACGCAGACGAAGCAAAAGAGATCGGCATCGTAAACTACGTCGTAGAGCCAGAGGAGCTAATGAACAAAGCTATCGAGCTTGCCGAGACTATCGCGGCAAACGCTCCGCTATCTCTAAAGATCACGAAAGAGATCATGCACGTAGCTCCGTCTATGTCGCTTGACGATGCGATGAGGTATTCAGATACCGCTTACCGCTTCATCGAAAAGACTGCCGACGGCGTAGAGGGGCCTCTTGCCTTTATGGAGAAGAGAAAACCGAACTGGTCGGGCAAATAATCAAATAAGTAGAGCGCGCCTCTTAAAATTTAGAGGCGCCTTATGCTTTTGTAAATTTAAACGCGGTTTTAAATTTTCAAAAACATAAACAAGAGGGGGCTTTTATGGGAGAGATTATCTTTTCGGTATTTACGGGCGTCTGTCTTGTGGTAACGGGCATAATCTTGAGCGCAAATTTAAGCTCAGAGCAAAGAAAGATCAAAGAGGATTAAGATGAACGTTTATATGGTTGGCGTTTTTATCGGTATCTGCATCTACCTACTCATAGGTCTTTACGCCGGTAAAAAGGTTAAAAACCTAGAGGACTTTTACGTAAACGGTAGAAATTCTACAACCATCTTTATAGCAGGCACGATGTTTGCCTCGATGCTAAGCACCAACGGCTTTATGGGTGATACGGCTTACGCTTACGGCGGTAATATCACTACGATCTTTCTTATCAACACCCTTTGCGCATGCGGCTATATCATAGGACCGCTGTATTTTGGCAGATTTATCAGACGCGCGAAAGTAAATACGATGCCTAGCTACTTTTTTTACAGATTTAATTCAAAAAGAATTCAAAGATTTGCCGGCATCATCACGGTTATTTCATTAAGCGCGTATCTACTTAGCGTGATTACGGGAACGTCCATTTTGATGGAGGCGCTTAGCGGATTTGACAGAGCGATCTGTCTTTTCATATCGTGGCTATGCATACTGCTTTTTACGATATATTCGGGCTCAAGAGGCGTCATCATCATAGATACGGCGATGTGCTTGTGCTTTTTGCTCTCGACCGTTTTCGTGGGATATTTTGTTTTTGCAGAGGTCGGCGGAGTGTCAAATTTGATCCAAAAGCTCGCCGTAAATCCTAACACGCCAAAAGACCTGCTGTCTTATCACGGCAACACCGGCGGTGGAAGCGTATTTGATATAGTTAGCTACGCCGTGACGCTAGGTATCGTTTGGCTGGTAACGGTCTCTGTTAGTCCGTGGCAAGCGGGCAGAAATTTGATGTCTAAAAACGAGCACGTTATATTTCGCTCAGGCGTGATTTCCGCGCTTTTAACGATATTTTTCCTACTTTTTCTTTATATCATCTCAATTAGCATAATAGAGCTAAATCCAAATATGGCAAAACCGGAGCAAGTCATCATATGGGCGGCTTACGAGGTCGTGCCGCAGGTGCTTGGAGTGTTTTTGCTAACGGGAATTTTATCTGCGGGCCTTAGCTCGGCGACGACATTTTTATCGGTCGTTAGCTTTAGCCTCGCAAACGATATTTTCGAGATAAATTTTAAAAGCGAAAAGCAGCAGGTAAATTTTACCAGGATCGTCGTATTCGTTGTTAGCGTCGCGGCGCTTATAGTGGCGTATTTCGATCTAGCGAGCATCCGCATCATGGCGTGGTTTGCAAGCACGATAATCGCAGCTTCTTGGGGATTTTTAGCCTTTGCTAGCGTTTGGAGCAAATGGCTTACCGAGCGCGGCGCGTTTTTATCGATGATGGGCGGATTTTTCGGATACCTCGGCAGCAAAGCCTTAGTGGAGTTTGCCGGCGTGCCGCTTAAAAATTTCTTCGATCCGTTTTTTATAGGAGTTTTTATCAGTATCGCTTTGGCGATACTGGGCTCAAAAGGGCAAAAAAGAACCGCCGCAGAGATGGAATTCCAGACAAATTTACATATCCTGCCGCAAAGCGAGCAAAATTTAAAAGATTACAAGATAGATAAAATTTACGCTTATGTTTTGATAGCTTCGGGCGCCGTTCTTACGTGGCTATTGATCACGTATTGGGCGGTGCCTTACAATGAAATAAAGGGAATGTTATGAACGTAAAAAATAAAATCGACGTGGTAGCTAAGCTCTCGGCCGAGATGAAAAAGGTCGTAGAAGTTCAGCTAGCTAACGCTCCTGCCGAGCCTGCCGAGACAAACGAGCAGATGAGGCAAAACTACGAAAACGAGAGAAAATTTTGGAACGAGGGCGGTCCCGTGATGCATGATAGCAAAGACGTTTGGGTCGAATTTGAAGGAAGCCGCATCAGGACTAGGATCTATTATCCAAATTTACAGAGCGAATACAAAACGATATTTTTCATCCACGGCGGCGGCTGGGTCGTAGGCAGCATCGACACGCACGATAGGATTATGAGGATTTTAGCAGGTCTTAGCGGATGCGCGGTGATCGGCATAGACTACACCTTGGCGCCGGATAAAAAATATCCGTTTCAGATTAGAGAGTGCGACGCGGCGATCGATCATTTTTTGGCAAATTTTAAAGAATATAAAATTTCGCCCGATTTTATCGCATACGCCGGCGATAGCGCGGGCGCTAATATGTGCATGGGCACCTATTTATATAGACGAGACGGCGGCAAAGATAGCGGCAGCGTAAAGGCTATGGCGCTATTTTACGGGCTTTACGGCTTAAAAGACTCGGCCTCTCGCTCGCTTTACGGCAACGAGATAGACTGGCTAAGGCCTGAAGATATGGAATATTATTTTAGAGAGTATCTACAAAGCAGCGAGGATGAGGAGAAGCCGTACGTAAATATTTTAAACGCCGATCTTACCTGGGGCGTGCCGCCTTGCTTTATAGGCGCTTGCGAATTTGATCCGCTCAAAGACGACAGCGTAGCGTTGTATGAAATTTTAAAGGAACGAAACGATAGCAAATTTAAAGAGTATAAAGGCGTTATGCACGCGTTTTTGCACTTTAGCAGAATGATGGAAGCGGCAAGCGGCGCCCTAGAAGACGGGGCGGAGTTTATCAAAAACAAATTCAAAATCTCATAAGAAGGAGTTCAAATGGCTCAGAAAAAAGTCGGGATAGAACCAAAGGTGTTCTTTCCTTCGTTAATTACCGTCGGTATACTTAGCTGGCTAGTCGTAAGGGATCTGGACGCGGCTAATAAAGTTATCGATGCGATGTTTGCTTACGTCACGGGTTCGTGGGGTTGGGCTTTTGAGTGGTATATGGTGATCATGGTGATCGGATGGTTCTGGTTGGTTTTCGGACCTATGAAGAACAAAAAGATCGGCGACGAGAACGACAAGCCTGAATTTAGCACTATTAGCTGGATATTTATGATGTTTGCTTCGTGCACGTCCGCAGCCGTCTTGTACTGGGGTACGGCTGAAATTTACTACTATGTAACTACTCCGCCGTTTGGTCTTGAGCCTATGAGCAGACAAGCGCAGGATCTCGGTCTTGCTTACAGCTTGTTCCACTGGGGACCGCTACCATGGGCGACTTATAGCTTGCTTTCAGTAGCGTTTGGATATTTCTTATTCGTTAAAAAGATGAGCGTAGTTAGACCAAGCGGTACTATCGAGGCTGCGGTCGGCGAGAAACTAGCTCGCGGCTGGCTAGGCGTACTTATCGATAACTTCTATATCGTTGCGCTAATCCTTGCTATGGGAACGAGCCTGGGTCTTGCTACTCCGCTTGTTACCGAGTGCATCGAGTGGCTTTTCGGCGTTAAAAGAACTCTAGCTCTTGATACTATGATCATATCTTGCTGGGTCGTATTTAACGCTATTTGCGTGGCGTTTGGCTTAAACAAAGGCATCAAGATCGCCAGCGACGTAAGAAGCTACCTAATGATCATCATGCTAGCTTGGGTACTTATCGTAGGCGCTTCTACATTTACGATCAACTACTTCACCGATAGCGTAGGACAGATGTTTAATAACCTAGGCCGCATGCTATTTAACACCGATGCGATCGGTCAAGGCGGTTTCCCTCAGAGCTGGACGGTATTTTACTGGGCTTGGTGGGTCGTTTACGGTATCCAGATGTGTATCTTCTTGGCGCGTATTTCACGCGGTAGAACCGTACGCGAGCTTTGCGTAGGTATGGTTGCGGGTCTAACGACTACGACATGGATACTTTGGACGATTCTTGGCAGCAACACTATGCACCTTATGATCACAAAGGCTATCGATCTACCGAGCATTATCGCTACGCATGGCCTTGCTCGCGGTATCATTGAGACTTGGGCTGCGTTGCCGCTTTCAACTATAACTATTTGGGGATTTTTCATCCTATGCTTCATCGCTACGGTTACGCTTATCAACGCGTGCTCTTATACGCTTGCGATGAGTACTTGTAAAGAGGCTAGCGGTTACGACGAGCCGCCTCTATGGGTTAGAATCGGTTGGTCTATCCTAGTCGGCGTTATCGGCGTTACATTGCTTGCGCTAGGCGGACTAAAACCTATCCAGACGGCTATTATAGCAGGCGGTAGCTTGTTATTCTTTGTAAATATCCTAATCCTTGTTTCGTTCTTTAAGGATGCGAAGAAGAATAATTGGTATTAAAATTTGACCCCAAGCGGGGTCAAATTTGTCGCTTTGCCTTAAATTTGAGGCAAAGCCAAAATTTTAAAAACTAAAAATAAGCGGAAGATCGCATTATAAAAGCGAGACGACGCGCAAAATAGAAAGGAATAGATATGATGGATTTCAGTTTAACCGACGAACAACAACTCTTCGTCGCAGGCGTTAGAGAACTAATGGAGAGAGAAAACTGGGAGGCGTATTTCGCTAAATGCGACGAAGCGCACGAGTATCCGATCAAATGGGTAAAAGAGCTAGCGGAGCTTGGCGTAGATACTATGCTGCTTCCTGAGGAGCATGGCGGAATGGATGCTAACTGGGTAACTCTAGCAGCTATCTGGGAAGAGCTTGGCAGATGCGGCGCGCCTACATACGTGCTTTATCAACTTCCAGGATTTAGCACTATCCTAAAATACGGCTCACAAGAGCAAATAGATAAAATTTTCGCTTTCCGCGGTACCGGCAAACAGATGTGGAACTCCGCTATCACCGAGCCAAGCGCGGGTTCAGACGTCGGTAGCCTAAAAACTACTTACACTAAAAAAGACGGCAAAGTTTATCTAAACGGACAAAAATGCTTCATCACTTCAAGCGCGCACACTCCGTACATCGTCGTAATGGCAAGAGACAGCCAGAGCGAAAAACCGATCTTTACCGAGTGGTTTGTGGATATGAGCAAACCCGGCATCAAGCTAACTCCGCTTGATAAACTAGGCCTTAGAATGGATAGCTGCTGCGAGATCGTATTTGATAACGTAGAGCTTGAGGAAAAAGACGTATTCGGCGAGTACGGCAACGGCTTTAACCGCGTTAAAGAGGAATTTGACGCAGAGAGATTTTTGGTCGCTTGCACAAACTACGGCATAGCTTACTGCGCATTTGAAGACGCCGCAAAATACGCAAATCAGCGCGTACAGTTCGGCGAAACTATCGGCAGAACTCAGCTTATCCAAGAGAAATTCGCCCACATGGCGATGAGACTAAACGCTATGAAATATATGGTTTATAGCACAGCTTGGAAGATGGATCAAGGTCTAAACGTAACAGGCGAGAGCGCTATGTGTAAATTTTACTGCGCGAACAACGCATTTGCGGTAGTAGACGACGCGATCCAAGTTCTCGGCGGTATCGGCGTAACCGGACACAGAGTCTCAAGATTCTGGAGAGACCTAAGAGTAGATAGACTATCTGGCGGTTCAGATGAGATGCAGATCCTAACTCTAGGACGAGCGATCTTGAAGCAATACAGATAATAGGCGTAAATTTTAAAATTTACGAGTTTAGCTCGCTAAATTTAAATCAAATTTAGCGAGCCGTCTTAAAACGAGACAAAGCAAAATTTAAAACAAGCGGAAGTATCGCGAAACTAGACGAGGCGGATTTTAAATTTACGACGGGAGCATACATCACGGTATGTGACCGAGTAAATTTAAAATCCAACGAAGTATAGTAAAGCGAAAGGAAAAAAGATGAAATTTAATACACCAAAATTTGGCCCCCTCTCCGGCGTCAAAGTAGTATTTTCGGCGATGGAGATCGCAGGACCGTTTTCGGCGCAAACTCTTGCCGAGTGGGGAGCGGACGTTATCTGGATAGAAAACTCAAAATATCCGGACACCATAAGAGTTCAACAAAACTATAAAGAGCTTAGCCGCAGAAATTTATACGCTCTTTCGCTAAATATCTTTAGCGAAGAGGGCAAGGAAATTTTCTACAAATTAATAAGCGAGTGCGGCGTATTTATCGAAGCGAGCAAAGGCCCTGCGTTTGCTAAAAAAGGAATCACCGATGAGGTTTTGTGGCAGCACAATCCAAAGCTAGTCATCGCTCACCTCTCAGGCTTCGGTCAATACGGCGATCCGGAATACACCAATCTAGCCGCTTACAACACGATCGCGCAAGCATTTAGCGGATATTTGATCCAAAACGGCGATCAAAACCAACCGATGCCTGCATTCCCTTATACGGCTGATTATATGTGCGGTATGAGCGTTACTAGCTCCGTGCTTGCGGCTCTTTACAACGCTCAAAGAACCGGCAAAGGCGAGAGCATCGACGTAGCGATGTATGAAGTAATGCTAAGAGTCGGCCAATACTATATGATGGACTACCTAAACGGCGGCGAAATGTGCCCAAGAATGATCAAAGGCAAAGATCCGCTTTACGCAGGATGCGGTCTATATACGTGCAAAGACGGCTATATCGTATTTGAAATCGTCGGCTCATATCAAGTAGAAGAGATGTTTAAGCTACTTGGCATCAGCGATCTTTACGGCGGCGAAGACGTACCTGTGGGCACTCAGCTAATCAGCCGCAAGATGAAGGTAAACGATAAATTTGAAGCCTCTCTTGATAAATTCTTCGGCGAGAGAACCATCGAAGAGTCGCTTAAAATTTTAGCCGATCTAAAAGTAGCGGGCGCAAAAGTACTTGAGGTAAGCGAGCTACAAAGCAACCCTCAATATATCGCGCGCGATAGCTTTACTACGTGGAAAAACGAAGCTGGTAAAGAATTTAAAGGCCCGAACGTAATGCCTAAATTTAAAAACAATCCTTGCAAAATATGGCGTCCTATGCCAAGCTACGGCGAGGATACGGCCGACATCATGGCTCACCTAGGCTATACGAACGAGCAGGTTCAAAAGCTAAACGACGAAAAAATCATAAGGGTAAAGAAATAACATGGATATGATAGGCAAGAAAAACCTGGGCGCGTATTTTCGCGAGCTAGCTTTAACTCACGCAGACAAAACGGCGATCATTTGCGAAGACGCCGAAGGGCGAATTTCAAGCCTATCATATAAAAATTTGGATGAGCGCATCTGCCAAACGGCAAATTTGCTCAAAAGCCTAGGCGTCAAAAAGGGCGAGTTCGTAGCGATCCACTTGCTAAACAGCATAGAGTACGTCCTAACCCTAATGGCGATAGCAAAGCTAGGCGCGATAGCCGTGCCGATAAACGCTAATTACGTTTACGCCGATGCGCTCTTTATCATCCAAAAAACAAAGCCCGTAGCCGTAATAACGCAAGGCGAGTTCGTTAAAATTTACGAGGAGATCGAGGAGAAAAACTATAAATTTAAGAACGGAATCGTTCTTATAAAAGCGCACGACTCCCACGCACACGTAGATTTTGATAAAGAGATAAAAAAGCAAAGCACGCAGCTAAAAGAGGAGGAGTTTAGCAATCTATGCCCGGCAGAGATTATCTTTACCTCGGGCACCTCGTCCTTTCCAAAGGGCGTGCTGATAACGCACTATAATCTGCTTTTTGCGGGATTTTACACCTCTTGGCAGATAAATTTAGAAAGCAGCGATATCTACCTAACCGCTATGCCGCTTTGGCATATAGACGCGCAGTGCACCGTTATGATGCCGACATTTTCCAGGGGCGCAACGCTCGTGATTTTGGAGAGATTTTCGGCTCGTAAATTTTGGGATCAGATCCTTTATCATAAGGCCACGATCACCGAGTGCATACCCAAGATGATCTGCACGATGATGGTGCAGCCCGTTAAAGCGAACGAAAAGAATCACTGCCTAAAACAGATGCTTTTTTACCTCAATATCGCGCAAAAAGATATGGACGATTTCTTGCAAAGATTCGGCGTAAAAAGCGTGCTAAGCTCGTACGGAATGAGCGAAACGGTCGTTGGACTCATCGGCGATAGACCGAACGAAAAGAGAAAATTCCCATCTATCGGCAGAGTGGGCTTTTTCTACGAGGCAAAGATCGTGGATAAAGACGGCAAGGAGCTGGGCGCGAACGAAAAGGGCGAAATTTGCGTAAGAGGCGAAAGAGGCAAGACTATCTTTGACGGATATTTCGAAAACGCCGAGGCAACGAACAAAGCCATCGACAAGGATGGCTGGCTACATACGGGCGATATCGGATATTTTGACGAGGACGAGTATTTTTATTTCGTCGATAGGGACGTAAATTTGATAAAGGTTGCAGGCGAGAACGTATCTAGCGTAGAGGTCGAAACCTATCTGCAAACCCACGATAAAATTTTTGAAGCGGCAGTAATTGGAGTGCCGGATAACTTTGATAATGAACTGATAAAAGCATGCGTAGTGCTTAAAGAGGGCGAAAGCCTAAGCGAAGACGAGGTCAAACAATACTGCGCGCAGGGGCTTGCTAAATTTAAAGTCCCGAGCATCGTGCGGTTTTATTCGTCTTTGCCCAAAACCTGTACGGAAAAGGTAAAGAAAAACGTGCTCAGAAGCGAGCATTTGAACGAAAATTTAAAACAAGGCTAGTCGCGTCGGCAATGCGCCGATCGACGAATGAAGTCGTCTCGAAACGAGATAAAAGCAAAATTTAAAACAAATTAAGCGGAAGTAACGTCCGGCTTAGACGAGGCGATTTTAAAATTTTAAGCGGAGCATACATGAAGTATGTGAGCATTAAAATTTTAAAATCAACGAAGTATAAGCGGGCGATACGACGCATGAAAGGTAAACAATGGCGGATGAAAAATTTGACGCGATAATCGTCGGCGGCGGCATCGCCGGCTGCATATCGGCGTATCTGCTGGCAAAGGAAGGGCTTGAGGTGTTGCTCATCGAAAGAGGCAACTTTATAGGGGCTAAAAATATGAGCGGCGGCAGAATTTATGCGCACAGCATCGAGCCGGTTTTTCCAAATTTTGCGGAAATCGCTCCGATCGAGAGGCTAATAACTCGCGAGAAGCTATCGTTTATCACCGCAGACGATAACGTCACGATGGAGTACGCTCTAAAGCCTAGCGAAAACAAAGCCGATCTATCGTATTCGGTTTTGAGGGTTAAATTTGACGCGTGGCTGGGCGAAAAAGCCGAAGAGGCGGGAGCTTCTATAATAGCGGGCATCAGAGTTGACGATCTTATTAAAGAGGACGGCAAGGTTTGCGGCGTGATCGCGGGCGGCGAAGAGATGAGAGCCGACGTCGTGATCGTAGCAGACGGCGCGAACTCCACCATCTGCTCAAAATACGGCCTAGGATACGAGCTAAATCCGCATACCTGTGCGGTCGGCGTAAAAGAGATCATCGAGCTTGGCAAAGACAGGATCGAGGATATCTTTAACGTAAGCGGCAACGAGGGCGCTGCGTGGCTATTTGCCGGAAGCGCGTCAAACGAGCATATGGGCGGCGGATTTTTATACACCAACGAAACTTCGATATCTCTGGGCGTGGTTTTCGGTCTGCACAACTCGCACGTAAGCGATATGAGCGTGCCTGCAATGCTGGAAAATTTTAAAAATCACCCTGCGGTTAAACCTCTTATCAAAAACGGCAAAACGACCGAATACTCGGCTCACATCGTGCCTGAAGGCGGGCTAAATTCTATCAAAAAGCTAAGCGATCACGGCGTGATAGTAGCAGGCGACGCAGCGGGTCTTTGCCTAAACGTAGGATACTCCGTACGCGGTATGGATCTAGCGGTAGAAAGCGGCGTATTGGCTGCAAAAGCCGTGCTAAAAGCTAAAGCTGCGGGAGATTTTAGCGCAGATAGCTTGTCGTATGACAAGATGCTTGATGAGAGCTTTGTGATGAGCGATCTTAAGCTTTATAAAAATCTGCCTGAGTTCTTGGGTAACGAGAGAATTTTTGATGATTATCCGAAGATGATGAGCGGCATTATGAAGGATCTTTTCGTTATAAACGGACCTAGCCAGCCGCTAAGAAGTAAAATTTTGCCAAGACTCAAGAAAGTCGGCTATATGAATCTCATCAAAGATGCATTTAAGGGAGTGAAGTCGATATGAAAACCGTAAACGTTGATGCAAAACTAAGTTTAGATAAATTTTTCGTAGATGAGAGTAACGCGCATATCGAGCTTGTGGACGATATAAATGCGAGCGAATTCGCAAAGCTAGAGGTCGCATGCCCGGCAGGACTTTATAAAAAGGACGAAAACGGCTACCACTTCGACTATGCGGGCTGCCTAGAGTGCGGTACGTGCAGAGCGCTTTGCGGTAATACCATAATCAAAAAATGGGAGTATCCAAACGGTACTTTCGGGGTTGAATACAGAGAGGGCTAAGAAGGCAAAACAAGCCGAATTTATTTTATGAATTCGGCTTGTTGGAATTTTGAAAAAAAGCCGTTTGCTTGGATAAATTTTGAGTGGATTAAAAATTTTTAAAGAGACTTTAAACTATAATTATTTTTTCGAAAAATAGGAATAATAAAATCATAAATTTATTTAGATAGGGTTTTTTATGAACAAGGATACAAGAGAGCGTATAAAAAGATCGCGCATGATGAAGTATTTCATCGACGCGGCAAACGAAATTATAGAAAAGAAGGGCATCGACGCCGTCAATATAAGAGATACCGCAAATTTAGCGGGGTATTCGAGCGCTACGCTTTATAATTATTTCGACAATTTAACGCACCTGGTTTTCTTGGCTACGTTTAATCAGCTTGGAGAGTATAATAAAGCCCTGTCGGCCTGTATAGAGAAATGCAAAAATTCTATCGAGGTCTATATGCGGGTTTGCAAGTGTTTTTGCGATTTCGCTTATGAAAAGCCCGAAATTTATGAAATTTTATTTTTCTCGCACAGCAACGGTAAATTTAACGAATATATCGAGCAGTACTATAAGCTCTTCCCAAACGAAAGCCACAAAAATTTGCCGATCTTTTTAGGCAGGATGTTTAAATCAAGCGACATTCACGCAAGAAGCTTTTTTATGCTCGAAAACTGCATCAAAGACGGCTATCTGGACGAGAAGCTAAATATAGACGATTTCAATGACATCTGCCTGCGCTTTAATAAAACGATACTTCAAGACGTTAGGGGCGGAATTTTATCCAAAGAGAAGGCTACCGAGCTGACGCTAAAATACTATTATCATATGTTTCACTGCTGCATAAAGAAAGAGCATATCCACATTTTGGACGAATGCTATAACGAACTGATTAAAATTTAAAAATCCATATATTTTTGAGTGTAGAGGATGGCGCGCGAGCAGTATTGCGAACGCGGGTAAAATTTAAAATTTTGCCGCAGGAGCAATCTTTCAAAAATTCCGCTCAAAAGATATTTAAATTTAGCCTAAAATTTCCCCGACGAAAAACAGCGCCGACATCGCAAACGTGCAGAGCGCGACGACCTTTAACTGCCCGTCGAAGTCGCGGCACTCCCGCACTTTTAAGACGAAAAATAGGTGCCACACAAGCGGCACAAAGCTAGCTATGTAGAGTAGTTTTACGCCCAGCTCGCCGCGCAAAAGCGAGTAGCAAAGCATCAATCCTGCTCCGCCGGCGATAAGAGCGTAGTGGTAGAGCTTGGCCGCGCGCAGCCCGATACGAACGGGGATCGTGCGCTTGCCTTTGAGCGCGTCGTTTTGTACGTCGCGCATATTATTTAAATTTAGCACCGCCGTGCTTAGCATCCCGCACGCGCACGCAGGCAGCAGCAGCGCCGCATCGAGCGAACGCGCGTATAAAAAGTACGAGCCCAGCACGCTAAGTAGTCCAAAAAACAAAAACACGAAAACGTCGCCGAGCCCCCGATATCCGTATGCACCGGCACCCACGGTGTAGCGGATCGCAGCAAATATCGACGCGCCGCCCAGTGCTAAAAATAGTAGCACGAGATAAAACCGCTCGCCGAATGCCAAAACGCTTAGCGCAAGGCTGCAAAGCGCAGAAAGCAGCGCCGTAATGACGATGACGCGCTTCATCTGCTCCGCGCTCATCTGTCCCGTTTGGATCGCGCGACGCGGCCCCAGCCTACCATCGTCGTCGGTGCCTTTTACCGCGTCGCCGTAGTCGTTGGCGTAGTCGCTGAGCACCTGAAACAGCAGCGTCGTAAGTAGCGCCAGCGCGAAAATATCCGCTCTAAATACGCCCGCGCCGTATGCCGCACCGCTACCGAGCAACACGCCCGAGACGCTAAGTGGCAGCGATCTAAGGCGAGCTGATGCGTAAAGAGCCTTTGGGGTTATCATTTTTTGCCTTTTGTTGATTTTTGGAGCCGAATTTACGGTAAATCCAGCTTAAAATTTAGCGGAAAAATGCCAAAAATATTATAAATTTAGACTATTCGTAGAGTAAATTTTATTTGAATTCGCCTTTTTAATATAAATAGCGGTAAAATAGAGCCAAAAATTTTAGGAATTGTGATGAAAAAAGTTCTTACCGTTCAAGATATATCCTGCGTGGGCAAGGTTTCGCTGACCGTCGCCTTGCCGATACTTAGCGCGATGGGGATGAGCACGAGCGTGATCCCTACGGCGGTTTTATCGATGCATACGGGCTTTTCGGGCTATACCTTTTGCGATCTAAGCTCGCAGATACGCGCGATCATGGCGCACTGGAAAGACCGCGGAGTGGTGTTTGACGGCATCTACACGGGCTTTTTGGGCTCGGCGGCGCAGATCGAGATTATGAGCGAGCTATTTGCGAGCTTCGGCGGCGCGGGTAAGACCATTTTAGTCGATCCTTGTATGGGCGATAACGGCGTATTTTATCCTGGCTTTAACGAGGATTTTGCCCGTATGATGGCGCTTCTGTGTACTCAGGCCGACGTAATCACGCCTAATATCACCGAGGCCTGCGCGATTACGGGCGTGCCGTACCGAGAGGATGCGGATAGGGATTTCATCATGGATCTACTTGCGCGCCTTAGAGAGCTGGGCGCCAGGCAGGTCATTTTAAAAGGCATCGGCTACATCGCGGATCAGTGCGGGGTTTTCAGCTATGATGCACGCACGGGCAGGACGAACGAGTATTTTCACGAGCTGCTGCCGGTTAAATTTAACGGTACCGGCGATATTTTTGCCGCCGTAGCCTTCGGCGCAATAATGCGCGGTAAGTCGTTGGAAACGGCGGTTCGTATCGCCGCAGACTTCGTCGTCAGCACGATCAAAGAGACGATGAGCGACGAGGAGCGTAAGGACTACGAAGGGGTCGATTTCGAGGTCGTAATCCCCGAGCTCATAAGAAAAATTTAGACGCTTAAAATTCCGAGGTTTCGTAGCCTCCGCTTTATTTTAGAATTTTGCCGAGTAAAATTTTAAATTTTAATGGCTGCGTGAAAGTCGGTCGCGCAAGACATAGCTTAAATTTTATCGCCGTAAATTTTAAAATTTACGCGGCGCGGTAAGATGCGGCGTGATAAATCTATCCGTAAATTTAAAACGTTTTGGGCTTTGGCTACGCGCGTGGTAAAATTTACGCTGTAAATTAAATCCAAATTTTCCGCGACTCCTAGCTTTTTGATCGGCAAAATTTTACTTTCTAGACTTTTTGGGCGCGGGTTTAAACGGCAAAATTACGCATTTATCTTGACGGACAGCTTGGCTAGCTTTGCTTTCTAATAAATTATGATCCAAGCGGCAAAAGACGGCGACGTATGAGCCGCACAGAGATGCCGTGCGATCAAATTTATAATTCAAAATCGCGGCGCACACTTTAAATTTAAGATAAAATTTTACGCAAATTCTATCTTTTTGGTGCCTTTCAAAGCGCGCGCCGCATTAAATTTAGAGCCTAAAGCATCTGCCGAAACATCTCGATCTGCTCTTTGATCAACTCTTTCATATCCTCGCTCGCGTATTTTAGTGATGCTTCGAGCGCGCCAACCACCTCGTCGCAGATAAAATTTACGCTAAAAAGCGTCGCCCAAAATCTAGCGCCCGCGCTAGAACTATCGTTTTGCAGCGCGTCGCAAAGCGCCTTTATCGCGGCGTTGCGATCCGCGGCCAGCAGCACTCCCTCTAAAAGCGGGAAACTGCCCGCGCCGTCGCCGCTTGTCAGACTCCCAAAAAATAGCGGCAGCGCCTCTGCGTCCGGGTTTGCGGTAAAAAACTCCGCTACTTGCGCGTAGCCCTGCGCTAGCTCGCTAGTGATCTCGCCGTCGTCAGGCATCGGCTGGCGGCTCTTTAAAAACTCTAATGCACTTTGTTTATCCATAATCTCTCCTTAAATAAAAGCAAATTGTAGCGAAAAATCCTTAGTTTAAGACAATTGTCGTCCGTTTAATTTTGAGATAAAAATCGGTAATGGAGCTAAATTTTAAAAGAATTTGGAGTGAAATTTAAAATTTTTCACATTCCGTATTTAAAATTATAGACCGTGAAATTTAAAATCCAAATTCGCTCGCTGCGGAATTCTGCGAAATTGCGAAATTTGAAATTCCTTGAAGTTGCAA
>NZ_CALHIK010000111.1 GCF_938030785.1 uncultured Campylobacter sp.
TCCTTCCCGCCCCAAGAGAAACATATCGCGGGCTAAAATTTAAACGGAATTTCATTTTGTAATAAATTTAAAATTTCTCTATGTAGAATTTGCCTCTAGAATTTGGGGCGTGGCAACGTTTTCTCTTAAGAGGGAAGGGGCGCTACTTGCGAGGCGCTCCCCTTCCCCCTTAAAATCCCCCAACCCCTGGCACGCTCAAAGGGCGAGCTATGCTCGCGCTAATTTTAAACTGCGGTTGGCGGCGTAAAATTTTTGCTAAAATTCTGCATTCAGCTTGCCGTTACGCCTCGCGCATCTCCTCTGCTAGGCGTTTTTTGTAGGTGTGCTTGAAATAAAACGCCCAAATTAGCGGAAATATTATCTCCAGCCCTTTCCAAAATGCCAACCCGCCATACTCCCCAGGAATGGTAAAAAAACCTATCCAAACCGCATAGTAAGCAACCACGTAGCTTATCACGAAGACAACGCCCCAAATTAGTACTTCAGAGCCGATCGTAACAAACCAAATCGCGATCGAATAGATGAACGCGCTTGCTAGTGCAGTCGGAAAAAACCAATTCAAAACGCCCAATTTCTGGTGGTTTACGTCCGCGGTAAGATAGCCTGCCGCGCACGCGGTGATACATAGGGTGCATAAAATAGCGCGTAGCACGGCTAAATAACGCAGTCTGCGGGGTTGTATCGCGCCTTCGTAGTCGCTGTTTTTACGGCTACTACTTTGGCTATTTTTGCCGCCGCGCCCCGCCACATAGACAAGATGTGCGCCTAGCGCTATGAAACACGCACATTGAATGAAGTCCATAAATATGAAGCTGCCGAGTGCATCACTTTCGCCTACATTGCCTATTAACCTAGGCCACCAAAATTTTACTATGCAAAACGTCGCCGCGAGCAAAATCGGGTGCAGCGCGACCCTGCCGTTTCGCAAATCAGAGAGTAAATTTTTAAAATATCTCATGCTTTCCCCTTAAAATTCCACGGAATTTTACTAGCTTTTCATTATTTTAAGGCGCGCTTCGGAGCTAAAAAATTTAAAGCCACTTTGCTCGTTCATTGCTAGGGTCCGTTTCGTTGCCGATCGCTTCGTAGCGCGAGTAGTAAAACTCCACAAACTCCCGCACCTGCGCCTCGCGCGGCAGATACACGCCGTCTCTAAGCTCCGCAAAGCGCGATAAAAATTCCGCCGCGTCCTTTTTGCCGCAATAAAGCCGCGCCAGATCCTCGTAGTTTTGCAAACACGCGGCTTTGAAGCTCTCATAGCCTGCGCGGTCAAATTTAACCGCCAGCCGCCCGCGCTCAAATTTCAAAACTCCCGATGCAAAAAGCAAGCTCAGATGTATCAACGCCTCGCAGTAGTAGGGCTTGAGCTCCTCCACCCGCTGCCACGCGATGAGCCCCACGGCGCGGCGGATCAGCTCATCCAACACCGGCAGGCAAAACTCCGCCTCCTCGTGGAAAAAGAAGTTCACGAGCCCGCCGGTGGTCGCCTTGTACTCCTCGATAAGCTTAAAAAGCCCCGAGCGGTTCATGCGCGCCTCGGTGTCCGCGTCGATGAAAAATATATGCCCGAACTCGTGCCCGATCGTCGATATTTCGTAGACGCGGCGCCAAATTTGCGGCTTTTTAAATAAAATTTCGCGTCCGAAATTTAAATACTCAAGGTCGAAAATTTCGCTGCTTAGCCGCATAAAAGGTTTTGCTTTGGCGCTTTCATAGACGAAATTTACGAAGGCGAAAATTTTCTTGCCGCAGTTGGTGCTTACGAACTCGTCGTTAGGCACGACTTGCGCCGAAAAGAGCCCGTTAAGATCGGCTCCGTAGTAGATTAGCGGCGCGCAGACGTAAAGCTGGGTTTTGGCGATGTTTGAGAGCACGAGCGAGTGCATGACGGCGTTGTTTGCGCCGATTTTTTCATACGCGCGCTCAAAGCTCTCGCTTACGCGTGTTTTAAATTCCTCCGCGCTAAACTCATACGTGCCTGCAAGCCTGACGTCCCATTCCAGCGCGACTGCGTGCGTGTAGGCGTCCTCGTAGTACTCAAGCGGATGGCCGATCTGAAGCGGCGTTTTTATATCCATCCACGCGATCTCCGCATCCCGCCACGCGCCGATCACCGCGCTAGCGTCCTTTTCGCAAAAGGCCTGTTTGAGCTTGCCTAGATACGCGATGTAGGCTAGCTCGCTCTCATCTCCCGCGAGCGTCACCAGGCACTCCAAAAGATCGCTAAATTCGCTCTGTAGCTTCGCCGTCTCATCCGCAAAGACCACGGCGTAGGGCAGCATTTGAGATTTGCCATCGCGCTGCACTATCGCGCCGTAGCAGCGCTCGCAGATCTCGCCGTGAGGCGTGCGCATAAACAGCTCCTCTTGCAGTAAAAATTCCTTCGCCTGCGCAAGCGAGCTAAATTCCTGCTGTAAGCGCTTGTTCGTGCCTTCGATGATTAGGGCTTGCCAGCTTTTTTGCATATCGCTTAGCACAAGCCCGATGCGGTGCACGCCCTTTAAAAGTTCCAGATAAAATGGCTGTAAAATCCCCTGTGCATCGGCCTCGGCGATGAGCGCTGCGTGCATGCTCTCGTGTATTTCGCGCGTGAAATCGTACATTTTGCTCTTTAGCTCGCGCTGCCGCGCCTCATCGTAGCCTAAGCGGCGAAATTCTTGCAGTAGCGGATCCTCTTTGAGATCCACGATGCGGCGCAGCACGGCGATACGCGCAGTATCGCTAGGCTCAAAGCCGCAGATCTCCAGCCCGCGCGCGATCAGCTCGGCGCGCGGCTCGTCGTAGAGGGCGTTTAGCCGCGCTTTAGCAGCCGCCGCCATCTCGCTAAGTTTTGCAAAATCGTTCATCGCGTATCCTTTTTGCCGTTTTTATCGTTTGCAAGCGAGCGAAATTTTATCTCCGTCCGCCTAAAATTTCGGCGTAGATTTTTGCCGATTGTATCGAAAAAGTGTTAAATTTACGCGGTTAAAATGGGCGAAATTTTAAAATTTAGGAGTGAAAATGCAGGATTTAAGCGATTTCGGCGAACCGCGCACCAAGATCGTAACGCTGCCTAAGGATACGAATAGCTCGGGCAATATTTTCGGCGGCTGGATACTCAGCCAGATCGACCTTGCAGGCGTGATCGCAGCGCAAGAGATAGCGTCCGAGCAGGTGGTGACGATCTCGATGGAGGAGGTGATTTTCAAGCGGCCCGTATTCGTCGGCGACGTGGTGAGCTGCTACGCAAAGGTCCTAGGCGTGGGCAACACTTCGATCCGCGTGCAGATCGAAGTGATCGCGCTGCGGCTGAGCGGCGAGGGATTTCGCGAGCGTCTGCACGTAACCAGCGCGATTGCGACATACGTAAACGTCACTAAAGACGGGCAGAAAAAGCCGATCAGCGCGGAGATTAAGAGGCTGCACGGGTTTTAAGCGGGGCTGCTTAAATTTTAAATTTTAACTCGCCTGGTGAGCGGCGTTTTCGCAACTTGAATGCCTAAATTTGATCTTTGGATTGAAATTTACGCTCGCAGCTTTGAAATGGCGCTCTAAAATTTAGACTAGCCGCCGTACTTTAAACGAGCTTTTAAGCTTAGCCGCTTTGCGCCGTGCGGCTGGGGCTTTAAATTTAGAACTACGAAAATTTTAAAATTTACTGGAATTTTACGTGAAGTTTTGAAATTTTGCGGCGCGCAGATTAATAAGAAGATCAAAACGCGCCGCAGCACGCACACTCGCGGCTAGTTCGCAGCGGCTTGAAGCTCTTCGGAAAGCTCGCTTTGTATCTCGGCGTTGCTCTTTACGACCATGCCCGAGCCGTGGATGACGCTAGGCATACAGGACGTGCAGATGTCCACATCCTCGCCGTTTTTGTGCGCCTTGATAAATACCGCGTTCTCATCCTCGCTGCTTTTTAGCGAGCAGATATTGCAAATGTAAATATTGCCTGATTTCATAAAAATCCTTTCAAAAAAATTGCCTTATTTTATGAAAATTTTAAAATTTTTCATTGATTTTAGTTAATTTTTAGCGATTTTTGATCGTTTCTCGCTCATCGATCAGCAAAACGTGGCTTAAAAAGATGATAAAAAATAGCTGAAAAAACAACCCCACCAACGGCACCAAGCACAGTAGATAAAAGACGAACGCGCTTAGGCTAAATTTATACCCGCCGCCCCTTTTGTAGCAGCGCTCGAAGCTTTTGGCGCTTAGCGTATTTGAGGCGACGTCGATCAAAATCAGCTTGTAATAGATATAAAAAAACGGCACGTTGATGATGAATAAATTTATCACCGGTACGAACAGAAGCACCGAGCAGATGAATAAGATCGCTAAAAATTTTAAAATTTCAAGAGCCGTCAGTTTCAGCACTCGCGCCGTGCTGGCCTCGTCCGCGCGGCTTAGGCGGTAGTGGCGGGCGTTGATCTCTTTGGTGACCGTGGGCGTCAAAAAGGCTGCGATCAGAAGTGCGCAAAACACGCTAAGCATCAGCACCACAAAGCTTGCAAGCGCATAAAAAATCGCTCCAATGATCCATTTCGTCGCGGCGAAACTTAGAATTTTCGCAATTATCGGGAAGCGCTGTTCGTCCAAGAAGCTAAAATCGCCGCTTTGCGCACCTGCGCTAAGCACGCTAAAAAGCTCACTACCGCCGAAATATGCAACCGTGCCCAAAATCACTAGCGGGCAAAAAAACGGCAGCAGCGAGAGCAAAATAAACTTGCGCGTAAAAAAATCCTCGCTGCTGAGTCTAAAAATTTTACCCATTTGCCGCCCTCGCGTTAAATTTTAAAATTTCAAGCCTCGCATCTTCTGCGGTATTCGCGGCTCTCGCGGCGAGAGCTTTAGAATTTGCAGAATTTGCGGCTAGGATTTTGGAATTCGCAGCTGGAATTTTAAAGCTCGCAGCGATGGTTTTAAAATTTAAAGCGGAAATTCCAAAGTTTGCGGCTGAAATTTTATGACCGAAACTCGCGCCCGAAACTTCATGGTTAAATTTAGAGCCAAATTTAGATTCAAATTCCATTGGCTTCGCGCTATTTTGCGGCCTCGTAAATTTCATCCAGTTTGGCGTAAATTTCGCTTACGCTCACCGTTCCGCCGGCGAGAATTTCAAGCAAGATTTCGTTGTCCTCTTTTTCGCCCCAAATTTTGCGGTAGCTGCCCTCTTTGTAGCCGTGGTCTTGGCGGAATTTATTCAGCACGTTTTTGCCGATATATTTTTCAAATAAAATATCGAGGCTCACGCCGCATTTTAGCGCCACGCGGAAAAAGTCGGTCAAAAGCTCGCCGATATGCAGATCAAAGCCGCTCGTTTCATGGACGATGAGCTCGATATCGTTGATGATCTCGTAGATGCTGTATTCTCTGATATCGTAGGCGTAGGAGCTAAACTCCGAAAAGCCGCTAACTGCGGTAACGTCGCTTACGAGGTGATCGATGTCCTTGTGGCCGCAGTTTTGCTCCAAAATATAGCTCATCACGAAGTGCCAGATATCTACGATTTCGATCGCGATATTATCTACGTCGGGCTTCGCTTCGATATTTTTCCAGTGCTTCCACGCGAAGCTGTCGATGAGCTCGGCGCACTCCATATAGATGCAGCGCTTCCAGTTGATCAGTTTGCCGTTTTTAGTGTAGCCGTCCTCCCAGCCTGCGCCGTTCGTCTCGTCGTTTAGGCGCTGCTGCATCAAAAACATCTCTTTTACTTTTTTATAATTTTCCATCTTTTCTCCTAAAATTTAGCGCATAATTATAGCCGATAAAAGAAAATCATTGTATAATTGGAGCAAAAAGGAATTTTGAGATGAAACGGGATTGCGACAAATTTGGCGATTTTTTAAGCAAGATGAAACTCCTCTCGCTCGCGGTGCTGAGGGATAACCTACCCTATTGTTTCAGCGCGTTTTACGCCTACGATGCGCAAAACAAGGAGCTCATCATCTCAAGCTCCGCTGATACGCAGCACATCAAAGCGATTTTTTCAAACAGACACGTCGCGGGCACGATCGCGCTGGATACGAAGTTTGTAGCGCGCATCAAGGGGATTCAATTCACCGGACAGATACGCAGCGCCGACGAGCGCGCCGAGACGCTGTATCTTAAGCGCTTCCCGTTTGCGCGCGCGATGGAAGCGGAATTTTATACGATTAGACTCGATTGGATGAAGCTAACGGACAACACTCTAACCTTCGGCAAAAAGCTAATCTGGGAGCGATAGAGCCGCTTCGAAGATTAATTGCTTAAATTTGCGGAATTTTAAATTTTACTAAGCTCAAATTTTATCAAACGGGGTTTTAAAATATACGCGAAATTGCGGAATTTTAGCTCGCTTGATTTTTTATGAAATTTTACGATATGAAATTTAACGTAAAATCCCGCTTTGATTTTATTTTGCGAGCGAATTTTCCGTTTAAAATTTCGCGCCGCAATTTTAAAACCTCAAGACCTTGCTTTTTAGAATTTATCCGGCGCTAGGGCTTAGCTCTGCTGCCCCCTGATTTCGCTTACTAACCGCCCGCCGATCGCGTAGTCGTCAGTGGATATTTCGTCTATCGTCACGACCGTGGTTTTCTCGCCCCTGCCTAGCACGGCTACGAGGGCGTCGGTGAGGTTTTTGACGAGCCTTGCTTTTTGTTCGCGACTTAAGCCGCCGCGCTCTTTGGTGATTTTGACGTTTATATAGGGCATTAATTCTCCTTAAAATAAACGTAATTGTAGCCAAAATTTCGTCTGTGCGCCTAAAAGTGCGAAATTTTATGTTAAAATCGTCGTGATCTGAATTTAAGGAGAAGATATGCCATTGCTGGATAGTTTTAAAGTCGATCATACCCGCATGAATGCCCCGGGCGTGCGGCTCGCAAAGAGCATGAGCACCAAAAGCGGCGATAAGATCAGCGTCTACGATCTGCGGTTTTGCCGCCCGAATTTAGAGATTATGAGCGAGCGCGGCACCCACACGCTGGAGCATCTTTTCGCGGGCTTCATGCGCGAGCATCTAAATAGCGCGGACGTCGAGATCATCGACATCTCGCCGATGGGGTGCCGCACGGGCTTTTATATGAGCGTGATCGGCGCGCCCAGCGAGAGCGCCGTCGCAGGGGCGTGGAGCGCGAGTATGAAGGATATTTTGGGCGTGGGCTCTCAAGCGGATATCCCCGAGCTGAATAAATTTCAGTGCGGCACCTTCGCGATGCACTCGCTAGCAGAAGCTAAACAGATCGCGCAAAACGTGCTAAATAAAGGGATCGGCGTGATCAAAAACGACGAGATCGCGCTGGATCTAAATTTGATCAAATAGATTTAAAATTTTACACCCACCCAGGCGCCGTCGTTACTACTCGGCAGCGACGGCGCCCGGCTCAACGCCTAATTTCAAAGCAAAATCAAAATTTAGAGGTTTAATTTTATAAATTTAGCAGGCAGATACGCTATTGCCGACTAAATTTACGAATTCGCTTATTTAAATTTTATAAATTTAACAGGCACGCAGTTTTAGCAGCCAAAACAACCGACCTTCTTCCTGCCAACAAAGGGTCTCGCAGCTCGTGCGAGAGAGAAACTTCCAGTGTCTTCGTATTATTTCATACGCACCAGAGTATTTCATCCGCTTCTGCGCTGCAAGAGTAAATTTCATAAATTCTAAATCCGTTTTGCGTTATCATTGCGCTAAATTTAAAATTTTACGCAAAGGGGATCATATGAAAAATACGGCATTCATTACGGGCGCTACGAGCGGCTTTGGAGAGGCGATTTCTAGGGCGCTTAGCGCGCAGGGCTATAAGATCATAGCACTCGGGCGGCGCAAGGAGCGGCTACAAAAGCTAGCCGGCGAGCTAGGCAATACGCACATTATCGCCGCGGATATTCGCGATAAAGCTGCGGTCTTTGATGCCGTAAGCGCACTGCCTGCAAATTTCAAAGATGTCGAAGTGCTCGTAAATAACGCAGGCCTCGCGCTCGGGCTTGAGGGGATTGCGCAGACGCCCGTAGAGGATTTGGAGACGATGGTCGATACGAATATCAAAGGCGTGCTGTATTCGACCAAGGCGGTGCTGCCGCTTATGATCGCGCGCAAAAGCGGCTATATCTTCAATCTCGGCTCGACTGCGGGCGCGTGGCCCTATCCGGGTAGCCACGTTTACGGCGCGAGCAAGGCGTTTATCAAGCAGTTTAGCCGCAATATCCGCAACGACCTGCGCGGCACGGGCATCCGCGTGACGGAGATTGCGCCGGGTATCTGCAAGAGCGAGTTTAGCGAGGTGCGCTTTAAAGGCGACGTAGCGCGCGCCGCGGCCGTGTATGAGGGGGTCGATGCGATCCTGCCCGAGGATATCGCGCAGATCGTGCTAAGCTGCCTAGCGATGCCGCACCGAGTCAATATCAACGTAGTAGAGGCGATGGCGACGCAACAGAGCTGGGCGGGGCTTTTTATTGAGAAGAGCTAAATTTTGGCTGTGTACGCGCGGGCGTCTGGGCGAGCTTTGCATGAAATTTAGGCTAAATTTTATCGCGCGAGATATTAAATTTAGAGGAATTTTTAAAATTCCGTCTTAAATTAAAGCCGAAATTCTATCCACAAATACCATACTTATGCGTCTTCTTACTTTTAGATGCGATCTTCAATCCTCCAAAAAAATCGCACAGTAAAATGTGAATTTAAAATTTTTATTTAAGGTTTCGTTGTGAGTTTGACGCTTGAAATTTCACTTTCGCTGCACGAAAAGAATGCTAAAATTCCGCCGAAACCGCACCGGATGCGGTGAACTTAAAGGAGCGAAAATGCAAAGAATTTTTCATATAAAAGATGCTATTTGTAGCGACGAGCGAGCCGTAAAAACGACATTTTTTACTACAGAGGCCACTTGCGGCGCGGTTTGGATCGTCAAACGCGGCCAGGTCGTAGCGCCGCATATTCACCCAGACGGAGATGACGTGTGGATCTGCTTAAGCGGACGCGGCGTGTTTTATCCGAGCAAGGGTGAGGAGGTGCCGATCTGTGCGGGCGATCTAATCATTTCCAAAAGCGGAGAGTGCCACGGTATGAAAAATACGGGCGATGAGGATTTTGTATTTGCAAGCGTTACGGCGCCGATTCCGTGCGGCTACGAAGCGATTTGAATTAAAATTCGCCAGAGATTTTGTGGCATTCGTAAAATAAATTAGCGCCGCAAAGAGTTGAATCAGAATTTGCCCGTAGCGTTAAATTTCATAAATTTAGCCGCGCTTTTGTACAATTTCAAGTGCCGCGCAATCTGCGGCGAGATTAAATTTGAGGCAAAAGATGTATGAGGATTTTACACAAGAGCTAAAGGACGAGCGCGCGCAAAAGAAGCGCAAAGCTAGGGCGCGCGAGGCAGAAACAGATCGCAAGCCTGTACTAGACGCGCCTCGAGGCATGCCGCTTTGGCGCAAGATCGCGCTTGGCGTGACATTTGCATTCGCGGCTTTTAGCGCGCTTATTCTGGCGGCGGTTATAAATTCCGCAGACGACTACCCGCCGCGGGATGATGAGCAGATCAAATACAGCGATTTTTATAAAAAAGGAGACGAAATTTACGCCCTCGTGGTGGGTGCGGGCTATTTTGCGATACCGGACGCGGATGCGGCGAGTTTTCGGGTTTTGGATTTCGGCTCCGGCTACCGCTCCAACGTCGGCGCGGACGTAAACGCCGTATATTGCGGCAATATCGCGATGAGCGAGCTGGAGCCCGCGCGCACGAAAGCCGTGGCGTTCGGATACGTAAGCGACGGGCAGGTTAGCTACTTTTGCGACGGCGATGCGGTGCCGAACGACGCGCTGGGGCCGATTGAGCTTGCTTATCAAACCTTGGCGCATATTTTTTGGGATGCGCCCAAGCCGCAAAGCTACCTCTATAAATTTAAACGAATGGACGCTACGGATCTGCGCCAAATCGCGGGTTTGTATTACGCGGCGGAGGATTCGCGCGCGTTTTATAAGGGAGAGGTTTTGGCGGGCGCCGATGCTGCGAACTTGCAGGCTATAAAAGGCTCTGACGGAAGAGCTAGTAGCGTTTATACCGCAGACGGCGCGAGCGTGTATTTTAAAAATCTACGCCTTGACGCGCGCGATAACGGCGGTCATTACGAACTTTTGAGGCAGCGGTTGAGCTATTTTTTGTGGGATGCGAAAGGCGGCGACGTTTTTGCGAACGATTTAGAATTTGACCCCGCCGCAGCGCCCTATACTCCGCTAAATAGGCAGCTTGCGCACTCAAACCATCTGTTTTTTGCCTCCCCTGGCGGCATCTACTATTTCGACGAGAACGACGGAAAGCAAAAGCGCGCGGGAGGCAACCCCTTTGCAGGCGAGGTTCGCGCGCTTAGCGGCAGCGTATTTCAAAGTGGCGAGCGGATATATTTTTTGGAGCGCGCGGATGTTTGGGGCGGCGGCCGCAGCAGTCGTAGGATGGTCGCTCGCAAAAGCGGGCTTTTCGCGCTCGATCTGCCGCACGAGTGGCGCAAGGTAGGCGGCGTGCACGGCGGACTATACGGCTGGGTGTATTCAAACGGCGGGCGATTTTTCTACTTCGACGATCTGGGCTCTTCGCAGCTGATAGATCGGTGTATTTATGAGATCAGGGATCTAAGCTTGGTTGAAATTTTGCTTCAAAAAAGCAGCCTTGGCACGAGCAAAATTCGCGAGATGATAAAAAGCGGCGGGCTTGAGGCGGTGGACGGCGAGCTGCTTTTTGAGATAAAGACACGAGTGGAATTTTAGGCGCAATGGACATTGCCTGGACGCTAGAAAGCGTTGCTAAATTTTAAAATTTGATTTTTGCGTAAATTTATGAAATTTAAGCGGTACTACGGGCTTTGGCGCGAGCTTAGGCTTAAATTTATTGCAAATCGCCTTTGGAGCAGTCGTGCAAAATTTTGTTTCGTCGTATCGAGATAGCCGCGAAGATTTATATCGGTCGCGATATTTGCGTCGTGGCGTGCTTAAGCAAGGCGTCGCCGTAAAATTTTATTCTCGGTGTGGGACACACGGTGCCAGAGCATAAATTTAAAAGTCTCAAATCGCAAAGCCGAACGCACAAATTTGGCGCCGAGCTTGCGAGATGAAATTTAAAGGAGCGGATTCAAAAGCACAAATCTCTTCTTTGATATAAAATTTAGCAGAGCGAGTGCAAATCGGGCGGCGCGATTAAAGCGCCGTTTTGCAAACTCGCGAGCCTTAAGCGAAGCAAAAACAAAGCGCTATTTTATAAATCCGCTTGCCACTACGCGATCGTGCTCGTCGTAAAAAACCGCGAGCTGTGCCGGAGCGATGCCCGCTGCGGGCGCGGACAGCACGGCATGCACGCCACCGTCTTCGCGCGGCGAAATTTTAACGGGGAGTTTGGCGCTGCGGTAGCGGATCTTAACGCCGAGACCCGCCATATTTAAAATTTCATCCCTGTTTAAAAAGGCGTTGAAATTTTCGGTGTCGAACTCGTAGGTCGCTAGCTCGTCCTTGCCGCCCACGACGATCTCGTTTTTGTGCGGGTCGATGCTTAGCACGAAGTGTGGCTCATGCGCGCCGTGCACCGTAAAACCGCGGCGCTTGCCGATCGTGTAATGCATATAGCCCTCGTGAGTGCCGATGGCGTTGCCCGCGCGGTCGCGCACGATGCCGGGCATTTTGGTACCCGTATGACGGTTCAAAACGTCGATGTAGGTGGTGTCCACAAAGCAGATCTCGCTGCTTTCGCTCGCAGAGGCGATCTGCGAAAGCTCCGCATAGGCGCGCGCGGCCTCTTTTACGTCCTTTTTATACATCCCCCCAAGCGGAAAGAGCATAAACTCAAGCGCGGCGGGATCGATGTTTGCTAAAAAATAGCTCTGATCTTTGCTAAGATCTACAGCGGCTTTTAAAAGTCCGTCCTCGATGCGGACGTAATGCCCGGTAGCTAGGCGCTCAAAGCCCTGTTCGCGTGCAAATTCCAAGAGCTTACCGAGCTTTATGCGGCGGTTACACAGCGCGCACGGATTTGGCGTAAGACCGCCGATATAGGCCTGCACGAAGGGCTCGTAAACGTCGCGATTAAAATCATCCTGCAGATCCAAAATGTGGATTTTTATGCCTAAAAACTCGCCCACCTTGCAGACTTTGGCGATGTTCGCCTCGTGATAGCCGGGCTTTGCGTGCAGCTTCATATAGCAGCCCTGCACCTCGTGCCCCGCGTCTTGCAGCAGCTTCGCGCACATCGAGCTATCCACGCCACCGCTCATCGCGACTAAAATTTTCACTCTCCAGCCCTTTTTCTAACGTCGTTTAAAATTTCATCCAGGCTGCTGCATAGCATGAAATTTTGCAGGTCCTCTTCACTTATAGCGCCCGATTTTAGCAGCGAAGTGCGGAAAAACTCCATCAAAGGCGCGTAAAATTCTTCGTCGTAAAGATAGATCTGCGCGCGCTTAAAGCCCGTTTGCACCAGCACTAAAATTTCAAATAGTTCATCCAGCGTCCCAAATCCGCCCGGAAAGATGACGAAAATTTCGCTATTTTCGATGAGCGCGCCTTTGCGCGGCGCAAATGCCGAAAAATGCGCGCCCGTAGTTAAAAAGCCGTTGTTTTTCTGCTCAAACGGCAGCGTGATGTTAAAGCCCACGCTCTGAGTTTTTGCGCGCGAGAAAGCGCCCTTGTTCGCGCCCAGCATGATCCCGCCGCCGCCGCCCGTGATGATCGCGTATCCCATATCTGCAAGCGCCGCACAGAGGGTTTGCGCGTCTTTTACGTATCGGTTATCCTCGCTAAAGCGCGCCGAGCCGAAGATCGTAGCGCTGCGACCGACGTAGCGAAGGCTATTTCGCGCGATTTTGATATCTTTTAAAAGTTCTTTTATCTGCATGATTAATCTATCTTTTTCGTATATATTTTAAAATTTTGGCTTTTAGCTTAGCATTAAATTTTTAAATTTAGCCTTAAAATAGCAGGCTGTATGCTGTTTTAAAATTTTATCGTAAATCATACTAGGTTACTAAGCTTTCTTAAAAATCCGCCGATGCCGCGATAAGCGCTCATGTCGATCGGCTCCAAGCCCTGTTTGCTTAAAAATCGCGAGACGCTCTGTCTAAGCGCGATGGTAGCGGGCGAGAATGGGCGGTGCGAATTAAAAAGCACGCGGTTGTGCGCGCACTCGGCGACGTCCTTGCAAAACGGTACGAAGCCCAGTAGCTTGAAATTTAGCTCGCTTATGTTTTTTTGCGCGACCGCTTTTAAATTTTCGTAGATCATCACGGCGTCCTCCTCGCTCGCGGTGAAATTTAGCAAAAACAAAATCTCTTTTTTGCTAGATCCAAGCGTCTTTAAAAGCGCGTAGGTGTTGCTGATCGCGCAGGGCTCGTTCGCGCATAGAGCGACGTTGTGATCCGCAACCTGGGTGAAGCTTTTTAAATTTTCAAGTCCCGCGTCGATCAAAATAAAATCGAAAATTCCAGCTTCTTTCAGCTCGCTTGCAAATTTTGCGGAGTTATCGCCCGCGCCGTCCGCAGGCGAGACGAGAGTTAAATTTTGCGAAATTTTTACCGCGCTCGCGCTTTGAAGCGAGATTTTTTTGCCCTGCAGCGCGTTTAGGATGATCTCTTGGTTGCTAAAGCTCGGAGCCTCGATGATCGCCGTGCGGTAGCCTATCTCGCTTAGAATTTCGCCGAAATTCGCCACGATCACGCTCTTGCCGACCCCGCCTTTGGCGCTTAAAAAATTTACGATTTTATTTTGCATATCAGTCCTCTTTTAAATTTCATTGTTCCAAGCGGCAAAATCACGCTTATGCGCTCGTTTACTCCGGGATGCGGCAGAGCCAGCCTGCTGCTGGGCCTTACCTTTGCGCTTGCGTATAAAATATCCACATCCAGCGTGCGCGGCGCGTTTTTAAAGCTTCGTTTGCGCCCAAATTTCAGCTCTGCGCGCTGCATAATCTTAAGCAACGCAAGCGGCGCTAGGGAACTTTGCACGAGCATCACGGCGTTTAAAAAATTTTCCTGCCGCAAAAAGCCGAACGGCCTGTTTTTTAAGATCAAGGAATTTTGCGCCACGAAAAAGCGCGTATCGCTTTGTAAAACGCGATAAAACCGCTCGAAGCGCCGCCTGACGCCCCCTAAATTGCCGCCGAGCCCGAGCAGGTATAAATTTTTAAAATTTCCGCGCTCGCGGCGTCTCATCGGAAAAACGGCGCTTTTTACGACGCACAGCGCGTCCGCGCACTCGTAAAATCCGTTTTTCTTAAGTCGCACGTTCATTGGACATACTCGCTTAAAATTTCAGCCCCGTTTTCGCGCACGACCACGACGTCCTCGATGCGCACGCCAAATTCGCCAGGCAAGTAAATCCCCGGCTCCACGCTAAAGACCATCCCCTCTTTTAGCACGGTATCTCCGCGCTTTGAGATAAAGGGAAGCTCGTGGATATCGACTCCGACGCCGTGTCCCGTGCTGTGAAAAAACGCCTCGCCATAACCCTGGGCGGCGATAAAATCCCTAGCCGCCGCATCGATATCGCGCGCCTTTTTGCCGGGCATAACCGCCGCGATCGCCAGAGCTTGCGCCTCTTTTACGATTTCATAAATTTCTTGCCGCTTGGCGTTTTTAAAATTTTGCTCTTTGCCGAAGTTAAAATTTTCGTCAAAGCACGCCGTGCGCGTCCTGTCGGAGCAGTAGCGGTTAAATTTAACCCCCGCGTCCAGCAGGAGCAAATCGCCCTGTCGCAGCCGCTTTTTACTCGGCAGAGCGTGCGCCTTTGCGGCGTTTTCGTTGATCGCGACTATAGGCGAAAAGCTAAGCGCGAGCTCGCCCTTTTTCTTAAAGATGAGCTCGGCGTTAAAAAACAGCTCCTCTTCGCTCATCCCTTCGCCGCTAGAGCGCACGAACGCGGCAAATTCGTCAAATCTCTGGGCGCCTAGTTGCGCCGCTTGCTTTAAAATTTTTATCTCATCCTCTGATTTTATTATGCGCGAAATTTGCGAAAAATTCGCCCGCGCCTTAAATCTTATCCCAAGCCCCTTGCTTAGCGCTTCCCACTCGCCCGCGCTAAAATCGTACGGGTTGTAGCTAAGCTCACGAACGCCCGCCTTTCGCAAAAACAGTCGCGCGTCTTTTATTAAATTTCGCTCGACCTCGATCACTTCGGTATCTTTGCAAAGCTCGCGCGCCTCGATGCTATAACGCGCATCGGTGAGGAAAAATTTGCGCCCCGCGAGACTTAAAAATATCGCGTTATCGCAGCTGTATCCGCACTCGTGGTAAACGGCGTTTTCGTCCTTTAGGATAAAATTTTTCAAATTTAATCCTAAACCTACTCGGCTTTCTGCTCGGCTCTGGCTGCCTTGATCTGCTCAAAAATTTGAATCATTCCGATCATCGCCAGATGGTATCCCACGGGACCGAAACCGATAATCTGACCCGCTGTTACGGGCGCTATTAGACTTTTTTGTCTAAGTTCCTCTCTGCGAGCGATGTTTGAGATATGCACCTCGATCACGGGCAGGCTGACTGCGGCTAGCGCATCGCGGATAGCGAGCGAAGTGTGCGTGTAGGCGGCGGGATTGATGATGATACCGTCGCAGGTGCCGAAGCACTCTTGGATCTTATCGACGATCTCGCCTTCGAAATTGCTCTGAAAAAACTCGATCTCGTTGCCGCTCTGATCGGCGACCGCCTTCATCTGCTTATGGATATCCTCCATCTTCATAACCCCGTAAATAGCGGGCTCGCGCATACCAAGCATATTGATATTCGGTCCTTGAATCACCATAATTTTCATTTTTGCGTCCTTGTTTTGAAATTTAAGCAAAAATTATAACCAAAGCGAGCTTATTTTTTACCATGGCGCTAAATTTGCCCGTTCAAGCCCAAGCGATAAAATTTTATCTCTAAATTTAGCACGGAAGAGAATTTTATGCTAAAATCACGCGCTGTTTTAGATAAGGAAAACGATGAGAATTTTAAGGGCGAAGTGGATTCTTGTATGCGATGAGAATTTTAAAATTTTAAAAGATGGCGCGATCGTCTTTGACGAGAAAATAATCGAGGTCTGCGCCTTTGCGAGTGCGGTGCGCAAATACCCGCAAGCCGAAATTTTAGACTTTAGCGGTGATATAGCGATGCCTGCGTTTATAAACCCGCACGTGCATTTGGAATTTAGCGCAAACAAAGGCACGCTGCGCTACGGCGATTTTTTAGATTGGCTAGGCAGTGTCATCGCCTCAAGGCAGGAGCTGGACGCCGCAGCGCGCGGACGGTTGATCTTGGAGCAGATCGCCGCGATGATGCGAAGCGGCGTGGGTACGATCGGCGAAATTTCAAGCTTCGGCGGCGAGGCTGAAGCTTGCGCGAAAAGCGGCGTTAGAACCGTGTTTTTCAATGAAATTTTAGGCGCGAGCAAAGACGCTGCGGCGGAGAATATTTCTAAATTTAAGCAGCGTTTTGAGCGCGCAAAGGCGCTCGCAAGCTCGCTTTTTATCCCTGCCGTGTCGGTGCACTCGCCGTACTCGACGCACCCGCAAATTACGGAGTTTGCGACGAAGCTTGCCCGCGAAAACGGGCTTGCTATAAGCACGCATTTTATGGAGAGCGCGTATGAGCGGCAGTGGCTGCGCACCGGTCGCGGCAAATTTAAAGCCCGACTTGCTAAATTTAATCCCGCGCCTGCGCCTTTTTACTCGCCGCAGAGCTTCGTAGCGCATTTTAGCGGGCTTCGCACGCTTTTTACGCATTGCGTTTGGGTGGATGATTTTAGTATCTTTGATCCGAAGCTCCACTCGATCACGCACTGCGCGCGCTCCAACCGCCTGCTTAGCAAAAAGCGGCTAAGCTTTAAAAAGCTGCTCGCAAGCGGACTTAATTACAACATCGCTACCGACGGGCTTAGCTCGAATTTCAGTCTAAATTTTTTAGACGAGCTGCGTGCAAATTTAATGATGCACGACGAGCTGGGCCTGGCGGAACTGGCGCGAACGCTGATTTTAGGCGCGACGAGAAATGCAGCCACCGCGCTAGGTCTAAATTTAGGCGAGCTGAGAACCGGCAAGCTCGCCGATATCGCCGTTTTTGAAGGCATTGAGTGCGAGCAGAGCCAGCTGCCGCTACAGCTCATTTTGCAGAGCAAAAACGCAAAATCACTTTTTATCGAAGGAATGAAATGCAATTTCTAAAAAACATCTTTGCGCCGATCGGCGCCGTGCTCGGCTTTATCAACAAATACTTTAAATCCCTGATTTTTCTGCTTATTTTGTTTTTGATTTTCGCAGGCGGCGAAAGCGCGCAACAAAAGGGCGCGAATCTCGCTCAGCTTTCATTAAGCGGCGCGATAATGGACGATAGCGAAATTTTAGAAAAGATCGAAACTCTGAAAAACGACGAGGCGATCAAAGGAGTGCTCCTACTGATCGACAGCCCCGGCGGCGCGCTAAGCCCGAGCGTGGAAATTTCGCTGGCTATCAAGTCGTTAAACTCGCGCAAGCCGGTCGTTGCTTACGCCAAGGGCACGATGGCGAGCGGCAGCTACCTAGGCGGCGTGTGGGCGAGTAAAATTTATGCAAATCCGGGCAGTTTCATCGGCTCTATCGGCGTAATCATGCAGGGCCTAGATGTGAGCGAAGCGGCCGCTAAATTGGGTTTTGCCGAACAGATCGTAAAAGCGGGCGAGCTCAAAGAGGCGGGAACGATGATGCGAAAATGGAGCGACGCGGAGCGCGCGAGCCTGCAAGCTTTGGTGGACGAGAGCTATGAGCTATTTACGCGTGAGGTAGCACAGGCGCGCTCGCTAGATCTTAGGAAGCGCGATACATGGGCGAATGCGCGAGTATTTTTAGCCAGCGGCGCCAAAGGTGTCGGGCTCATCGACGAGGTAGGCTCTTTGGAGGACGCTAAAAGCGCGCTCGTAAAGGCTAGCGGCGTAGCAGATCCCATCTGGCAGGAGCCTTCTGCGTATGAAAAGATGATGGACAAGCTGGCAAATAAAAGCGAGAGTTTGGTGCGCGGTGCCTTCGGCGCCAAGCTGATGGCGTATTAGAATTTTAGAAATTTTAAATTACGAGGGAATTTTAAGAGTAGAATTTTGTATGTGAAAGCTACGCTGGATTCGATTTCTTTTAAATTTCCTCACTTTTTCATTTGACGTTTTCTTTAAAATTTTATCTTTTCGTAAATTTTTCTTCGTTTAAAGCCCCCTCATTTTCTCTCAATTATTCAGCCCCCTTTAAGCATCGCTCTTGTATAATCACAATTCTGTTTCGCACCG
>NZ_CALHIK010000112.1 GCF_938030785.1 uncultured Campylobacter sp.
TTGCGCGCATTTTGATGATCGGCATAATAGGCGTGCTCCCAAAGATCGCAGGCTAAAAGCGGAATTTTACCATGCACAATCGGCGTGTTCGCATTTTGCGTCGCGATGATTTCTAAATTCGCACCGCGCTCATCGCACACGAGCCAGCACCAGCCGCTGCCAAAAAGCCCCAGCGCGCGCTTTAAAAACTCGCTTTTAAAATTTTCCATCCCGCCGAAAGCCTGCGCTAAAGCGTCCGCGAGCTCGCCGCTAGGCTCGCTTGGCTGCGCGATGCAGTCGAAGTAAAAATCGTGGTTGTAAATTTCAGAGGCGTTGTTAAAAATACGGCTAAAACCTAGGCAGATCCGATAGAGCTTTAAAATTTGCGCAAAATCGCACTCCTCGCCGCGCGTATCCTTGAACGACTGCGTGATGATCGTAAAAAGATCCGCGTTTTGTATCGGCGTGTCCGCAATATCTCGATTTAGAGCGGAGACGTAGTCCTCGCAAAGCCCGCCGTGATGAAATTTCAAACTCTGCAAGCTCGCGATTTTATTCGTGCGCGGATCAAAAGGCAGCGCCCTGGATCTAAACACTAATAATCCTCGTCGCCGAAATTGTTATAATCGTTGAATCCGTCCTCGTCGTCGTAGCTGTAATCGTCCTCGTCGTAGTTGTAGCCGTAGTTCTCCTCGCCGCTAAGCAAGTCGTCGTCCTCGTACTCGTCCTCATTGAAGTCTTCATCTTCGAAATCATCGAAATCAGCCATCTTTGCCCTCCTCATTTTTATTTAAATTTGCGTCGTTATCATACTCGACTTTCGGAAATTTTTCAATATAAACGCTCTGAGACGGGAAGGCAAACGATAGCCCGTTTTGCTCCACGATCTCCATTATTTTAAATAAAATATCTTCTTTTGTTTGGACGAAATTCGCCCACACCACGGTCTTTGTAAAGCAGTAAACCAAAATATTAATGGACGAATCCCCAAAGCCGTCCAGCGCAACGAACAGCGTGCTTTTATAGCCAGCCAAATCATCGATAGAGACCATGTTTTGCCTGTATCTCATTCTAAAATCGCGAGAATTTAGCGCCGTATCGGCAGACTGCGCGATATCCGGGTGCGCTTTTAACATCTCTCTGATGTCGTTTACGCACTTTCGCAGTTGAGCCGCGCTCGCACCGTATTCGACGCCCACGGTAAGCTTTAAAATTCGTCCTACTTTTCTGCGGTTCCAGTTTTTAATATTTTGCGCCATTATGTTGGAGTTCGGCACAAAAACAAGAGCGTTATCAAAGGTTCTGATCGTGGTCTTTCTAAAGCCCGTTTCGACGACGTTTCCCTCCACGTCGCCCAATACGACCCAATCGCCTTGCGAAAACGAGTTATCAAACAGCAGCAGCACGGAGGAGAAGAAATTTGCGATAATGTCCTTGGTCGCAAACGCGATCGCAAGTCCGCCGATTCCAAGCGACGCCATAAGCGCCGAGATATCAAAGCCAAGGCGTTCTAGCACCAAAAGCGCGGCGATGATGACTACGATGACGTATAAAATTTTAACGACCAAATTTATAATGTCTTTTCTGACGCCTTTTTTCGTGATGTTTCCGAGCACGACGATACCGTAGCCGTCGATGATTTCGATTACGAGCCATGCCCAAAGCACCACGTAAACGATCGAGAATAAATTTGCAAATTTTATCGGCACAGGCGCCGGATAATAAAATATACTAAGACAGATATCGACCGAATAAGCAATCAGCAAAATACCCATCGGACGCTTGATAATGCCTACTACTTGCGTTTTTAGAGTTTCGCTATCCAGAGAAAAGCTTTTATTAAAGAATTTAAATACGAAATAGATGATGTTAGCAAGCAATCTGCGAAGCGAGTAGAAAAACAGCGTAATCAGCGTGATTAGAATGAACTTGCCGAAATTTACGTGGCTGAGTTTAAACGGAATTTTATCGTTGATATAATCGATCACCGATTTAAAATTTAGACTCGTAAAAACTACGTTAGTCGCGAGCAGATCGCTATTTCGCGCGAGATATTCAAGCACCTCGTCGTAAGTCTGCTTATCGTTTTTCAAATCGTTTATCTTGGCATCTAAGGCGTCCACCTGCCCTTGATTGCTTAGATTATTTTTCAGATCGGCAAGCTTGGAAAAATCCCTCGTTTGTAAATTTAATATCGTACCGCTTAGCTCGCTCTCCAGCTCGCTTCTATTGGCGCCGTTTACAAACATATTTTCAATCTTCATAAGCGAAGTATAAAAGATCTCCGACATCTCCATCTTTTCAAGATCCGCGCTCGCGTTGATATATTCGGCGGAATTTTGCCTTTTGGCGTATCTTTTAAGCGTGCTTTGGATGCTCTTTTTATTCTCAGCGTAGGACATCACCGCTTCGATATCCATATCTTGCTGCGTGATAGCAAAAGGCAGGCGATCGAAAAGCTTCGCTTTGTTTCTCTCGATCGCGTCCAGCTCGTTTTTGCTCGCATTTTTATCGCCGCTTGCAAGCAGGGAGTTTTTTTGTAAATTTAACTTTTTGATCTCGTTCACGACCGAAATCAGCGTCACGTCGCTTGCGCTTTTTTTCTGCGAAGTCTCGGTTTTAGCGACCTTTTCCGCGATTAGATCTATCACTTCGCTCTTGTTGCCGTCTTCGCTTCCCAGCGAGCCGGATAGGATTTTCGTTACCTCTTTTTTGATCTCGGTTTTATTGTGCTCGACCGTAGAATTTGTTTCGCTCGCGGCGGTCGAATTGCTCTCTACGAAATTGGTTAAATTTGAATCCTCCGCCGCACCCAGCGTAAATAAAAGGCAGCTTGCTAAAAAGCAGATTATCGATTTTTTCATAGCCCCGCTTCCTCGTTCAAAAGGGTAAAATGCGCCTCTTTTTCGTCGTAGTTAAACAGCTCGCCCGTCTCGATGACGTAATGCCAGCCGTAAATTTTAACCTCGCCGCTTTCATACGCTTCTTTAATCCCGGGAAAGCTAAGTAAATTCTGCATGGAATTTATGATGTTTAGCCGTTCGGCGATCCATTCACGCTTATCTGCGTTTAAATTTGGAATTTTTAAAATTTGATCCTTCACCGGCTGCATTAAATTTAGCCAGCGCACCACATTCGGGATTTTTTCAAGTTTTTTAGCGTCGTAAAACAGCGCCGCGCAGCCGCCGCAGTTGCTGTGTCCGCAAACGATGATATTTTTGATATTTAGCGAATACAGCGCGTATTCGATCGCCGCGGTCGTGGATACGTACTCCTCGCTGACGCGATACGGCGGCACGACATTTGCGATATTTCGCACGACGAAAAGCTCGCCCGGAAGCGTCGAAGTAATCAGGCTCGGTACCACTCGCGAGTCGGAGCATCCGATAAAAAGGGTATGGGGTTTTTGTTTGTTCGCGAGAGTGCCGAAAAGCTCGGCGTGCTCGGCGAAATTTTCTTCCATAAATTTAATAGCTCCGCTTATTAACTGGCTAGGCATACTTTCTCCTTAAAAAAGTCGGAAATTATATATCACTTTCATAAATAGATAGAATTTCGGAAATTTTTAATTATATATTTACCAAACTTTCGCTAAACTCCCCGCTCATAAACCATAAGAAGGAGACAAACATGAGTCTATATGACAGACGAAATTATGCGGACGGATACGAAGTATCTGACGCGTCGCTGGATCAAGGACGGATATCTAAGAACATCAAGGAAACCTATGCGCTTTTGACCGCCTCTATGGTCGCCGCTACTGCGGGAGCTTTCGTGGCGATGAATTTCGGCATTAGCCTAGCTCTTAATCCGATCGTATATCTAATAGTTTTGATGGGACTGATATTTGGTATGCAAGCAGCCGTAAATCGCGGCGCCAACACGATCGCGCTAGTTTTGCTTTTTGCATTTACCTTTATCACCGGTCTTACTATAGGCAAACTGATCGCTATATATATCGCAGCAGGCGCAGGCAGCGTAGTGACGCAGGCTTTCGTAACTACTGCAGTGGTTTTCGGCGCGCTTACCGTTTATGCGATGAACACCAAAACCCGCTTCGATTCGTGGGGCAAGCCGCTATTTATATCGCTTATAGCCATTATCGGTCTAAGCCTTTTGAACTATTTCTTTTTCAGAAGCTCTATGCTTGATCTAGCGATTGCGGCGTTTTCGGCTTTAGTCTTTTCGATGTATATCATCTACGATACTAAAAATATCATAAACGGCACCTATGCCTCACCTATAATGGCCGCCGTGAGTATGTATCTAAACATCTACAATCTCTTCCTTGCGCTGCTAAGAATTTTCGGCGCAAGCAGAGACTAAATTCTATGCACCGCTTCGTGCGGTGCACTCTTAACTTAAAATTTATAAATCTTTTATTATAATCGCGAATTCAATTTTTTCAAAAGGTTTTATAGTGACTACGTTATTTTTGGTTTTGCAGGTCGTTTTTGCCGTCATCATCACCGTTTCGGTCTTATTACAAAAAAGCTCATCCATAGGACTTGGCGCATACAGCGGAAGCAACGAAAGCTTATTCGGAGCAAAGGGTCCGGCGGGATTTTTAGCTAAATTTACGGCATTTATGGGAATTTTATTCGTGATAAATACGCTCGTGCTTGCATATTTCTATCAACAAGACGCCAAGACCTCCGTCGTAGATCGCGTAAAGATCGAAGCAAATGCTACTAAATCCGTGCCAAACGCCGTTCCGGGCGTGCCGTCCATTCCTAATTCCGGCGCAAAGTCTAATTTCGCTCCAACAAGCACCGAAGCGAGTCCAGTAAATAGTAGCGAGGCAAATTCAACAGCTCCGAAGATCGAAGCGCCCGTAGCTCCTGCGACCGATACTGCCGCACCTACCGAATCGCAAGCATCAAGCGCCGCAAGCGATACCAATGCGAGCGCCGCTTCCGCAGATCAAAACACAACCAAATAAACTCTAAATTTTAAAATTTAAAAGCGCAAAATCCGCGCTTTTAAATGCTATTCTTATTTTTTTAACGCTATAATTTCGCAAATTTTATTTAAAGGATTTGAATGCTAGAAGCTATCTACAAAGAGCAAAGAGCAAACGGCGATCGAGCTATCGAGGCTTTGAAAAAGGACTTTACGACGCTACGTACCGGCAAGGTGAGCGTGGCGATCCTAGATCATATTTTCGTGGATTATTACGGCTCGCAAACTCCGCTAAATCAGGTCGCGACCGTCCTTTCGACCGATGCGGTAACGATTTCAATCACGCCGTGGGAAAAACCGATGCTAAAGACGATCGAAAGCGCGATCGCAGCGGCAAATATCGGCGTCAATCCGACTAACGACGGCGAGAGCGTGAAGCTCTTTTTCCCGCCGATGACGGTCGAGCAACGCCAAGAAAACGCCAAAAAAGCTAAAGCGATGGGCGAGAAGGCCAAAATCGGCATCCGCAACGTTCGCAAAGACGCCAACGACGAGATTAAAAAGCTCGAAAAAGACAAAGCGATCTCCGAAGACGACGCTAAAAAGGGCTACGACGAGGTGCAAAAGATCACTGACTCTTACTCAAGCAAGATCGACGACGCAGTCAAGGCCAAAGAAGCCGAGCTTTTGAAGGTCTAAATTTCTAAAATTTTATCCTTTAGCCGCGCCGTTTCGCTCACGAAGGATTCGGCGTTTTATATGAGCGGGGCTGCGTCTGCTCCGCTTCGGCTCCAGTCCTTGGGGCCCGCCAAGCTTTACCGCAAATCACCGAAGGAGCGCATTTGCACTTTAATTTCATAAATTTACTCTTCCCGCGCAGCACGCCCCGGGACTCCGAGCCGCGCCGAGCTCTCATCGTGCAGATGCTCCATTCTTTTAAGCGCACCTTTAAAGCGCACAAGATCGAATCCTGCGTCATCATCGCTTTTTCCCTACTTTACGCCGTTTCGCCGAACTATATTTTAGAGGGCTATAGCAACGAGACGACCTCGCACGAAATTTACCTCCATCTGCCTCTATTTTTGATCGCGATCTATCTTTGCCGCCGCGCGAAGCTAGCCTATGCCGCAGCCGCACTGATCCCGATTGTAGGTACGCTTGCGCTGGTTTTATACGACCCAAACGGCACGCAGTCTTTAGTTTTATTCGTAGTAGCCTTCGTGCTGCTACTTAGCGACGGCTTTTTGAAAGAGAATGAAAACTTCGTCCGCGCCGCGCTGCGAAAACTCCTAAATTTAGCCCTAGCTGCGATCGTCGCACTTGTGTTTCTGCTCGTTTGCGTGCTGGTTTTTAACGGACTTGAGTATCTATTCGGGTTTCCATGGCCGCCGGAGGAAAAATTTTACACAATCTGCTTCTTTGCGCTTAGCTCGTGGATTTTTATGGCGAATGAGGATGAGCCGAAAGCCGTAAACGCCCAATTTTTAGAAAAAATTTTATATTTTTTGCTCACGCCCGCACTCGCGCTTTATACGATCATCCTTTACGCCTATATCGTGCGCATCGCGCTATTTAGCGGTCTGCCGCGCGGCGGAGTGGCCTACATCGTGCTTAACTACCTCGCCTGCGGCTTTATCTTGCAGGCGCTCTTTTTGGCGTCGCTACATCGCAGATGGGAGAAATTTTACCGCTTTTTCGCACTTCTTGCCGTAGCGCCGATCGCGCTTTTGTGGCTTGGTATCGCAGAGCGCGTCGGCGAATACGGCCTCACGCCGGAGCGAATATATCTTTGCGGACTAGCCGCGCTTGCGAGCGTCATTTATGCGATGAGGCTGAGCAAAATTCTATTTTCATACCGCACGGTTGCCGTTTTGTTCGTATCTGCTCTGATCGTGCTATTCTTTGTCATCGATACGAAGCAAATCACGCTATACTCGCAACTTCCGCGCTTTAATGCGCTCGTTAGCGAGCTAGGTATAACGCCGCAAAATTTTAAAACTCAACTCCGCAAGATCGACCAAGACAGCCTTAGCAAGCTACGCGACCTCGCGGGCACTATCAGAAGAAGCGGCGGCGAGTTTAAGCCTATCCCGCAGCTTTTGGACGATCAGGTCTACTCGAGCTATTCAAAATTTTATAGCAAAAACTTTTGGCTAAATTTAAACGTAACGCGATTTGATATTTCAAAATATAAAAGTATGATCGCCTTGGACGGTAAGGTTTACTGTAGCGCCAAATGCCGCATTACGGCGGACGGATTTGACGAGCAGATAGATGTGAACGCGCATCTTAGGCGCGCGCTGCAAGAAGCGGGAGCGGATCCGGATACCGAGCAAACGCAGGACTTCGTGCAAAAGCTCGCACCGCGTATTTTGCAGGTAGGAAGCGGAGGTCGTCTCATCATTTTCGAGCGCCTTAGCGTAAACTTCAGCGAGAGCGGCTATGAAGCAAGAAGCTTCGACGGCGCAATCGTTTTAGAAAAATAGTCTCTTAAGCGCGGTTGAGATAAAATTCCGCCAAATTTAGAAAGGAAAAGGATGGATTTAGAGCAAATTTACAGGGGTGCGGGCGCGTATCTGCAGGGGCATTTTCTGCTTTCAAGCGGCAACCACTCGGAATTCTATCTGCAAAGCGCCAAAGTACTTGAGGATCCGCAGCTCGCGGGACAGCTCGCAGACGAACTCGCCGCTATCATCGAAAAAGCGGGCGTGGAGTTTGATAGCGTCTGTTCGCCCGCGCTGGGCGGAATTTTAGCGGGCTACGAGCTAGCTCGCGCAGCAAAAAAGCGTTTCATCTTTACCGAGCGCGTAGATCGCGTGATGAGCCTGCGCCGCGGCTTTGAAGTGCATAAGGGCGAGAGATTTATCGTCTGCGACGATATCATCACGACGGGCGGCTCGGCGCTTGAGAGCGCGAGGCTCATCGAAAACCTCGGCGGCGAGGTCGTGGGCTTTGCCGCGCTTGCCAATCGCGGATTTTGCAAGGTCGCAAATTTAGCGGACAGTAACGCGAAAAAGGGTGCCAAGCTGCCTGCGGATAAGCCGTTTTTTGCGCTAGGCAATTTCGAGTTTGAAATTTACGAGCCCGCGACCTGCCCGCTTTGTGCCGCAGGAAGCAAGGCGATCAAGCCCGGCAGTCGCGGAAACTAGGCGCCGATTGCCGCTAACAAACCACAACGAGATTAAATTTTACCCTTCGGCTTTAGCGCGACGGAATTTTAAAATTTAATCCAAAACGGAGCAAAATGGCAAAACAAAAAGCTAAAATTTCACCGATCTTTCTGCGCGTAAAGGCCTTCATCGTCGATCTTTTCATCATCGCGATGCCCCTATTCTACGGCGTTACCTATCTCATCTTGGGCTCAAAGGAAGCTCTGTGGCGTAACCAAGCCGCGATCGCGCTTATCTGGCTCGCGTACGGCGCGATTTGCGCGGCATTTTACGCCCGCAGCGCCCAGACGCCGGGCTACAAGCTCGCTGGGCTTTATCTCATCGACATTCGCAGCGGACGCAAAGTAAGCTTTTTTAGGGCACTAGCTCGCTTTGGATGCTTCGTATTTGCAGGCTTTAGCGTCATCGGGCTTTTGATCTGCTTTTTTCGCAAAGATAGATTAAATTTACACGACCTGCTAAGCGGAGCCGCGCCCGTCGTGCGAAAGGACGCGCAGTGAGCGGGCAGATTTGCGGCATCGACGAGGCGGGGCGCGGCTGTCTTGCGGGTCCGCTTTGCGTCGCGGGCTGTGTGTTGCAGCGCGAGATCGCAGGACTTGCCGATAGTAAAAAACTAAGCGAAAAGCACCGCGAGGAGCTCTACGCCCAGATTATCAAAAACTCGCGCTACAAAATCGTCGAAATTTCAAGCGCACAGGTCGATGAGATCGGACTCAGCGCATGTCTAAGATCGGCGCTTGAGCAGATTCTCGCGTATTTTATGGGTTTTAGCGGACAGATCATCTACGACGGCAACGCAACCTTCGGCGTACGCGGGCTTCAGACGCTCGTAAAGGCCGACGCGCAAATCGCCGAAGTAAGCGCGGCGAGCATCCTTGCCAAGGTCACGCGCGACCGCACGATGCATGAGCTCGCGCAGCGCTATCCGCAATATGGCTTCGCGCAAAACAAAGGCTACGGCTCGTGCGCGCACATCGCGGCGATCGAGCGGTACGGACTCACGCCGTTTCACCGTGCAAGCTACAAGATCAAATCGCTGCAACCCTCGCTGTTTGATTAACGCAGCAGCAAGCTTGCTTTATCAGCGAGGAAAAACCGCCGATTTCAGCCGATACGATATTCGCTAGTTTTTGCCAGGCGAAATCCACTTTTTGCCTATCTAGCAATAATTTTAATAGCTCGCAGCCTGCGCTCTCGGCTATAGCCTACTCCTGCGCTGCTTGCAGGAATTTTATCTAAAACCGCAAACTCGGCTCGCTCGCTTATCCGCGCCGCGCAGTATGCTGAATAAAATTTAAAATTCCGCGCAGCGCAAATTCAGTCCGCACGCCCCAATAAAGCTTAAATTTAAATTTAGCCTTAACGACGAGAAGGCATCGCGCTTTAAATTTAAAATCCACGTAAAATTTTGAATGAAATTTTGTTATAAGAATGGCGGCTAAATTTTTAAAATTTCATCAAATTTAGCCGCGAGATGAGGTGCTTATTGCCTTTCGTAGAAGCCCGCAAGAATATTTTGTGGCTTCATTTTACTATCGGTATCCTCTTTTCCGTCTGCGGTAAGTTTAAATTTATCGGACAGACTTACGCTCTTGTCGGCATTTACGATGAAATTTAGCTCGACCGTAGCCTGCGACGGTGCGTCATTCTCTGATTTTTTAAGCCCAAGACTTGCATCATATTGGTCTAATGTTATCTGCGAGTAATAAACAGTTCTTTTTAGATTTCCTATAATATAGTCAATAGTTGTATCGCTTTTATTGCTATTTTCTTTTCGTAATTCCTCTTTTAATTTATCGTCGCAATCTACTAACCCGTTTTCATCATAGTATTCTATTTTACCTTTAGTTTTGAGGACTTCTTGAAATTTTGCTTCACTAAGTTTGCAATGTTCATTTGCCAACTTAAGCAGACCTTGCATATCATAAGCCTTACTTTCGTAAAGAGCCATAACACCATCTAAATATGTGTTTATCGTTTCTTGTTTAGATGATTTGAAACGCTCTACTTTACTTTCTTTCATTTTTACATTTATAGGTTCTACATCCACATCGCAGACCATTTTGACCGTCTTTAATCCGCCGTTTTCCTCTTTGCTCCACGTGATATTTTTGCAGATTTTCGAGCCCTCGATCGCCGTGCCGATACTCATCGACTTAAAATCGGGTAGAGTGTAGTTTTTTACGAGCCCTACCTCATCCTCACCGCATCCTGTTAAAATCAATGCCGCCAGCGCGGCGCCTAGTACATATTTCATCTTCGCTCCTTTGAGATAAATTTTGAAAATAATGCTACCCCCCCCTGCTTAAAAACGGGTAAATTTAGAGCTTAAATTTTAAAATTTCGCTGCCAAAATTCTACGCTCTTAATCTACGAAATTCCCCGCGCTGTTTCGCGCGCAAAGGCGGTAAAATTTAGAAATTTTAACCAAACTTTCGCTATTATCACGGCTTAAATTTTTACCCAAAGGAAACCGATGTTTGAATGGATCGCCTCACCCGAGGCATGGATCAGCCTGGCGACGCTCACGGGACTTGAGATCGTGCTTGGCATCGACAATATCATCTTTATCGCGATTTTATGCGGCCGCCTGCCCGAGGCGCAGCGCGGGCGTGCCCGTATAATCGGACTTGCGCTTGCGATGATCACGCGCATTTTGCTGCTTCTTAGCCTAAGCTGGATCATGGGGCTAACCAAACCGCTATTTAGCGTGCTTGCGCGCGATTTTAGCGGCCGCGATCTCGTGCTAATCGGCGGCGGATTGTTTCTGCTCGTCAAATCCACGCTCGAGATCCACTCCAGCGCCACCGGCGAGGCGCACGAGCATAGCGCTAGCGGCGGCAAGGCAAGCTTCGGCGGCACTCTCGTGCAGATCGCAGTTTTGGATATCATCTTTTCGCTCGACAGCGTCATCACCGCCGTGGGCATGGCGCAGCACCTGCCCGTGATGATCCTCGCAGTCGTCATCGCCGTGGGCGTGATGATGCTCGCTAGCGGCGCGATCGCGCGCTTCGTGGACGCAAACCCGACGATCAAAATTTTAGCGCTTGCTTTTTTGATCCTAGTGGGCGTCTCGCTGATCGCCGATGGGCTGGGCTTTCACATACCTAAGGGCTATATCTACTTCTCGATGGCGTTTTCGCTACTGGTGGAGCTCATCAATATCCAGATCCGCAAAAAATCCGCCGCGAAATAGGAGGAGCGGAATTTTGCGAGATCTGAAAGGCGCGCATGGGCTTTGCTAAATTTCTTTCGCCGCGACGTATCAAGCTTGCTCGCGGCACGGCTAGGGATTTGAAGCTACAGCCCGCGGCTGCAGACATAGCGAAATTTAGCTTTACGCTGGAGCGCTTGCGCTTTGCGGGAATTTTGGACTTAAAGCGCGACGGACTTTATCTGCCGATACGCTAGGGCGACGAGCTGGCGGTGATATATGAGGCTTCAAGCTCAAATTCCGGCCGCGGAGCTTTGAGGGGCTTAAATTCCGATCGCGAGGCTTCAAGCAGTGCCGATTTAAGCGGCGAAAATTCCGCAGAACGCCCTAACTGCGAAGTTTCAAGTAACGGAAATTCCACCGCCGCAAATTTAAACCGCGACGCATATAACGATACGGCGGCAAGTTCGCGCCAAAATTCTGCAGCATCTGATTTATCGGACAAAGATCGCAGCGGTATAAATTCCGCCGCTTTGGGTTTGATCCGTAAAGACTTAAGTGGCTCCCTATCTTTAAATTCTACCCGCGAGGAGCGCGGCGCTTCGGCAAACTCCGCCGCATCTCCGCTAGACTTTGTCAATCTAAGCCTAGGCGCGCAGCGCTGGAAGGACGCCGGTATCACGGCACTCGCCGCGATATTCGCAGCCTTCGGCGTAGCACTGACCGCGATGAGCATCTACTGTATAATCTTTATTTTTGAAAAGAACGATCCTGCGGTGGCGATAGCCCTACCCGTCCTCGCGCCTTTTGCGTATTGCAGCTTCAAGTTTATGCGAAGAGACTGGCGCGCCGCGAAGTTCGGACGCATATTTGCGGCTCTCGCGCACTCCAAAGAGCCCAAGCGAAGCGGCGAAGCGAGCGGCTACGCCAGCGGCGTGCGCGTGCTGCAAAGCGGCGACGTTTATTATTTTGGCTTCGCGCTGGACGGGGTATATTTATCGGGCGATAGCAAGCTGCAGATCGTCTCCGGTGCGCTACGTTCGGATCAAAATTTAGCGGAGCTTGCGGACGGCGAGAATTGCACGAAATTTAAAAATTTAGACGCAGAAAATTCCGTAAATTCTACGAACGTTAAGAATTTTACGAAATCAGCGAATTCCGCAAGCTCTGTAAATTCTACTAGCGTAGCAAATTCTATAAATTCCGCCAGCTCTGCCGAAGCCGCGCCACCCGCCAAGGCGAAGGACGCCCCGCAGAGCTTCGAGCTGCAAAACGGCGATATTCTCCGCACCCGCTACAAGGACTACCGCGTAAGCGGACTGTGGAACCAAAGCCGCAGCAGCGAGCTCGGCGATACGCGCAGCGGGCTTCGGCGCGTGATAGATTTTATCGCGAGCGTGGCGCTACAACTCGGTCTGCGTCTAGGCGGCGCGCTCGTGTTGACGCGGCTCGGCGATCACATCGGCGGCTCCTTCGGCAACGCCCTAAGCTTCATCGGATTTTTGCTGCTGCTTAGCCTTATGCTTTGAAAGGCGAATTTCAAACGGCAGCCTCGCGGAATTTTGCAACTTCAAGGAATTTCAAATTTCGCAATTTCGCAGAATTCCGCAGCGAGCG
>NZ_CALHIK010000113.1 GCF_938030785.1 uncultured Campylobacter sp.
AGCATCGAAATCCCGCGCGTTTTAGAAAAATATATGTAGGCGGCCCGTGCGAAAGCCTTACAAAAACCCAAATTATAACGCCCGCTTCGTAGCCGCTGGATTTTGCGCGACAGAATTTAGTGGGCGCAGCGTTAAATTTCATAAAGCAGGATCGCGCCGCGCAAAATTTTATGCCGCAGAATTTGCGGCGAAGGACGAGAAATTTTGCGGCGCAGAGCCTGAGGCGCACGATGCCGCGCTTCGCGGTTTTAAATTTTGCAATGAAAGGCTTCTTCGTACGCAACAAATTCCACAATCACGGCACTCGCATTTTAAATTTAATGTCGAGAAATTTAATGGTGCAAATTTTGCGACCTGCGGAACAGAATTTTTAGGAGCGAACTTTCGCGGCATGGAATTCTGCAAATCAAAATTTAGAGCACGCGGCATTAAATTTTATAAAGCAGAATTGCGCGAGACCGGTTTTCTAGCTCGCACTGCGAAATTTTATGCGACCAAATTTCACGGCGCGAAATTTCAGGAGATGAAGTTCCAGACGCCAAATTTAGAGCTTAAAATGAAATTTAACGCAGCGAGATTCGGCGAGGTAAAATTCCGTGGCGGCGCGCTTTTAAAATTTGCCGCCGCAAAAGAGCTGCGACGCAGCCCTAGCCTTTGCGCCGTCACGCCCTTTAAATTTACCGCACCGCAAAACGCGGGATTTTTTGAAACAAAATTTAGCGAAGCGAGATTTTATGACATGAAATTTAATAAAGCAAGATCGCACCGCGCAAAATTTTATGCCGCGGAATTTGCGGCAAAGGACGAGAAATTTTGCGGCGCGAAACAGCGCGGGGCGAGCGCGTGAAGATCGCACTTTTCGGCGGCAGTTTCGATCCGCCGCACGCAGGACACGACGCCGCGGTAGGGGCGATCTTATCCGCCCTAAAGCCAGATTTGCTAATCATAATGCCGTCGTTTCTAAACCCTTTTAAAAAGAGCTTTTCGGCGCCTCCGCAGCTGCGGCTAAAATGGTGCCGCGCGCTGTGGGGCGACACCCCGCACGTGGAGGTAAGCGATTATGAAATTTCGCAAAACGTGCCGGTACCCACGATACAAAGCGTGAAATTTCTGCTCGAAAAATACGGCAGAAACGGCAAAATCACGTCCGAGACGGCAATTGAAACGGGTAAAACTCTGCAAAGCGACACAGCAGATCAAATTCCGGTCGGCAGCGAAAGCGAAACGGGCGGGATTTCACAAAGCAAGGTAAGTAAAATTCCTCACGACGGCACGAGTGAGGCGGGCGGCGCAGGAGATGTTAGCGAAACACAAAACATAGATAAAATTTCAAATGCGGACGAAGTTTCAAATGTCGCCGCAAGCAGAATGTCCGGTGCTGTCATTAGCGAGGTTTCAAGCTCCGCCAAAGATAAAATTTTGAGCGTGAGCAAAATTTTGAATGCTGGGCGGAACGAAATTTTAAATGCGAGCGAAATTTTAAGCGCTACCTCAAGTGAAATTTCAAACGCCGTCACAGGCAAAATTTCAAGCTTCGTCAAAGCCTCAAGTGCCGTTGGAGACGAAATTTCAAATGTAAACAAAATTCCAAGCGGTAATGCGAATTGCATGGCTGACGCAGGCGGTGCAAATTGCGTGAGTAGCGCAAATAGTGCAGGTGACGCAGGCGACGCAAATGACATGGATGACGCAAGCGATGCGAGCGGCGCAGACACTGCACCAAAGCTCTACATCGTCGTGGGTGCCGACAACCTATCGGAGCTTCACAAATGGCGCGATTTTAGCGAGCTGCAGAAATTGGCGGAGTTTGTCGTGCTTACGAGGCCCGGCTACGAGATCCCGCGGCAGTGGGCGAGCCTAAGGCGCATCGAGATTGCCGTAGATGCGAGCTCAAGCGGTTTTAGGCGAGATTTCAAAGGCGAAATCCCGCCCAAGATCGCAGCAGAGGTCATAAAATTTTATAAAAGGAAAGATATGCAAGATCCAAAGCAAAGGGCGGAGCGGATCGCCGAAATTTTAAACGAAAAGAAAGCCGAAGACGTCCAGATCATCGATATGGAGGGGCGCGAATACATCGCGAAATTCGTAGTAATCGCCACTATGCTGACCGCCCGCCACGCAGCCTCGCTCATCGAGGAGCTAAAAAGCGTGCTTAAGCCGCTCGGCGAGGAGTTTTTGGCTATCGAAAGCGGAGATGAATGGAGCGTCGTCGATCTCGGCGACATCATAGTCCATCTCATCAGCGAGGCTTACCGTGCCAAATACAATATCGAGGACTTCCTCGACAAGCTCAAAAAAGAGCAATTTTAAGGAGGGAGCGTGCCGAGACAGACCTGGAGCAGCAAGCTCACATATATCTTAACCGTCGCAGGCGCCACGATCGGCTTTGGCTGCACGTGGCGGTTCCCGTATTTAGTCGGCGAAAATGGTGGTGGCGCCTACGTGCTCATATTTTGCATCGCAATGATCGTGCTTGGGATCCCGATGATCTTAGTAGAAAACGTCATCGGACGCCGCGCGCTAAGAAACTGCGTCGATGCCTTCACGGCGCCTAAAAAGGACGGCTCGCGCATAAAGCCCGCATGGAAGATCGCCGGCATCATGGGCGTAATCGGCGCGTTTGGAATTTTGGCCTACTATATGGTCCTCGGCGGCTGGGTGCTAACCTATATCGTAAACATCGTAAGCGGCAACTTCGACCTCTCCGCGCGGATCACCGATCCCGCATTCACGCAAAAATTCTACGCAGATCACATCGAAAATAGCCCGCTCGGCGTCGGAGCTTACACGCTCGTTTTCATAGCGATCAACTGGTACATTTTGAAAAACGGCATCATCGAGGGGATCGAAAAATTCGTAAAATTTCTAATGCCCGCGCTATTTTTGTGCTTCATCGCGGTAATCCTTACAAATTTAACGCTTGAGGGCGCAAAGGAAGGCGTGAAATTTTATCTCGGCGTCGATTTTGCCAAGATCACGCCCAAGCTTTTGATCGACGTTTTGGGTCAGGTCTTTTTCGCGCTCTCGCTCGGTTTCGGCGTGATGATCACGCTGTCTAGCTTCCTCAACAAAGACGAGAAGCTGATGCAAACAGCCACCATCACCGCAGTCGTAAATACCCTCATCGCCGTGCTTGCGGGCTTTATGATCTTCCCGTCGCTCTTTAGCGCAGGGCTTGAGCCGAGCAGCGGCTCGTCGTTAGTCTTTAAAAGCCTGCCGATCGCATTTTCGCATATGCCGTTCGGCAACGCCGTCGCGGTGGTCTTTCTCTCGATTTTACTCATCGCCGCGCTTACGACGTCCATCACGATCTATCAGGTCATCATAAATTTCGTCGAGGAGCGCTTCTCATTTTCAACGTTAAAGGCGGTAAATTTAACGCTCGGCGGCGTCTTCGTGCTCGGCAACCTGCCCTGCATACTCTCAAGCAGCGTGCTTGCGGACGTTAAAATTCTAGGGCGCTCGGTTTTCGATGCCTTCGACTTCGTAAGCGCGAACGTATTTTTCGTGCTAACGGCGCTTCTATGCTGCATCTACGTGGGCTGGGTACTGAAAAAGGACGCGATCTACGAGCTCACCAACGAAGGCGATCTAAGCGCGCGGCTCGCAGGAGTTTGGTTTTTGTATGTCAAATTTATCCTGCCGCTTATCATCGCGGTGATCTTCGGATACGGGATTTTCGGCTAAATTTAAAGCCGCGAGAGTTTTAAAATTTAAATTTGTCCGCGGCGCTGCGGTAGAATTTTAAAATTTCATCCACTGCGTTACATGCGCTGCGGCGTGGGTTTTTACGCGGTGCGGCACATTGTATTGAAACTTGCGGCACGGCGGTCTTGCGACTAGGTGCGAGACACCGCACCGCAGTTATAATATAAATTCAGCGCAGGCGTAGCCTGCCCCTTGTAAAGCGTCGTCGGGGGTTAGGTGGGGTTTGGGGCGGGAAGGGGAGCGACCTCGC
>NZ_CALHIK010000114.1 GCF_938030785.1 uncultured Campylobacter sp.
GCGGGCTCTGGTAAAACGACTTTCGCAAAAGAGAAAATTAAAGAATTTCAAAACGAATATCCGCAGGCGCAAATTTATCATTTGGAAAACGATATGTTTCTAACCGATGAGGCGGGGGTTTATACTTGGTCGCCGAAGCTTTTGGAGGATGCGAAGCGCAAGGTCGCCCGCGAGATAAAACAGGCGTATAAATTTGCCCTGGAAAACAAAGATAAAGACGTTCTTATCGTGCTTAGCAACGTGAGCGCGCGCACCAAAGAGCTGCTAAGCCTAAAAGAGCAAGCCGCCCAAAATGGATTTATTTTCGAATGCTTTAGAATGCAAAATTTCTTCACCTCCGAGCACGGCGTCGATGAAGATACGGTGATAGCGATGTTTATCAAGGTCGCAAACAACAAAATAGAGGGCGAAATTTTGATCCCGCCCGTCAATCCTATGAGCGAAAGCGTAGCGCAAAAGATCAAAGACGCGGCGGCTCTAAACAGGCGCGATCTGCCCTTTGATGCGGCGCAAAATACCTACGTAACGAAAAAATATATCGCCGCTACGCAGGATAAAAGGCTCTGGAGTGCGCGTCAAAGCGAGCTTTATCCCGAGCTTCGCACCTACAAATACTCAAAACGCGTCTTTTTCAAAGCCGATTGGGATAAGGCGTTACTTGAGATGCGCGGGCTCATAATGGACGATGATCTAAATATCATCGTGCGTCCGTTTAAAAAGGTCTATAACTACTCGGAATTTACCTCGCGCAAAAGCCTTTATCCTATCGACATCACGGACGATACGCCCGTGCTTGCCGTGCGAAAGGTAAACGGCTTTTTGGGGTGTTGCACCTACGTAGATGTCGGCGAAAGCGGCGCGAGCTTTAACCGCCACATCATCTACTCCACGACGGGATCGACCGATAGTAGATTTGCGCAGATGGCGCGCGAGCACTGCTGTAAATTTGAAGAGATTTTCAAACGCTATCCAAATAAAACTTTTTTATTTGAGATCACCGACGAGAGCGACCCGCACATCGTAGAAGAGGAGCTAGGCGAGACCTTTATCGGACTTATCGACGCTAAAACCGGCGCGCAAGCAAGCGAATTTGAACTGGATAAAATCGCCGCAAGCACTGCCGGAGCGCTAAAAAGACCTTTTTATAAGGATGGCGAGCAGTATCTAAAAACGAGCTTTGCGGAGCTTAAAAATATAGTCAAAGAGGCGAAATTCGAGGGCTTTATGGTGTATATCCCGAGCCAAAACGATTTTTGCTTTAAGATGAAAACGCCTTATTATCTCGTGAATAAATTTTTCGCTCGCAGTAAAAACGAGGCGCTTTTCGGCAAACTGGATAAAACCAAGCTTGATGAGGAATTTCACCCCTTGATCGATCACATCAAAGCAAACGAGCGAGAATTCAAATCCCTTGACGAGCAGGGCAAGCTAGGCTTTATAAAAGAATTTTTAGAAAAAATTTAACGATTAGCGCGAATATTTGACGCCGCGCAAATTTACGTAAAGCTTAAATTTGATGCAGCGATTAAAGCTTAAAGGAAAAATGATGATATTTTTTACCTCCGATTTGCATTTTTATCACGGCAATATTATGAAATACTGCCCTAAATTTAGGGATTTTAACGACGTAAGCGAGATGAACGAAAAGCTAATAGAGCTCTGGAATGCCGTAGTGGGGCCCGAGGATACGGTTTATGATCTGGGCGATTTTGCATTTTGTAATAAATTAAAGGATCTAAAAAGCGTCGCGCGTAGGCTAAACGGCTTGCATGTGCTGATTTTAGGCAACCACGATACGCTCATCAGCCAAAACAAAGAAGCGCTGCTACGCGAGCTAAAAGACGACGGAAATCCTATTTTTAGCGATATCCTGCACTACAAGGAGCTAAATTTTGACGGCGGCGCGGGCGCGATGAAGGACGGCAAGGCAGGTATGAGCATCTGTATGTTTCACTATCCCGTGGAGGAGCACAACCACGCCTCGAAAGGCTCTTTTATGCTTCACGGACACTTGCACGACCGCGCTTCCAGCCTGGAGGGACGCATACTAAACGTAGGCTTTGACTCGCACGGCAGAATTTTAAGCTTAGAGGAGATCGTGCAAATTTTAGGGCAAAGGCAAATCGCGGCAAGATACTCGTGATCCGGGCTAAACACGGACAGCCGCAGCATTGATTTAAGCGTAGCCTGCCGCAATATCTTCTTGCAAAAGCACCCGCATAATGCGGGGATAGGCAAAGGACTCGGCGGTATCTTTATCGACAAGCACGGACGCATGGGCTTTGCATGGACGAAATACAAGCTAGGGATGTATCACGGCGAAGCAAGGCTTGGAGCTAAGCCGGTCGTTTATTGGCCGCTAGGGGAGAAATGATCGATTTTAGCAGAGAGCGGGGCGCTCGGCGAGAAATGATCAAATTTG